>CAZMBH010000007.1:0-30137 GCA_964564535.1 uncultured Gammaproteobacteria bacterium
TTATTTTTTTAAAATTTCTAAATATTTTTCCACTCCGAGTGTTTTTAATTTTTCTGTTTTAGTCAGAACAGATTCTTTTTGTTTTGTGCGAAAATTATTTAATTTTTCCGCCAGTTCTTTATTGGATGTCGAAAGAATTTGAACCGCCAAAAGGCCGGCATTTTTTGCTCCATTAATCCCTACGGTCGCGACAGGAATTCCCGGAGGCATTTGAACAATTGAAAGCAGGGAATCAAGACCATCTAAAGATTTAGACTTAATCGGCACGCCAATGACAGGTAGCGGAAACATGGCGGCAATTACACCAGGGAGATGAGCAGCCCCGCCGGCTCCGGCGATAATTACTTTTATTCCTTTTTCAACGGCCGACTGTGCATATTCCCGGGTTGCCTCAAAAGTCCGGTGGGCTGATAAAACAAGAACTTCATTATTAACTCCAAAATCGTTTAACACATCTACGGCTTCCTTCATGACTGTCAGATCAGAATCGCTTCCCATAATCACGGAAACAATAATATTTTTCATAGAGTTTTTATAATTTTTACTAATTTCTTAGCCCTTTCAGGGGCGTCGCCAATATGCGTTTCAACTTCCATTAATTTTTCCAATTGATTTTTATTTAGGTATTTGCTGATTAATTTATCTTCAGATAATAATTTCATCATGGGATTTTTTTTACCATTTTGAATATCGGTCCAGGCGATCATAGAATTAATCCTTAAAGCTTCATGCATTTCCTGACGGTCAGCGCCATTTTTTACTGCTTCCAAGATAATTAATTCAGAAGCGGCAAATGACGCATACTGATTTAAATTAAAACTAATTCTTTCTTTATTAATAACTAAGTCACTAATAATTTTTTCTGCCGTCATTAAAATTTGATCCGTCGCTAAAAACGCTTCGGCAATTACAATCCTTTTATTAGCTGAATCATCAAGTGTTCTCTCTAAATAGGAAAGGGAGGCGTTTTCACCGGCAACCTGAGGAAGAGTAGCAACAAAACGGGCAAGAGAACAAATGTTTTCGCTGTTGATAGGATTTTTTTTGAATGGCATAGCTGAGCTGCCTACCTGTTTTTTCCCAAACGGTTCTGACCACTCGCCGTAAAGAGGCGATTGTAAAATTCTCAGATCACCGGCAAATTTAGAAAGAGCCGAGGTCACCATGACCAATGCATTTAGAACGATAAAGTCAAAAAGACGGGGATAAACTTGACCACTAATTAAAACTGAATCGATCCCGAGATCTTTCATTACTTTAGTTTCCAATTGGTTAAAAGTTGTAGTTTTATCTTTAAGTAACTCTTTATAACTAGCTGCGGTTCCGACTGCCCCCTTCATTCCCTTTCCTTTAATATTTTTTTTAGCAAATTGAATAAACTCGTAAGCTGTTAATAGATCCTGTGCATAAAAAGACAAACGGTAGCCGACGGTCATCGGCTCTGCCGGCTGCAGGTGGGTATATCCAAGGCAGGGAAAATCTGAGTACTCATTAATTTTATCAGCAATCAAATTAAGAATAACAACAACTTTTTTTTCAATAATTTCTAAAGCTTCCTTAATTCTGATCATATCGGCGTTATCAACGATATCCATGCTGGTTGCTCCTAAATGAATTTTTCCGCCGCCGACTTTCGCTTTATCGGCATATTCTTTGATAGCGGCTACTACGTCATGTTTAGTATCTTTTTCCAGTTCAAAAATTTTTTCTATATCAATATCTTTTTCGTTTTTTTTCAAATCGTCAAGTTCTTCTTTAGTGACCAGTCCGGCTTGATGTTGAGCTTCAGCCAGGGCAATCCAAATTTTTCTCCAAAGTTCATATTTATGTTTTTCGCTAAAGATCCTTCTCATCTCATCTGACCCATACCGCCAAGTAAAAGGGGATAAATATGCAGAAAAATCAAAAGTTTTCATTATGATAATATTTTAGCAAAATTATTTAATTTAATCGCCTCTTTAATTTCCATTGCGACTCGTTGACCAACTGATATAGGTTGTCCATATAGGTAATTCCCGTATGGAGTAGAGGAAATTCCAGGGGAACCTGGCATTCGTGGAGAAATATCGATAACGACAATATCTTTTTTAGGGGGGCCGGCGGTGATAATGCTTTGCAAAGCGAAGGGACCAATAATACCCGGGGCAAATAAATCCTGACTGGTTTTAACAAATCTTTCTCCCAATTCAAAGGCCTTCTCCAACATTGATTCCAGGACAGTGACAGCAATATGACCTGCCTCTTCGTATTTAACCTGAATTTTTTTGGAAACTTCATTTTGATATGAAGAGGGGATTTTCAGCAAGCCTTCGATATTTGTTTGTCGGCGCATATCAGTTCCCAGTAATTCCAACCGGTCGGAGACTGGCGAATAGAAAAAATTAAAATTAACCTGGACACCAACAACAAATTCTTCAATAACCGCCTGTTTTAGTTGTTCTTCTGTAAAAACTCCATGTTCCAATTTTTCTTTAGTTTGACGGCTATAGTCCTGGTAACTTTCAGCTAAAAAGAAAGCTCTTTCGAAAACACGTTTTTTTTCCTGGACCTTAACCAAGCATAACCGGTCAATTTCTTCCGGATTTTTAAACTGTTTTGGATATTTTATTCCTGACTTTTCCAGTAAATAATATTGATTTTCTTTTCTACCGCGTTCTTCTATTTTTAATAATTTACGGTTCCCGAACATCGGAACCTTAAAATCATTTTCAATCTTTTCATAATCAAAATTTAGATAAGCTTCAAATGAACGGTTAGGAACAAAAATAGAATTTTTTCCTAATAATTTTTTTTGAACTTCAGGTTTGAGCAAGTCAGAAAATTTATTAAGTGTTATTATTTCATCAACACAGCCTAAGGCGCCTTGGGTTTTATAATATTTTTCATAGGTTTTTTCCCTGCCTTTTTCAGTAATAACTAAAGTTCTAAAACCAAGGTTTTTGGCACCGCGGCAAACATCAAGGGCAGAATGAGAGCCGAGGGTAGCGATTGTTAACTTACTTAAATTATATTTTTTTATAATCGACATTATCTTCATAATAAAACATGTTTGTCATCCCCGTGAAGACGGGGATCCAGTCTATGATTACATTTTAAAATGTATATTTAGCTTGGATTCCCGCCTACGCGGGAATGACACTAATACATCTTTAATCTAATATTTGGTTCAACCTGTTTTCATTAATTGCATTTTTAATTTCCCTAGCAATTCTTTTTCCCGTACTCATCGGTTCATTATAAAGTAAATCTGAATATGGTGAACCCTCAATAAAAAGATTAGTTCCTGCCACAATTCTAGCCGATATTTCAATCACATAAAATTTTTGATCGGGCGTGATAATAGTTTCTAGGCAAAACGGACCAAATAAACCTTTTTTATTGATTAATTCCTGTGATTGTCTAACGACTTTTTCTCCCATTAAATATGCTTCCGGAAGCATTGATTCTCTCAAAACCAAAGGACTATTACCGACGACGACGTAACTCGGATCAACATTAAAAGGAATTCTCCCCAAAGCATCGACATTTGTTTCATATCTCCGGTCCATACTTAAAATTTCCAGACTTTTTGTCAATGGAGAATAAAAATAATGAATATAAAGCGGAACGCCAACAACATATTGTTGAATAATATATTGTTTATTTTTGAATGTCTTAATTTTTTCTTTCAAATCTGCTTTGTTATTAACGAGAAAATATCCTTTACCGCCGGCTGCCCCAAAAGATTTTATAATAACCGGAAATCTAACACCGTCAATATTTTTATATTCCTCAGGTGTGTTTATCCCGGATTTTTTTAACCATTCACCTTGTTTAACCCGGTCAAATTCAAAATCAAGTACCTTTTTATTACCAAAATATGGCAGGGTCATTTTTTTATTTCCTTCCATTCCCAGATAAGCGACGAAAGAGCCATGAGGGATAACTATGATATTTTTATCACGTAGTTTTTTTTCGATTTCGGGAAATTCCGAAAAAGAATTTATTCCGACAATCTCATCAATAAACGAATATCGTTTATAAAAAGAAATTTGCTTATTAAGTGCAATTACAAGAGTTCTAAATCCTTCGTCTTTAGCCCCCTTTAAAATTTGAAGGGCTGAATGGCTACCAAGTGTTACAATAGTAAATTGATCACTCATAGTTATTTAAAATAGTTTACCCCATTTTTGAATATTTGTAATCCTTGTCCGAATTCCGGTAATTTTTTTCCTTCCCGTAAATATTTTTCTTTAAGATATGGCCAGTTGGGAAGCTGGGTAAAAAACATTGCACGTTCAGGATGGGGCATTAAGCCAAAAATTTTCTTGCTTTCATCGGTAATTCCGGCAATTCTTTGTATAGTTCCAGTTGGATTGATATTTGAATATTTCAAAGCAATTAAATTTTTATTATTTATTTGTTTTAATATTTCCGCCGACGCAAAAAACTTTCCTTCACCATGAGCAATTGGTAGAGAAATTTCTTTGATTCCTGCAAGCCAGGGTGTGTTGTTCTCAACTTTTAAATCAAACCAACCTGTTGTGTATCTGGCTGATTCATTTGGAAGCAGGGCAACCTGACGTTCACCATAATTTCTATTAAGAGCTGGAACCAATCCGAGATTAACTAAAACCTGAAAACCGTTACAAATTCCTATAACCAGTTTATCTTTTGAAACAAATTTTGAAATATTTTTCCAAAGATGGTTTCTGAGTTTTAAACCATAAGCATTTCCTGAACCGGTGTCGTCTCCATAGGCAAATCCTCCGGGAATGGCCATAATCTGGAAATCATTAATAATATTTTTATTTTTTATTAAATCATTAATATGAATAATTTGCCCTATGCCCCCGGCCAACTCAAAAGCATACTTCGTTTCATCCTCACAGTTTAAGCCGTAACCCGATAATATTAAAACTTTTGGCTTCATATTTTAATAATCTTTAAATGTTGATTTGTAATTATTTTCTATTTTTTCAAGATCTAAATTGACAATAGTTTTATTATCTAAACCTTTAATTACTAGTTTTTGATTATTGGTGACCTGGCCAATTAGTATTAATTGATTACCTTTCATAATTTTTTCAAAACTAGTTTTGTTTTTTGGGTTAACAGTTATGAGTATTCTTCCTTGAGATTCAGAGAATAAGGCGAAATCATTCCGGGAAACTTTACCGGGAAGATTGATAAGTGAAATTTCTATTCCTAATTTTCCAGCTAGCGATGTTTTTGCCAGGGCAACTCCTAATCCTCCCCGAGTAATACTTATTGCTGAAGAAATTAATTGTTTTTGGCTGGCTTTGAAAAAATTTAAATACATTTTTTTGTTTTTTTGTCCGTCGACTTTAGGGGCATTATTACCGACTGAATTATTCATGGCGAAATATTCCGATCCACCTAATTCTTCTTTAGTTTCGCCAAGAATATAGACCAGGTCACCGGGAAATTTAACATCAATTGAAATAGTTTTTAAAACATCTTCGATTAATCCTATTGAGGATATAAGTAAAGTCGGGGGAACAGATATTTTTATTGGATCACCTTTTTCATCATAGCCTTTAAAGTCATTAAACATACTATCTTTTCCGGAAATGTAGGGAGTTTCATAAATTTTGGCAAAATCGTAGCAGGCTTTAGCGGCTTCTTTTAACTGATAAAGTCTTTGCGGATCATTAGAACTGCACCAACAAAAATTATCAAGGAGATGGATCTTGTCAATATCAACTCCGGCGGCGACTAAGTTTCTAACAGCTGTATCGATACTGGAACTGGCCATTTGATAACAATCAATTTCACTGTAGGAAGGATATAATCCTTGGGAAATTGCTACTGCATGATTGGAGTTGAATATTGGTTTTACCACAGAAGTTTCTCCATTAATTTTTCCTTTACCTTGTAAGGGTTTAATAACAGAATTTGCTTGAACCTCATGATCATATTGTTTGGAAATAAATTCGAAACCAGTAATATTTGATCTTCTTATCATTGTCAATAAAACTTCATTTAAATTTTTCATTTCAGGAATAGAAGGTTCTTTAAAAGTTGTTTTAATTAATTTAGTTTTCATTGGACGAACAGGTAACCCGTCATGAAGAAATTTCATATCAATATCCATAATGGTTTTTTTGTGATATTTTACAATGCAGCGATTACTATTATTAAATTCGCCGATTATTTTTGCCTCAACGTCACGACTGATCATTAGCTCTGAAAATTTTTTCCATTTATTTTTTGGAACGGCAAGAGTCATTCTTTCCTGAGATTCTGATACCCAAATTTTCCAAGGTTCAAGTCCCGGATATTTTAAGGGGACATTTTCCAAATTGACGATACATCCGTTTGACTCTTTGGCCATTTCGGCAACAGAACAAGAGATACCTCCCGCACCGTTATCAGTAATACTGTTGTAAAGATGAAGATCGCGGGCTTCCTTAACAACAGCGTCACTTAATTTTTTTTGGGTAATTGGATCGCCAATTTGAACAGCGCCGGCCGGGCTACCGGAGGATAAAGCTTCGGAAGAAAAGGTTGCCCCATGGATTCCATCCTGGCCGACACGACCACCAATGACAACGATGTAGTCACCAGGTCGAGCTTTTTTTACAGCGGAAGATTTAATAGGTAATAATCCCATTGTTCCGACGAAGACCAAAGGCTTACCCTGATAATTATTGTTAAAATATAAAAATCCCTGAGGTGTTGGAATACCTGAACAGTTTCCTCCGGAATTTACTCCGGCAACGACGCCGTCCAAAATCCGACGCGGGGACAGTAATGGTTGTTTTTTTTCTTGATCACGGAAAATAGAGGATTTTAAATTTGGATCAGCGAAGCAAAATCCATAGTAGTTAACAATTGGTTTAGCGCCCATATCAAAACCAATCGCGTCCCGGTTAACTCCAACAATTCCCGTAATCGCCCCACCAAATGGGTCAAGAGCGGATGGGCTATTATGAGTCTCGACTTTGTGGGAGACAATATAATCTTTATCAAATTTAAAAGCTCCGGAATTATCAGTAAAGACTGAAGTGCAAAGATCTTTTTTACCTTTTTTTGCTCTTATTTCAACTGTAGCTCTTTTTATAAAATGATCAAATAGTCCATCTTTTATTTCATCAATCGGATCGGCAAAAATTGTGTGGTGGCAATGTTCGGACCAGGTTTGGGCAATTGATTCAAGTTCGATATCGGTTGGATTTCTTCCTAATTTTTTAAAATATTTTTTTATTTCTTTCATGTAGGCAAGGTCAAGAGCAAGGGGGCCACGAGTTGATCCGTCTTTATTTTTAATTCCTGATTTTCCAATTTTTACCAACTCTTCATCGGAGACATTCAAATCAACGACATCAACTTGGTCTTCGGAAGATAAATTTACCTGAGGAACAATTTTATCCATTCCTTTATCTTTCAGATAATCTTTTTGACTTTTAAAATGAACCCTGTTAATAAGCGGATTAATTAAACCGAGAGAAATTTCTTTAATCTGTTTTTCATCAAGCTTTCCATCAATAAGTAATAACTGAGAAGTAAAAACTCCCTCGTCACCATTAAATTTTATCTTTAGTTGGTCTTTAATAATTTCTTTAACAGTGTTGGCGACGTTATCAGTGACTCCTGGTAAAAATCCTGTTTCAACTCCCAAGGAAAATTTATTAATTAAAGTTGGTCGATTTATTTTAAAATCCTGGTAAACAGGATTTGTTAAAGAAGAAGCGATTTGTTCTAATTGGTTTTGGTTAAGATCTTTTTTAATTGTATAGACGTCAATTAAAAAAACTTCTTCTATATTTTTATTTGTATTATGAAGTTGATTTTTTTTTAACTTTGCGCGAGTATCGGGTATTCTTGAAATTATCTCAATTCTGTTAATCATATTTATCTCCAAATATTAATCCATTTTTACCGATATCTTTTCGGTATTGTACACCTTTAAAATAAACAGCCTTTTTTCCAATATATTGATAAACTTTTTTTATAGTTTCCTCTAATGTTGGACCTGTTGCAACGACGGATAATATCCGGCCGCCGTTAGTAATAATTTTTTTATCAATCTCCTTGGTTCCGGCATGAAATATTTGAACATCTTTATCGTTGATTTTATCCAATCCATGGATTTGGTCTCCTTTTTTATACTCACTCGGATATCCGGATGACGCAAGGACCACCCCAACAGAAAAACCTTTTTTGAAAACTAATTTTTTGTTTTTTAGTTTATTTTTTTGCTGGATAAGAAAAATTTCCACTAAATCAGATTCAAGTTGCATCATCAAAGGCTGAGTTTCCGGATCACCAAACCGGCAGTTATATTCAAGGACTTTTGGTCCCTCGCGGGTAAGGATTAAACCAGGATAGAGAATTCCTTGATATAAACAACCTTCTTTAGCCATGGCTTTAATTGTTGGGGCAACAATTTCTTTTTCGATTTGAGAAATAAGTTTTTTGTCTAAAAAGGGGACCGGAGTGTAGGCGCCCATTCCTCCAGTATTTGGCCCCTGATTATTTTCGTTTAATCTTTTATGGTCCTGAGATGGTAATAGAGAAATAAAATCTTTTCCATCAGTAATAACCATAAAAGATATTTCCTGTCCATACAAACATTCTTCAATAATTATTTTCTTTGCCGATTCACCGAGAGCTTTATTATTAGTGAGTTCATTTAAGAATTTTTCGGCTTCTTTCCGGCTTTTACAAACAGCTACTCCTTTTCCTAAGAAAAGACCATCGGCTTTAATGACTTGCGGATATTTAACATGTTGAAGATATTTTTTTGCTTCTACTAAATCTGTAAAAGAAAAATATTTAGCAGTTGGGATTTTGTATTTGATCATTAACTCTTTAGCAAAAGTTTTGGAACTTTCAATCTGACTGGCTTTTTTAGACGGACCGATAATTTTAAGCTTTTCTTTTTTAAACAGATCAACAATACCCAAAACTAACGGGGTTTCCGGGCCAACGACGGTCAAGTCAATTTTTTTTGCTTTTGCAAATTTTAGTAATTTATTTATGTCTGTGGCTTCGATAAAAACATTCTCTCCAATTTCTTTGGTACCTGGGTTACCCGGAGCAAAGTAAACTTTCTTAACCAACGGAGACTGTTTTATTTTCCAACCCAACGCATGTTCCCTCCCACCCGAGCCAATGATTAAAATTTTCATATTTTAATTACAGAGTTTAATAAGTGATTCAACATAAATTTTATTTTCTTTTTTCTTTAATCTTGTATAAAGACTTTCTACCGTGTCGTTTGGTAATATTTTTTCAAAACAGCGACTTAAAACTTTTCCGAAATCAAACTCTGGTGACAAAAAATGAACCGTTGATCCGGCATAGGTCGCTTTTTTATTCAAAAAGTTTTGGATAGCAACATCAGTCAATTTTCCCCGGTTCCAAAGTCCAAGGGTTCCATCAGGATTATTTACAATCCCGTCTAATCTATCAGGTATAAGTCCTGGGTGAAGGTTTAAAATTTTATTTTTAAAACTGTCTATTAAAGTTTTAGGAATTATTAATTTCCAACCAGCTAGGACAACTAAATCAATCCTCAGATCCTTTAAAATTTTTTTTAAATCATCTTGCTTATCAACGATAATGGTTGGAACATTATTCTTTTTTGCCCTTTGTAATCCGTAAGCTTTTTCGGAGCTGCTGATAACATTGACAATTTCTGCCATCAGTTTTTTATTTTTTATCGCATCAATGATAGCTTGTAGATTAGTACCCGTTCCAGCATCGGAAATTAAAACAGCTAATTTTTTCATACTTCGACTTTGCTCAGTATAAATATTAAATAATAGTTTCAAAAACATCTTTTCTAAACCCACCTTCAACCGGCATGGGATATTTTCCATCAAAACAAGAAGTGCAAAGCTTATTAGATTTTATCCTTGAAGCTTTCTTTAAACCATCCAAGCTTAAATAACTGAGTGAATCAGCTCCGATAAATTTTTCGATTTCTTTTACCGTGGAATGTGAGGCGATTAATTTATTTTTGTCCGGGGTATCTATTCCAAAATAACAGGGATCGGTGACGGGGGGAGAGCAAACACGAACATAAACTTTTTTGGCTCCACAACCTTTCAACATCTTTATTATTTTTTTCATTGTTGTTCCCCTGACAATTGAGTCATCAACGATAATAATTCTTTTACCTTTAACAATTTGTCTTAATGGGTTAAATTTAATTCTTACTCCCATTTCCCGGATGTGTTGTTCAGGTTGAATAAAAGTTCGACCAATATACCGGTTTTTAATTAAGACTTCGCCATAGGGAATTCCTGAAGCTTTAGAATAACCGATCGCCGCGGATGTTCCGGAATCCGGAACCGCAACGACCATATCGGCCCCAACAGGAGATTCGTGGGCTAATATCTCCCCCGATCGCTGTCGGACCTGATGAACGAGTTGTTTATTAAATATACTATCAGGGCGAGCCAGATAAACATATTCAAAAAGACAAAAACTCTTTTTTACAGACCGGACTTTTCCGACTGTTCGGATTCCTTTTTCATCAATTACAATAATTTCTCCGGGGGAGACTTCACGGATAAATTTTGCTCCAACAGTATCTAAGGCGCATGTTTCTGAACAGGCTATAAACGAACCGTTTAATTTACCCAAAATCAAAGGTCTGAAACCATATGTGTCTCTAAAGGCGATTAATTTATTTTTTGTCAAGGCAATTATACTAAAAGCCCCCTGAAATTTATTAAAGGAAGAAACAATTTTATCTTCCCAGTCTTTACCAGAAGAATTTTTTATTACCCAGCCCATAATTTCTGTATCGCTTGTTGAAGATAACTTAACATCAGATGGTAATTTATGAGACAGGTCGATCGCATTAATGACATTTCCATTATGAGCTAAAGCAAAAAAGTCATCTTTCAGATTTAAAACAACCGGTTGAACATTGCAAAGTTTATTACCTCCGGTTGTTGAATAGCGGGTGTGACCGATGGCGGCAAAACCTTTGAGTGATTCAATTTTTTTTTCATCAAAAACTGAAGAAACCAGACCTAATCCTTTAACGCTTTTTAAATTCTTTCCGTCAGTAACCGTGATACCGGCTCCCTCCTGACCCCTATGTTGAAGACTATATAATCCAAAAAAACTAATTCGGGCTACATCCATTCCTTTTCCATAAATTCCAAAGATCCCACATTTATCTTTTAATCCTGTTTTTGATCCTTCTTCGCGAGCCTTTAAAAAAACCCGCTCTGGGCGGGTGGTTTTATTATCTGAGAAAAGTTTATTCCTCATTGAATTAAAATTATACAAAACGGAAATTAGTTTTTCAAGGCGTAATTAATAGTAGGTTTCCTGCCAGTGAGAATCGACTTCAATATTCAAATCAAGAAAAACCTTTTTATTGATTGCCAAGGCAATCTCTTTGCGGGCATAACTTCCAATTTCCTTAATTTTTCTTCCTTCTTTTCCGATTAACATACCTTTATAACGGTCATTAGTAGTTAAAATTCTTGCCTTAATATATGTTGTCCCGTTTTTTCGCTCCATTATTTGATCGACGATAACTGTTGTAGTGTAGGGAATTTCTTCACCCATCATTAAGAATATTTTTTCCCGGATTAATTCCCCAAGAAAGATCTTGCTGTCAAGATTAAGAATCGGGTAGACTAAATCGGGAGGTAATTCTTCTGAGTCAATATTTTTTTCCGGCAAATATTCAAAAATCCTATCAAGGAGAGGTTTTACGTGCATGTTATTGATCGCTGATATCTGAAAAACGTCTTTAAATTCCTCTTCTAAAAATTTATATTGAGGTAAAAAGGATTTTCCGGGATCATCAATTTTATTAATCACCAATATCTTAGGCTTATTGATCTTCCTAACCAACCCAAGTACTTTGCTTTCCTCAAAATCACGTTTTCTCGTGGCATCAACCATATAAATAACAAGATCAACTTTTTCATTGAGTATCTGCAATGTCTTTTCATTTATCCGTTTTGAAAGAAAGTCTTTTGCCTTTCCGACAATTCCAGGAGTATCGACAAAAATAATTTTGCCCCGCTCTTCCTCGTAAAGAGCCCGGATCGAAAATCTGGTTGTCTGTGGTTTTGGAGAAGTGATTGCTACTTTTTGTCCAATAACATTATTAACGAAAGTTGATTTTCCGACGTTAGCTCTTCCGACTAATAATACTTTACCCATTTTTATCATGTTATAATTTTAACAGAATATGGCGGAATTATCTGATAAAGACGTAATTATAAGAATTAGGAACGGCGAAATTGACCATTACTCATATATTGTTAAAAAATACACGACTTCGATCTATCGATACATCGAAGGAAGATTATTTAATAAACATGACGTCAGTGATTTAGTTCAAAATACTTTCATTTCATTTTATAAAGCATTAGATAAGTTTGATGAAACAAAACAGGTCAAACCATATTTATTTCAGATAGTTCAAAACGAACTTAAAATGTATTATCGATCGAAAAAACAAACAATCCAATTAAATGAGGATATTTATCCTACCCACGACCGTGAGATAGATATTACTGATGAAAGTTATTTAAATTACTTAGATAAAGAAGAAAGAAAAATATTTCAACAAATAAGCGATGGTTACTCATATGAAGAAATCGGAAAACTATTTAAAAAACCTTTAAATACGATAAAATCAATTGTGAGAAGAGGTAGGTTAAAATTAAAAAATATATATGAAAAAACTTGAAGATAAGATTATTAAAAAGATTTATAAGATGGAGGCAAAAAAAACTGTTGGACAAATTATCAGTGAAGTGATTTTGGTTATTGCTATTACACTTTCTGTGGTCTTTGTTTTTTCCGTAATTATTGAAGTGTTAAATGATCAAGCTTCTTTTGATCTATTTGATTTTTTAAGAGATGATTTTGAAATAATTCAGACTAACTTCTTCAATAACTCATTGCTATTTATCCAGGAATTACCGTTACCGTTGACTTATATTTTAATAAGCTTAATATTATTATTAGTTTGGTTGTTATATGTTTTTATTAAGAATTTTAATAAAATTAAAAATAAAATAGTTTCTATTTATAAGTTTTGGTTCAAATAATATGATAAAAAAATTTTTCCCTGCTTTTTTTGTTCTTGTTTTGGTAATAGCCCTTTTTTCTTATTTTCAAAAAAATAACCCTAATATAAAAAATATTATAGATTCAAAAAAGGGGCGCAATAAGGATTCTATTACTAAAATTATTAAGCCAACCATCGTGTCAGAAAAGATTTCTCTTTTAGTTTATGAACCAAAAAATAACACTACGGTGAATAATCCAATTATAAACATAAGAGGTAAAACAATCGCTAATGCCTATATTTTTATTAATGAACAGGAATTGAAAGCCGACGTAAACGGAAATTTTGCATCGGCAACTACCTTGGAGGAAGGTGAGAACTACATTCTTATCGTTGCGTCTGACGATTTAGGGAACAGTGTTGAAAAGGATATTTTGGTAAATCTGGAAACCACACAGTAAATGCAACCTTTTGAGTCAAGGGCGCATATATAGGGTAGAGAATATTAAAAATTACATAAAAAAATGAAAAAAACATCTTTAAGTATAATTGTTCTAGTGACTTTTTTAACAGCTACTCCTTCAGTTTTGGCCTTGACCCCATTGAGGAAAGAGATTAGAAATACAATTAAAGAAACAATTAAAGAAGAAAGAAAAGAGGCGTCAGACGAAGCTGTTGATGAGAATGATACAAGAGAAGTTAGGAATGGTTTACTAGAAAAAGTGAAGAATTTTATGAAAAAGAATCTGAGATTTGAGGCAAGGGTAAAAGGAGAAGTTACGGTAATCGGGGAAAATAGTTTTACGATGTCCAGTGAAGATGGGACTTTTCAAGTAAATATAACAGACAAAACTAAAATATTACGAAAATTCGGTGGAAAAAGTTCGCTTGCTGAACTTTCTGTCGGAGATGAAGTAATGGTTTTTGGTAAGTTTACCGACGATACTAAATCAGTAATTGATGCGAAAACTGTCAAAAATAATTCTATTCAAAAACGATTCGGTGCTTTTTTTGGAAAAGTTACTGTAAAAAATACTGACAATTTCGTTATGGAAACTGCAGAAAGAGGTGTGCAAACTGTATATTTTGGAACAGCTAAGTTTGTGGACAGAAAAGAAACGAATATTACTATCAACGATATTAAAGTTGGAAACAGGGTTCGGGTCAAAGGCGTTTGGGATAAAACTTTAAGCAAGATCACTGAAGTTATTCAGGTTAAAGATTTTTCAATCCCAATCATTGTCCCAACTGAGGCCTCCGAGAATTGAGTTGTTTGATTTAGACCATTTAAAAAGAGTAAAACTGGAATGCCCTTTGATTTTTAAAAATTTTACTTCAGGTAAGTTTAGGATACCTGCTTTTTGCCAAATTTGAGCAACCAAACTTCCACAATATATTGCTTTAACTGTTTTTTTAAGCTTTTTTGTTAGAAAAGCTAATTTAGTTTTTGATTGCATAGGATCAAAATTTATTGCATAAAATTTTTTTATTAGAGGAATCATGGAAAAAGAATAAACAACCGGTTGATTATCAATAATTCCTGAATCACTAATTTCCTTTGCAATTAAACCGGCTTTTTTTACAATCTCTTTGTCATTTACCGGTGGAGGTCCAAAAAATATTTTTTTATAACTGCCTTTTTTATAAAGTTCAATATATTCAATAGTAGTTATAATCCTTAATCCTGTATTATCTAAAGGTCCAACTCCGAGACCCATAGGAGGAGGTGAGGCATTGAGTAAGAGAGCATCAAATAGATTCAGGTTAACTTCGTCTTGGTGAGGTACAATTGCTACATGATCAACGTATCCTTTTTCCCTGACAAAATAAACCGCCCAGCCTGGCTCAACTTTTATATTTTTAGCCTTTTCTTTTAACTCATCCCAAGTTGGGAAATGCATAATCGTTAAATCATCAAAGGAAACTTTTTGTATCTTATTTAAAAATGCTTCAAACTTATCGTGAATTGAGGCGATGCTCATAGCTAATAATGATACTATAAATAGTGTTGGATTATGGTACAATATAGTTCATTAATCCACCGATTTTTGATGGTGGGTTTTTTTATACTATGGAAATTCGAAACGTCGTTATTATTGCTCACGTTGATCATGGTAAAACCACACTCGTGGACGCCATTCTTAAACAGACTCACACTTTCCGCGATAATCAGAAAGAAATGGGTGAAACTCTAATTATGGATTCTAATGATTTGGAAAGAGAAAAGGGGATCACCATTTTAGCAAAAAACACAGCCGTTTTTTACAAGAATTCTAAAATTAATATAATCGATACACCGGGACATGCAGATTTTGGTGGCGAAGTAGAACGAGTGATCAACATGGCCAGCGGAGCAATTTTATTAGTAGATGCCGCCGAAGGCCCTCTTCCTCAGACTAAATTTGTTCTGAAAAAAGCCATTGAAGCAAAACTTAAATTAATAGTAATTATCAATAAAATTGATAAAAAAGATGCCAGACCGAAAGAAATTCTTAATCAGGTAGAAAATTTGATTTTGGAATTAGCATCGGATGAGTCTTTTCTTCACTTTAAAACTCTTTATGCGGTTGGACGAGATGGAAAAGCTTTTTATGAGCTTCCGGAAAAATATTCTCCAAAAAAGGAAGATAACTTGATTCCGTTATTTGAAACAGTTATTAAAGAAGTTGAAAATAGCGCTATTAATGAAGATAAGCCTTTCCAGATGTTGATCTCAACCTTAGACTATGATAATTATGTCGGTAGACTTTGTATCGGAGAAGTGTCTCAAGGAATTTTAAAGAAAGATCAGCCAATCGTATTAGTACAGGACGACAAAATTATCGGACAATACCGGGCTCAAAAACTTTATACTTTTGAAGGATTGCAAAAAAAAGAAGTTAATTGGGTAGCTAGCGGCGACATCGTTGCAATCGCCGGGATCCCTCAGTTGAATATTGGGCAAACTATTTGCGATCCTTCCAATCCTGTAAGTCTTCCATCAATTAAAGTAGAAGATCCAACAATTAAAATTACCATTGGTCCAAACACCAGTCCTTTCTCAGGAAGGGAAGGAAAGTATTCTACCTCAAGACAGATTAAAGAGCGGCTTGAAAAAGAAAAACAGACAAATCTAGGATTAAAGATCGAACCGGACCCGGAAGGAGTTAACTATGTTGTTTATGGTCGGGGCGAACTACATTTGGCGATTTTAATTGAAACAATGAGAAGGGAAGGATATGAAATGCAGGTCTCAAAACCGCAGGTTATTTACAAAAAAATTGATGGAGTTGTTCAAGAACCCTTTGAAGAAGTCACTATTGATGTAGACAAAGATTATATGGGCTTGGTCACAGAAGAATTCGGTAAAAGAAAAGGAGAAATGGTTGATATGGTTACAACCGGAAACACCACAAGATTGATCTATAAGATTTCTGATCACAATTTACTTGGAGTTAGAAGCTCATTACTAACAAAGACCAGGGGAACAGCTGTTTTAAGTTCCTACTTTTTAGGATATTTACCCAGAGGACCAAAGATGGAATCGTCAAGAAATGGAGCGCTTGTTGCCACAAAAGCCGGAGTGACTGTAACTTATGGATTGGTAAAAAGTCAAACCAGAGGGACTCTTTTTATTGGTGTCGGCGTTCAAGTTTATGAAGGAATGGTCGTTGGTTTGGCTGCAAGGGATATGGATATTGAGGTTAATATTACGAAAGAAAAACAATTAACCAATAACCGTTCAGCCGGAGAAGGAGTCTCTGAGGCATTAGTTCCCGCGTCCCCATTATCACTTGAACAGGCTCTTGATTTCATCAATGATGATGAAATGCTTGAAGTGACACCTCTTAATATCAGAATTCGAAAAACCTATCTTTCACAATCGCAAAGAAGAGTTGAAGGCCGTAAAGCCGATAGCGTTCGGGAATATATCCCTTCATAAAAAAACACTATCCTTCATAATAAATTTTCATTTATCACTTACAGATAGTGTTAATTTTTTAGTGAATTAATAGCTTCTTCGATCATCTCGAAATCCGCCACCTCCACCTCCTCTATTAAAACCGCCTCCACCTGGTCGCCTCTCTTCTCGAGGTCGAGCAACGTTAACGACGATTTTTCTTCCTTCGACTTCTTTTTCATGCATCTGTTGAGTGGCCGCAGCGGCTGCTTCTTCAGTTGCAAATGTGACGAAACCGAAACCTTTTGATCTTCCAGACATTCTGTCTGTGATGATGACGGCTTCAGTAACTTCGCCAAATTGTGCGAATAATTCTTTTAATGTATCATTGGTCATTGTCCAAGGTAAATTACCTACGTAAAGTTTTTTGTTATCCATTTATGTTTTTCACCTCCTTTTGATTAAATATGAATGTTATCCAGAAGTTTACAAACTGAATTGTTTTCCAACAGCAGTTTTTCTACCATACTGAATTAACTTTAATAAGTATATCATAAATAACCCCTTTTTCCTTGTCAAATGGATTTTACTTGCGGAAATATCTTTGCCAAATCTTTTTAAAAACTGGGAGGGTAAGGGTTGAAAGAAGAAATCCTACGGAAGGAACTATCGCGTTTAACCAAGGTTTATCAATATTAATTGCCCGCAAATAAAAACCGATACCTGAGTAAGTAAATATTATTAAAATAAATTTTCTTATCCAACTGGTTTCCCAAGCTTTATCTGTTTCTACTCTTTTATTTCTAGCTTTTATTGCCAAAATTTCTTTTTCTAAATCGTTAATAGTTGTCATACTTAATTGTAATAAATAATTGCTTAAATGAAAATACTTACTTTATTATATTAATATAATGAAGTGGTTTTAGTTTGGGTTCCTATTTAATTAACTATACCTGAATTTTAGAGAAGAGGTAACTGCCGATAGATAAAAAAATAACAGAAACTCCGGACAAAACAAGAAGATCAGTAGTTAATCCAAAATGTGAACTGTTGATTAATGTCGCCCGTAAACCATCAACTCCATAGCTGAGAGGATTAAGACTGGAAAGAATATTTATTATTCCAGGAAGATCGTCTAATGGAAACAACGCTCCGGAAAGAAAAAATAGCGGCATGATAAGAAAATTCATAATCATTTGAAATCCTTGAAAATCCTCTAACATTGAGGCAATTGCGGTTCCGACAGCAGTAAAAAGTAAAGCGGTGAGAAACATGATTATTAAAGCAAACGGTAACAAAAATATATTTGTCGGCCTAAAACCAACTAATAAAGTCAAAAAGAAAATAATAATTCCCTGAAGAGTCGCGATGGATGCTCCTCCTAAAGTTCTACCAATCATAATATTTAAGCGAGAAACTGGAGCAACCAAAGTTTCTTTTAAAAATCCAAACTGTCGGTCCCAAATCAATTCAATTCCGGAAAAAATTGCCGTAAAAATAATTCCCTGAGCAATGACACCGGGGGCTAAAAAACTCATATAATTACCGGCGCCGGCTTTTTTAAAAATTGGGCCAAAACCAAATCCTAAGGCCACTAAAAACAAAATTGGCTGGCCTAAAGAACCGATCATTCGAGACCGAGAGCGAAAATATCTTTTTAATTGTCTCAACCATAGAATATATATAGTACTCATAGTTAATGTCTCCACATTTTACGTCTCATACGCAAATGCTCCATTGGGTTAACTTCTTCTTCCCTGATTTTTTTCCCGGTTAAAGACAAAAATGCCTCTTCAAGACTATTTGTTTTTGTGGATTTTTTAAGTTCTTCAGCTGTTCCCTGGGTTATAATTTTTCCGTGATCAATCACTGCAATTTTTTGGGCAATTTTTTCTGCCTCTTCCATATAGTGGGTAGTAAAAAAAATTGTTATTCCTTCTTTTTTATTTAAATTGCTGACATAAGTCCACATTTGATTACGGGTTTGTGGATCCAATCCCAAAGTCGGCTCATCAAGAAAAAATATTTTCGGATGATGGAGTAAGCCCCTGGCTATTTCCAGTCGCCGTCTCATTCCTCCGGAAAAAGTTTTTACCAAATTGTCTTTACGATCAGAAAGATCAACTATATCTAAAAGTTCTTTAATCCGTTTTATTCTTAAGTTTTTTTCAACATTGTATAAAACACCATGAAAATCCATGTTTTCAAAAGCGGTTAATTCTTCGTCTAAACTTGGATCCTGGAAGACAATTCCAAAAGATTTTCTAACGTCACCCTGATTTTTTACCGGATCAAAACCATTAATTTTAATTATTCCTGAAGTAGGCGAGAGTAGAGTTGTTAACATCTTAATCGTTGTTGATTTTCCGGCTCCGTTTGGTCCAAGAAAGGCGAATATATCACCGGTCCTTACTTCAAAAGAAATATTATCAACTGCCGTAAAGTCTTTGAATTTTTTTGTCAAATTTTTTACTTCAATGATTGAAACCATAATTGATTAGTATACCACCAGTTTTAAGTTTCAACCTGAAATTATTATTTATAATTCAGCCGAATTTCAGCCAAAGGTTTATAATTGGCTTTATATGAGAATACTTGTCGTTGAAGATGAACATAGAATCGCGAACTCCATCAAAAAAGGGTTGGAACAGGAAAGATATGCAGTTGACGTTGCTTATACAGGTCCGGATGGATTTGATCTTGCGTCAACCGAAGACTATGACGGAATTATTCTTGATATTATGCTTCCGGAAATGAACGGAATTGAAATTTGCCGCGAACTAAGAAAAAATAAAATTCACATTCCAATTTTAATACTAACGGCTAAGGGTCAGACAGAAGATAAGGTTAAAGGATTGGATGCGGGAGCCGATGATTATATGACGAAACCGTTTTCTTTTGATGAATTATTAGCAAGAGTTCGGGCATTAACAAGAAGAAAAGGAGCAATTGTTGATATTAATCTTTCAGTAGAAGACCTGGTTTTGGATAAAAAGTTATTTTTAGTTAAAAGAGACGGCCAGGAAATAAAACTTTCAAGTAAGGAATTTTCTTTACTTGAATATTTAATTACAAACAAAAATACAATTGTTACTAAAGATCAGATCATTACTCATGTTTGGGACTATGACGCAGATATCCTACCTAATACCATTGAAGTTTATATAAAAAATTTGAGAAATAAAATTGATAAGCCGTTTAATAATAAAAAATCATTAATAAATACTATACGAGGTTTTGGATATAGAATAGGAAACTAAAAAATATGTTTAAAAATGCCCGATTAAAATTAACCGCTTGGTACCTTTTTATATTAATGACGATAAGTATTTTTTTTAGCATCTTTATTTATAAAGGAGCAACCAATGAAATTGATCGTTTAACACAAATGCAAAAACAAAGAATAGAAAGAAGGTTTCAAGAAAATAATTTTTATCCGGCACCCCCAAACATTCGCTTTATTGATCCTGAATTACTTCAAGAAACAAAACGACGACTGTTATTAATTCTTGTGATGATAAATAGCGGGATTATCTTTATCGTTGGTAGTCTTTCATATTTTTTAGCTGGTAAAACCTTACACCCGATTCAAGAAATGGTAGAGGAACAAAATAGATTTATTTCCGACGCTTCACATGAGTTTAGAACCCCTTTAACTGCTTTAAAAAGTTCGCTTGAAGTAAGTGTTCGTGATAATAATTTGTCAATAAAAGAAGCAAAAAAAATAATGAATGAAAATATAAAAGATGTTAACAGTTTGCAAAAACTTTCCGACTCACTTTTACAATTGTCTCAATATGAAGAAACCAAAAGGAATCTATATTTTGAAAAAGTTTCTCTAAAACAATTAATCAGTGAATCTGTAAAAAGAGTTGAGCCATTATTAAAATATAAAAACATTCTAATAAAAAGCACTATCATAAACAGTTTCCTTAAGGGTGATAAATACAGGTTAACTGATCTACTGGTTACGTTATTTGATAATGCAATTAAGTACAGCAAAGAAAAATCAACCATTCGAATAACCACAAAAAAAACAGAACATTCAGTTTCAATTTCAATTGAAGACCAGGGGATGGGAATAGATCAAAAAGACATCCCTCATTTATTTGACAGATTCTATAGATCTGATAAGGCAAGATCGAAAAAAGAAATTGACGGTTACGGATTAGGTTTATCAATTGCAAAAAAAATTGTAGATTTACATAGAGGAACAATAAATATAGAAAGTAAATTAAAAAAGGGAACAACAGTAGTAGTTAAATTACCAATTTTCAGCTAAGTTTCAGTTTTTATTTATATTATCAAAATAATAACTATGGATAAAGTAAAAAACTGGTTTATAAAAATGTCTTTAATTCAGAAATTTTTATTTTTTTTGGTAATAATAATTACTGGATATTTTATTGTTTCAAAAATATTTTTAAGCAGAAGTAATAAGGCTACTTATCAAACGGAAAAAGCCAGTAAAGGAAATCTTGTTGTGACAGTTACTGGCTCTGGAGCGGTAGCATCAACAAACAGCAGTAATATCACAACATCGGCAACGGGAGTTGTAAAAAATATTTATGTTAAAGATGGAGGTGTGGTTAAAACCGGGGATAAGATTGCAGAGTTAGAACTGGATCTTGAAGGCCAACAAAAATCTTCTCAATCATGGGCTTCTTATCAATCAGCTAAAAATTCATTACAGACTGCCAAAGATAATTTATATTCCGTTCAGGCAGACTTGTTTACTAAGTGGCAGAGTCATTTCGATTTATCAACAAGTAGTTTATATGAAAATGGTGACGGAACTCCAAATACTCCAGAAAGACAGTCACAAACTGAGTATAGGATTTCAGAAGACAACTGGTTATTATCTGAAGCAAAATACAAGGCTCAACAAAAAGCGATTGAACAAGCGCAATCGTCATTAAACACCGCCTGGTACTCATATCAGCAAGCGTCTCCAATAATATATTCTCCAATTTCCGGAACGGTATCGGGTTTGTCCTTGCAAATTGGTACTGTAATCAACTCCCAATCAAGTAGTAATACTTCCGCCACCACTAATAAAATTGCTAATGTCAAAACTGATGCTCTTCCAACATTGTCGATCAATTTGACGGAAATCGATGTACCAAAAATAAAAATTAGTGATAAGGCAACAATTACTTTTGATGCATTTTCCGACAAAACTTTTACCGGAAAAGTTATTTCTATTGATACGGTTGGTTCAGTTTCATCGGGGGTAACAAACTATCCAACGGTAATATTACTTGATACAAAATCAAATGAAATTTTGCCGAATATGGGAATTTCAGCGAACATAATTACTAATACCAAAGATGATATATTATTGATTTCTTCATCAGCGGTAAAAACTGATGATAACGGGAATAATTATGTACAGATTTTAAAGAATGGAAAACCGGTTAATCAAAATATTGAAATTGGTTTATCGTCAGATACTCAAACAGAAATTACTTCCGGACTTCAGGAGGGAGATGTTGTAATTACTGCAACTACAACCGCAACTACAACAAAATCTTCAACCAATACTCAATCGGTCTTTGGTGGCTTAAATAGTGGTAGAAGACCTAATTGACAATATGATAAAAGCTTCTAATCTTTCAAAGATTTATAAAATTGGCGATATTGAAACAACTGCCTTATTAAATGTTTCTTTTGAAATAAAAAAAGGTGAATTTGTTGCGATTATGGGTCCATCCGGAAGCGGAAAATCAACATTGATGCATATTTTAGGAGCTCTTGATCTACCAACAAACGGTCAATATATTTTAGATGGAGAAAACGTGTCTAAGTTAGATGAAGATCAATTAGCTGATATTAGAAATAGAAAGATAGGTTTTGTTTTTCAATCATACAATCTACTCCCAAGAACAACCACGATGCAAAATGTTATGTTGCCGATGAGTTATGCGGGAATCAAAAAAGAAAAAAGACAGGAAATAGCTAAAAACTTTTTAGAAATGGTCGGATTAAAAGACAGACTTAAACATACAACTAATCAACTATCGGGAGGGCAACAACAGAGGGTTGCGATTGCCCGTGCTTTAGTTATGAATCCCGCAATTTTACTTGCAGATGAACCGACCGGAAATATCGCTAGTGCACAGGCAGAAGAAATAATGGAAATTTTTAAAAAGTTAAATAAAGAGGGGCACACAATAATTATGATCACTCACGAACAGGATATTGCTAATTATGCAAAAAGAATTATACATATTAGAGATGGAAAAATTGAGAAAGATGAAAAAAATTAACTATGCAGGACTTATTTGAAACGATCATCGAGGGTTTCCAAACTTTAATTCTTAACAAAATGAGAACGGGACTCGCAATCCTTGGAATAGTTATTGGTATAGGCAGTGTTATTACATTAATTTCTTTGGGTCAAGGAAGTCAAAAGTCAATTGAGAATCAAATTCAGTCGCTAGGCTCAAATCTATTAACCGTTAGTCCCTCACGACAAAGTAGTGGAGGTATTATGGGGGCTCAAGGAGGAAATACCAGTCTTACCATAGCAGATGCTAAATCGATAGAAGAAAAATTAACAGCAACTTCGGTAAGTAAAGTATCTCCGGAATATTCAAGCCGTTCACAGGTAATTGCTGGAAGAAATAATACTAATGTTTCAATTATTGGAGTTTATCCCCAGTACGCTGAAATTAAAAAAATTATTATGGCAAAGGGAGTGTTTATTACCGAAAGAGACAATGCTTCAATCAGTAAAGTTGCCGTTCTTGGTCCAACGACGGCAGCGGATTTATTTGGAGAAGTTAATCCAATTGGAAAAACAATAAAAGTAGGTAGTCAAACATTAAGGGTTATTGGCGTAACAGTTTCGAAAGGTGGGTCTGGTTTTAATAATTCTGATGATATGATCTATGTTCCTTTAACGACTGCTCAGAAACAAATTTTTGGAAAAACTAACTTAACAAGCATCTCTGTTGAAGCAAAGACTAAAGATGTTATGGTTCAGGCTCAGGACGAAATCGGATATTTACTTTTAAATCAACATAAGCTGAGCAGTCCGACTGATGCTGATTTTACCATCATGTCACAAAGTGATTTATTAAGTACGGTTTCCCAGGTCACCGGGACCCTGACTGCATTACTTGGAGGAATTGCCGCGATCTCTCTTTTAGTTGGGGGAATAGGGATTATGAACATTATGCTTGTAACGGTCACAGAAAGAACAAGAGAAATAGGATTACGAAAAGCGTTAGGAGCAAAGAAAAAAACAATCATCACTCAATTTTTAATTGAATCAATTTTACTTACATTTACCGGCGGAATAATCGGAATGATTTTTGGTATAACGGCATCTTTATTAATATCAAAAATTATGAATATTACATCAGTTATTTCTTTATCATCAATATTGTTGGCAATTGGAGTTTCTAGTTTGATTGGAATTGTTTTTGGACTATATCCGGCAAGAAAAGCAGCAAACTTACAACCGATTGAGGCGTTGAGATATGAATAATTTTAGAAAGGAGGTGATAATAAATGAAAAATAATAATTTAATAACAATAATCTTAGTTTTAGTTTTTACTAGTATTGGGTTTTACGGTGGTATGAAATATCAACAAAACCAACGGAAGAATTTTCCTGCGCAATTAGGCGACGGGCAAGGAATGGTAAGAAGGGGTGGATTTAGACCAGTTGCCGGGGAAATAATTTCAGCAGACGACAAATCAATCACAGTCAAATTGCAAGATAATAGTAGTAAGATAGTTTTGATTAACACGAAAACAATTATTAATAAAGCACAGATTGCTGATAAATCAGAGCTGATAGCTGGGGAAAAAGTATCAGTTTTTGGAAGTGAAAACACTGACGGATCAGTGACTGCTCAAAATATTCAGGTCCGTTGAAATAAAAACATTAATATACTAAGATATTAGTCCAATGAATAGTGCAGAATTGTTAGTTAAATGTTTAGAAAGCGAAGGGGTCAAGTATATTTTTGGTGTTCCTGGGGAAGAAAATTTACAACTGCTTCAGGCGATAAAAAATTCCTCACTAGAATTTATCGTAACTCGGCACGAACAGGCAGCCGGTTTCATGGCTGCCACAATCGGAAGATTAACAGGTATCCCTGGTGTTTGTCTTTCCACTCTTGGTCCGGGCGCTACTAACTTGGTCACCAGTGCGGCTTACGCCCAACTCGGGGGAATGCCCGCATTATTTATTACCGGTCAAAAACCGATAAAAAAAAGCAAGCAGGGAAACTTTCAAATAATTAATACCGTTGAAATGTTTAAACCGATAACCAAATCCACCAAACAGATTATCAATGGGGAAATGATCCCAATGATGGTTCGGGAAGCATTTCGACTAGCAAAGTTAGAAAGGCCGGGCGCTGTTCACCTTGAGCTTCCGGAAGATGTAGCCGAGGAAAAAGTAACAGGCAAACCTATGGTAAATTATCATACCCGTCGGCCGGTGGCGGAAGAAAAAGCTATAAGAAAGGCAGTTGAGTTGATAGAAAATGCAAAACATCCTCTTGTGTTAATTGGGGCCGGGGCTAACCGTAAAAGAACTTCAAAAATTTTAACCGAATTTATAGATAAAACCGGCATTCCTTTTTTTACTACTCAAATGGGTAAGGGGGTTGTAACTGAGAAACATTTGCAATATTTGGGAACGGCTGCTTTATCGGAAAACGATTATATTCACTGTGCAATAAATAAAGCTGACTTAATTATTAACATAGGCCATGACACTATCGAAAAACCGCCTTTTATTATGGACGTAAACGATAAAAGAACTGTAATCCATGTTAATTTTTTTCCGGCGATCGTTGATCAAATATATTTTCCCCAGCATGAAGTGGTCGGGGATATCGCAAACACGGTTTTTCAAATAGGGGGATTAATTAAAAAGCAAAAAGACTGGGATTTTTCCTATTTTTACAAAATGCAAAAATATTTAAACTCCCATTTTCAGTCAATAACAAAAAAAGAGCGGTTTCCGTACACTCCTCAACAGATTGTAAAAATCATAAGACAAAATATGAAGGAAGAAGATATTGTAACTTTAGATAATGGTATGTACAAAATTTGGTTTGCCAGAAACTATCACACATTAAAACAAAATACTTTATTGTTAGATAATGCCTTAGCAAGCATGGGAGCAGGGTTGCCGTCGGCTATGGCGGCAAAAATTGTTTTTCCCGAAAAAAAAGTTGTTGCAATATGCGGCGATGGAGGATTTTTAATGAACTCTCAGGAATTGGAAACTGCCTATAGACTTAAATTAAATTTAATTATTATTATTCTGCGTGATAATGGGTTTGGTATGATCAAATGGAAACAAAAATCTATGGGGCTGGATGACTTTGCTTTAAGCTTTGGAAATCCGGATTTTGTTGGGTTGGCAAAGTCATATGGAGCTAACGGTTATCGGGTGGAAAAAAATGGAGACCTAGAAAAACATTTGGTAAAAATTTCTAATCAAAAAGGCATTCACTTAATTGATGTTCCAATTGATTATTCCGATGACAATAGAATTTTAGTCAAAGAATTACAGGAGAAAACCTGCCTACTATGAAAAAAATGTTTTCTATTAATCCGGCAACAGAGGAAATTTTCGGTGAGTTCCCGATTCTAACTGAAAGTGAATTGGAAGATAAAATTGATTTAAGTCAGGGAGCTTATGAAATATGGAAAAAAGTTTCCTTTTCAGACAAAGAAGTTTTGATGAAAAAAGTAGGAAAAATATTACTTCGTGATAAGGAAAGATTTGCCAAAATGATAACACAGGAGATGGGAAAAAAACTTGTGGAAAGCTTAGCAGAAGTGGAAAAGTGTGCAACATTATGTGAATTTCTTGCAGTTAATGCTGGAACAATTTTAAAAAAAGAGATAACTAAAACAAAAGCAAAAGAATCATATATCCGTTTTGAACCCTTGGGAGTTATATTTGCCATTATGCCTTGGAATTATCCGTTTTGGCAGGTTTTCCGGGCGGCTGTCCCGACTCTTATGGTCGGGAACACGATCTTGCTAAAACATGCGTCGAATGTACCTCAAACTTCTCAATTAATTGAAAAAATATTTTTAGAAGCGGGTTTTCCGAAGGGAGTTTTTCAAAATTTATTAATTGATTCCTCAATGAGTGAAAAAGTAATTAAAAATAATTTTATCCGTGGAGTAACGTTGACAGGAAGTGAAAAGGCCGGATCGGCAGTGGCATCGCTTGCCGGAGCTTCAATTAAAAAATCAATTTTAGAGTTAGGTGGTAGTGACCCCTTTATTGTTCTTGATGATGCTAATATCAAAAAGGCTGCCTTAGTTGCAACTTCGGCAAGGCTTAATGTTACCGGTCAGGTTTGTATTGCTGCAAAACGTTTTATTATTCAGAAAAAAATTGCCGATCAATTTATTCAAGAATTAACAAAAAATTTTGAAGCTAGAAAAACTGACATTGGTCCACTTTCAGGTAAAAAAATACTGGAAACAATTGAGAATCAAGTTAATGTTTCGGTGAAAATGGGAGCAAAAATAATTATTGGAGGAAAAAGAATTCCGCGTAAGGGATATTTCTATCCTCCAACGATTATTACTAAAGTAACCAAAAAGATGCCGTTATATTTTGAAGAAGCTTTTGGACCAGTAGCTATTATTTTTATTGTAGAAGATGATGTTGAGGCAAGAAAAATTGCCAACGATACAAAATTTGGACTGGGAGCATCAGTCTGGACAAATAATAAAAAAAGAGCCCAGGTATTTATCGAGGAATTGGAATCAGGCTCGGTTTTTATTAATAGTCAAGTAATCACAAATATTCGCCTTCCGTTTGGAGGTATTAAAATGTCAGGATATGGTCGAGAATTATCCTCTTATGGCTTGAAAGAATTTGTTAATATAAAAACAGTATTAATTGAAGAATAGTTTAATTATTCCATTAACTATCAGCATGGTTCCTAATAGAACAATTACGTATTTTGTTGCTACTAAAACCTTCTTGATTGGGAATTGGATGTAAGTAAAGAACATTAAAATTCCAAACATAGAAGCTAAGATAAATCCAATTATTAAACCAATAAAATTTTGAATAAAAATAGAAAGTAGAGAAGTACTAGCTGTAAAAAGAGCAATTTCAAAACCTTCGCGCATCACCAAAAAGATAATCGTAAAAAATAATGAAATATCAAAGAGATTATTTTTTAATTTTTGATGCACTTTTGCAGCAGTTTTTATTTGAATTTTATTAAGCAGGTTATGTAAAGAAATTGTCGTGTATATGACAAATGCACCAGAAAAAATCATTAAATAACTCTCAAGTAGTTCAGTATTTTTTTCAGTTAAAATACTTTGAATTCGCCCGCCAAACAAATAAGTACAAGCCGCCAATAAGAGAGATAAAATAATTCCAACTCCGGTTGCCAAACCAATTTCAAATTCCTTCTTCAAATTAAGTTTTTTGGATATACCCAAAAAAACACCAACGATTAAGAAAGCCTCTAAAAATTCTCTGAAAGAGACAACTGCCGTGGTTAACATAGTTAACTATTACTTAATAAGTAAAAGTTATATTATAACTTATGTACTTTTTTAATCAACATTTCTTTTTTTGCCTTCGTCATTTTTTTAATTTCAAACTCTCTTTTTAAAGCGCTACTGACTGTTTTATATTTTTCAAAATAAACCAACCTTACCGGTCTGCGGGTGCGGGTATATTTAGATTTTGAATCAATACTGTTGTGTTCTTTGATCCGTCGTTGCAGATCTTTTGTCTGTCCGCAGTACAGTGAACTATCCGAACAACGGAGGAGATAAATAAAATACATCATGGTAATATGAATATTACATGAAATTTTTTTTAATTGTTTTTACAGCATTGATTACGGTTTTGATGGCTGTAATTTTAATCCGTTCAAATAAAACAACTGAAGTCATCCAAAAAAATACTTTTTTAAAAGAGAATCGAAAGGTTGTTAAATCTGATGCTTCACCGATTAGCATAGATTATCTTAGATCGATCAATATATCCTCAGAAAAAATACAAATAGAAGAGGAGTTAACTAATGGTAGTAATTATAAAAGGTATATAGCCAGTTATTTAAGCGAGGGCAACCGGGTGTATGGTCTACTGACTATACCGGTAGAAAACGAACCTGTTAACGGTTTTCCGGCGATAATTTTTAACCATGGATTTATTCCACCGGCTCAATATCAGACCACCGAGGGGTATGTTTCCTACGTAGATTATTTAGCCAGAAATGGTTTTGTAGTTTTCAAGATAGATTTTCGCGGTAATGGCCAATCAGAGGGTGATCCATCCGGCTCGTATTTTTCTTCCGCATATACAATAGATATAATCAGTGCTTTAAAGAGTCTGCAAAAATTTGAAAAAGTTGATCCGAATAAAATTGGAGTCTGGGGACATAGCATGGCGGGAAATGCGGTTTTAAGAGCGATGCTTGTTAATAATGAAATAAAAGCGGGAGTAATTTGGTCCGGTGCGGTATATAGTTATGAAGACTTTGCAAAATATGGAATTAACGACAGCAGTTATAACCATAGACCGGATACAAATAAAACAGGCACTGAACAAAAAAATCGTGAAACGTCTCCGGAAATACAAAAAATTAGATCGGATCCTGGGAAAATCGATTTTAATAATGAATTTTGGACATCAATTTCGTTGACTAAGAATATTAAATATTTATCTGCACCTCTACAAATAAATCATTCAACGAGTGATCAGGTGGTTAATATTGGTTATTCCAGAGACTTAGTAAAAGTTCTAAAAGATAGCTCAAAAGTTTATGAGTTTTATGAATATGAGGGTGGAGGACATAATATCAACTCTCCATATTTCGAGCAAGCTATGGAAAAAACCGTAAACTTCTTTAAAAAGTACTTATAATTAATTCATGTTTGACTATGTTTTTGCGCTTACTAGTTCTTATCATCTCTTAAGGTTCGACTTCATCCATAAAATAACTATATATTAATGTATATTATTATTTAGATGAAAAAAACATTACAGTATTGTTGGAAAATTTTACAGATATCTTGGGGAGCCAATAAGCATTATGCAGTTCTTTCTCTTCTTGGAACGATTTACCAAAGTACAATTCACCCTTTTATATTAATGCTGGTACTATCCCGGATACTTGATCTGTTAGGAAAAAGACAGATGTTAACGCTCTCCGATTTAACAGGATTAATTCTAATTTTTATTTTTTCCTCTATTTTTTTCAGTATCATAACAAGTTATTTAGAAACACA
>CAZMBH010000008.1:0-29559 GCA_964564535.1 uncultured Gammaproteobacteria bacterium
TATTTGAAACCGTATCTACTTTCGGGCTCATCTTGTATTGTACAAGACTGCCTCTTGACAAGTAGTAGTAGTAGTAGAATGCCCCATAGTTATAACTTTTTAAATAATTAATGACAGGACATAAGGAAGGATTAAGGGCAAAAGCAGCGATGGGAGTTGCCGCGCTCACTTTGTTTTTTGCTCAAATAGCTTGCGGGGGTGCTCCAAAAATTGACCCTTGCGATGAAGCGTTTCAAGCGCTTACCACCGCATTTTCTGGAACAAGACCAGGTGTTGTTGGAGATGATGCTATTAATGTTTGGCCAGCAGATCCTTCAGGAAGAGCGACCCACCCACGAATTCCAAATTGGCAAGGAAGGGAAAATGTTAGCTGGCGTGAAGTAGCATCATATATGAGATCTAATTGTGATGGCCAATATGAGGTTAGGTCTCTTGCTACTGATCAAGATGAAAGATTTTATGATGATGGGGTAATCGTAAAAAAAAGATCACAACAAAATTTTACTTTACCTGAACAAAGCTTAAATTGGGTTAATGGTATGTTGGTAGCAACTGTGGCCGTATTAGGTATAAGCGCTTTGTTGGGAACAAAAAAATTAATCGCAGCTTAAAATTTTTTGTATAGTATTAATTTTCAATAATTTTATATGGGGTTAGCAACTTCAGAATTACCGCAATCGGGTATTATCTCCTAAGCTTATTATCCAATTGCAAAGAAATATGCCCCAAAGGAATTTGATCTGATACAAAGCGTAAAGTCAGGAAAGGGAATTGAAGTATTTTCACGTTGCTTTGAACTTTCCAGCCCAAAAATTGCAAAAGATTTGAGTCAAGAACTAAGGATGAATCTTAAAACGGTAAAAAGTGATCATCTTAATCCAGTTAAAAGTCATGTTTTCATGGAAGATCAAATCACACGATTGATAATCGATCCAGTTGCTATGCAATTTTTTCAAAATCTTCCTGAAGAAATAAGACAAAAATATTTTATTGGGACTATGTTTATCGGAACAAGGGATGAATTGTTACAGATATTCCAAAACGCAGGAGTGAGACTGCATAATATATCTACGTATAATGATAAGGAATTATCTATGAGAAGAATTTACGGAGATAATGGAATAGTTACACTATTCAAAAACGATACCGAACAAAAAGACTTTTACGGATATTAAACTTCAGATATGAATACTCCATCAGGAGGTTTTTTGATTTATTTGGTAAAATAATAACTATTATGTTTCAAAGTCCGACTCATGGAGAAGTTGATCTGGAAAAATTGAGAAATATTGTATCTAGTTATATGGCTGATGATAAAAAAGCCAAATACGAAATAATCGTCGGTACCGATTCGCAAAAGATGGAAAGGGGAGGGTATGATTTTGTTTCTGCCCTCGTCATTCACAGAATCGGTTTTGGAGGAATTTATTTTTGGAAAAGAGAAATAAATAATAAAAAAATGGCTTTAAAGGAAAGAATTTATAGAGAAGCAACCATGTCGCTGGAAACTTCAGAAAATTTTGTTGAACTATTTAAAACAAACGGGATCTCCAGATATGATATTCAAATTCACGTTGACATCGGTCCCAACGGAGAAACAAGAGATATGATCAATGAGATCAGCGGAATGATCCGGGGAAGCGGGTATGATGTGAAAATAAAACCTTATTCATATGGTGCGTCAAAAGTAGCTGACAGATATACTTAAAGATACTCTCTTACATTTGTGTCATTGATAATGAAGCTCGTTCCTTCGCCTTTGACAATTCTATAGGCAACTTTCCGGGCGATTCCCTCAATCGTTCTTTCCAGACTTCTTATTCCTGAATCAAATCCCAAAGGTCTGGTGATCTTCATCCAAACAGAATCCTCAATTTTTATATTCTCCGGAGTCAGCCCAACCTCTTTAATATAACGGGGGAAAACATAGTTTTTCGCGATGGAAATTTTTTCTTCATCCGTATAAGACGGCATTTGAATTACTTCCAACCGGTCCATAACCGCCGTTGAAATATTATTGGTGTTATTTGCGGTGGCAATAAATAAAACCTGGGAAAGGTCAAAAGGAAAGTCAACAAAATAATCGGTGAAATTATTATTTTGTCCGGGATCAAGAAGTTCAATCAAGACACCCATGATGGCTGCTCGTGATTCCGGTGTGATCCTGTCCAGTTCATCAAGAAGGATAACAGGATTTTGAGTCCCAGCCCGTCTTAAAGCTCTCATAATCATTCCTGGTTCCGCCTCAGGAGAAGTCTTTGACTGACCGCGCAGATCAAGAGCAGAGGAAAGTCCTCCAAAAGGAATCCTCATAAATTTCCGGCCCAAAGCCTCGGCGACCGACTTGGCAAAGGTAGTTTTTCCGGTGCCGGCCAGTCCGACAAAAAATAAATTTGGAGCGTGATGAGTTTCCGGGGCTACCCCCTTTTTTTGTAAAATCAAAACAGAAATATATTCAATAATTCTTTCCTTAATTTTTATCAGACCAAAATGATTTGCCTCCAACACCTGCTTTGCATGATTAACATCCAATATATCATCGGTTTTTTTATTCCAGGGCAAATTAACGATCCAATCAATATATTTAGCTGTAATATCAAGCTGGGAAAGATTTCCTCCGTGTTTTAGGGTTAGATATATTCTTTGAATTTGCTCGGCGGCTTTATCATGGAGATTAGCAGGCAAATCAGCCGACTGCAAAAGGGTCTTCAATTTTTCTATTTCTGACAAGCTATTGGTTTCATCCATATTGTTAGCAGACTGTTTCGTCGTTTGATAAAATCCCCTTGACAACGAAAATTTTTTGGGGTATATTTCATCATATAAAAATTATAAGTTAATTACAATTTTAAATATGTCAAAAACAAAAGGTAACATTAAACCTCTTTTTGATTACGTGTTAATTAAACCAGTTGAAGGTGAATCGAAGACCGCTTCAGGAATCGTCCTTCCCGACAGCGTTGACAAAAAATCTCAAGTAGGAGAAGTAATGGCGGTTGGTCCTGGACAGGATTGTTGTGGTGAAAAATGCTGTGGTGAAGAAAAAGATAAATGCGGAGGCATCGTTGTTAAGGTCGGACAGAAAGTCCTATATAAAAAATGGGGCGGAAATGAAGTTAAAGTCGGTAATGAAGAATGGTTGTTACTTGAACAGAAAGACGTTATGGCGATTGTTGAATAAAATTATAAATTAATCCGCCAGCTGGCGGAAAATAAATATGGCAAAACAGATAATTTACGGAGCTGAAGCTCGCAAAAAACTTCTTGATGGTGTTGATAAATTATGTAAGGCAGTGGCAACAACCTTAGGTCCAAAGGGACGGAATGTTGGATTAGAGCGCAAATGGGGTGGACCGAGCGTTATTCATGATGGAGTTTCCGTTGCTAAAGAAATTGAATTGGAAGATGCATTTGAAAATATGGGGGCGCAATTGGTCAAAGAAGCTGCTTCAAAGACAGCCGATATTGCCGGAGACGGAACCACAACCGCAACAATTTTGGCTAGTACAATTGTCTCTCAAGGAATAAAGATGATTACCGCCGGATCAAATCCGATGGTGATGAGAACAGGACTGATGAAAGGTTCAACCTATGTAGTTTCCGAATTAAGAAAAATGGCTAAGACCATTACATTAAAAGATGCTGCCAACGTTGCCACAATTTCTGCCGGAGATGCTTATTTAGGTAATCTAATCGCCGATGCTCTAAAACGGGTCGGTGGAAAAGATGGAGTTGTTACCGTTGAAGAAGGAAAAAGTTTAGAGACAACCGTCGATCATAAAGAAGGAATGCAGTTTGACCGGGGTTTTGCCTCTCCTTATTTTGCTACCGACGCTGACAAAATGGTCGCTGAAATCGATGATGCCTATATTTTGATTACAGATAAAAAGATCACCGCGGTATCAGACTTACTTCCATTTTTGGAAAAGTTTGTTAAGGTTTCTAAAAATTTAGTGATAATCGCCGAAGAGATTGAAGGTGAAGCTTTGGCAACACTAGTAGTCAACAAACTTCGAGGAACATTTAACGCTTTAGTCGTTAAAGCTCCAGGATTTGGCGACCGCCGGAAAGAGATGTTGGAAGACATTGCTATTTTAACCGGAGGAACCGTCATTTCCGAAGATTTAGGAAAAAAATTGGAAAACATTGAAGTTGCCGACTGCGGCCGAGCTGATAAAGTAAAATCAGACAAAGAAAACACATCAATTATCGGCGGCAAAGGTGATAAGAAATTAATCAATGCCAGAGTTGAAAAAATTAAAAGAGAATTACAAGAATCAACCTCTGACTTTGATAAAGAAAAATTTCAGGAAAGACTCGCGAAGCTTTCCGGTGGAGTTGCCGTCATTAATGTCGGAGCTGCAACCGAAGTTGAGTTAAAAGATAAAAAAGAAAGAGTGATTGATGCAGTTGCCGCAACAAAAGCAGCTCTTGAAGAGGGAATAGTTCCAGGTGGAGCTGTTGCTCTTCTTGATATTAGTCAAAAAATGGACTCAAAAGAACTGGAAAAATCAGGAGCCAGTCGAGATGAAGTAATCGGTTTTGAATTAGTTAAAAGTGCAATTGAATCACCATTCACAAAGTTAATGGAAAACGGTGGGTTGAATCCAGGCGAATTAATTGCCAAAGCCCGATCAGCCAGTGCCAAGGGACAAGGTTTTGATATTCTGAAAACCGAGTCAACCGCAACAGCTGAAACGATTGACATGATCAAAGCTGGTATTATCGATCCATTAAAAGTGGTTCGAACTGCTGTTGAAAACGCAGTTTCGGTCGCCACAATGGTATTGACAACCGAAGCATTGGTTGCCGATTTACCGGAAAAGAATCCTCCAGCCGCTCCAATGGGAGGCGGGGGAATGCCGGGGATGGGCGGAATGGGATATTAAGTTAAGAATTAAGAGTGAGAAATTAAGAATTAAAAATTCTTTAAAAAGGCCCTGCGAAAGCGGGGCTTTTTGCTAACTATAGTATGTAGAACTTTCATTTACAAGTTCATATACTATTGCTAGATTAAGCCAAAATATGAGTAAATTAATTCTTAATGAGTTTGGTAATAGGGTTCGAAAAGAAAGATTAAAACAAAATCTTTCTCAAGAAGAACTTGGTTCAAAAGCTGGACTTCATAGGACGTATATAGGGATGATTGAAAGAGCTGAAAAAAATATTACTCTTGAAAATATTGAAAAAATTGCAAAAGCCTTGAAAATTAGTATTAGTAATTTATTTAAGTAATAAAAATTATGAAATATATTCTTACAAGAAAGGATTTTGATATAGCATTTGATTTTGCACTAAGATATCATCTTGATCCAAAAAAATCACAAGCTTCTAGAACCTCAGGCGCTTCGAGAGGTCTGGGAGGAGTTTTGGATAGTTTTATGCTTGGAAAATTAGTCGAACTAGGGGTTTCAAATGTATTAAAATCGCTTAATTCTAAAAAAGATTACAAATTGGATTTTGATATAAAACAAAATAATGAGGTAATAAATGAACCAGATATAGTAAAAGTTATTGAAAATAAAAAAGAAAGACTACCCAAATGTTTTCTCGAAATTAAAAATATTTCTAAAACCGATAGATGGATCGGTTTAACTCTAGAGCAATTTGAAACTTCTAAGAAATCATCAAAAGTAGAAAATATGTTCATAATTGGTGCTTATATCGATAATAATAATAAAGGAAATTTTAAAGAAAAAGATTTATTGGGAATATATTTAAAAGATAAATTTAAGTCCTCTGTTTTTAATAGCTTTACAAACATTAATAATATTCAGGTAGTCATTGAGTATGTATTGTCTGGTGTGGAATTACAAAAATTTGGTCATAATTTTGAAAAAGGTTTCTTTACTTATGAAACAGAAATATTTGAATTAGTTGGAAAATCAACAGAATCCTCGATTCTAAATGGTAAGATCAAAAAGATAGGAGAATTTTCTAATAATGTTCTTGATCATTATATCGTCAATAAAAAGTATCCAGATCCAACCTTTATGGGCAATTTTACTTTTAAAGGAAAAATTGAATTGTATGAAAAAAAGAACCTTAAAAGTTTAAAAAGATATATTCGTTGTATGACTGATATTGAAGTTATTAATAAAACTCTTGGCTCGTTTAAATTATTGAAGGACAAAATTTATCTTTTTAATTTAAGTACGGTTGGTCGTAATCCTGCCTTAAATAGAAATAATATTTGGATAGCAAAACGAAGCATTCCTTATCTTTACGATAAAAAAATGATTTTATCGTCAGAAAAAAATCTAAGAAAAATTGCAGAAACAATATGATCTAATTCATTGCTCTCATCATCTGTCTTGCCACTGCTTCAATAACTGGAACACTAACAGAATTTCCAATTTGTTTATAAAGTGCAGAATCGGCTAGCGCTGGCAATTTATAATCTATAGGAAATCCTTGAATACGTAAACACTCGATTGGCATTAATTTTCTAATACCTCTAGCGTCTTTAATTATTGGCACATTATGTCCTCCCATTCCCATATTTGCGGTTAAAGTTGGACAAACTCCTTTTTTATTTTCTCTTACATATTGTCTCCTCCATTGGTAAACCCCATCTTCCTTAACAAGACCGTTTAATTTTTCAAAAAGAGGCTTTCCATTATAATAATATTTCTCTGGAACATTTTTTTCCAATAAGTCAGTTATTTTTGTTTCAAGTTTTATTGGTTCTGGAAATACAAATTTATTGTGATAATCAATATTTTTAAATCCAACGATATATATACGCTCACGATTTTGAGGTATGTTTCCATACTCCATACTATTAAGAATTTTAGTTCTTACGTGATAACCAAGGTTTTGGAGAGTTTCTAGAATTATTTTAAATGTTTTTCCCTTGTCATGACTCTTAAGGTTTTTTACATTTTCAAGTAAAAAACCTTCTGGTTTTCGCACCTTCAAAATTCGAGCAATATCAAAAAATAAATTGCCTCGGCCTTTTTTATCATCAAATCCTTGTCTATATCCAGCGATTGAGAAAGCCTGGCATGGAAAACCGCCAAGTAGAAAGTCAAATTCTGGTAAATCTTCTATTCCGATTTTTTGAATATCTTCAACAATTAGTTTTGATTTTTCGAAATTTAAATCGTAAGTGTTTTTGCATTTTGGCTCAAAATCATTTGCAAAAACTGTGTTAAATCCAGCATTTTCAAATCCAAGTCTGATTCCCCCGATGCCCGCAAATAAATCGATAGTTCTAAATTGATGTTTATGTTTTTGAATAGATATATTAGATGCGTAATTGTCTATATTACTTATAATTTGTATTACTACACCTCGAATTTCGACCTCTTTTCTAAAGAAGGGCAACATTGATTGATTTCTTGGTTCAAGTCTAAATCTTGATTTTTCTCGGTAAATTTTTTTAAGAGTTGCTTGATTGTCATCGATTATTGCAACAATTGTTTGTCCATTTTCAGCTACTGATTGTTTTTTAATAATAACTATATCACCATCAAATATTCCCTCTTCTATCATACTATTACCAACCACACGTAAAGCATAATGCTCCTTAAGATTTTTTATCCTATCATTTATGACTGAAACTGTTGACTGAAGTGTTTCTATAGCCTCAATAGGTCGTCCTGCTGAGATTAAGCCTATAATCGGAATTTCTAATATTCTATTTGTTTTAATTTTTGGTATAAAACTTCTCGACGAATCGTTACTTTTTAAAAGATACTTTTTATCAATAAGTGTTTTTATATGTTGGTGAATAGTGGAGATTGCTTTTAATTTTAAAGCTTTACGGATTTCTTCTATGGTTGGAGAAATGCCATTTTCAAAATAGTATTTATTTATAAAATCAAGAACACGTTTTTGTTTTTTTGTAAGTAAGATTATCATTAAATTTAGTATAACCGAATGAAAACCGAATAGTCAAGCGAAGTTATTGTTAAAGATATATTTGTTTTTCAATTTGAATTAAAAGTTTTTGAATTCCGTAGTCGGTGGTTACGGAAATAAACTGAGGTGAGTAAGAAGCATATACTTTATTGATTTTTTTTAACAACGCTTCCGCATTTCCGGAAAAGGCATCGGTCTTATTAAAAACATAAATAATTTTTTTTGTCTGAACTTTCAACTCTCTTAAAATATTGTTAACAATATTTATTTTCTGATCCATTTCCGGATCAGAAATATCGATGACATGGAGAATTAAATCAGCATTGATAGATTCAAGTAGGGTTGATTTAAAAGATTCAATAAGGGAATGGGGGAGGTCTTTAATAAAACCGATCGTGTCGGTGATAGTTACTTCTTTTTTTAAGGTCGGGAGATAAAGTTTTCCGGTGACGCTGTCTAAAGTGACAAACAGGGCATTTTCAACAACCTTATTCCGCTTTGTCAGATAATTAAATAAAGAAGTCTTACCGGCGTTGGTATATCCAACAATTGAAATACTTTGAATATTGTTGAATTTTCTTCTTTCGATCTGTTTTTGATGTTGAAGGGATAATCGATTTAGTTCCTCTTTTTTTAATCTGATCTGATTCCGGAAGTGGCGTTTCATAATTTCAATATTGGTTTCTCCCTGGCCTTTTGTGTTAGTCCCGCCTCCTCCTTGACGGGAAAAATAATTCTCACCCAGTCCATAGATGCGGGGTCCCATATGGTGCATTCTGGCAAGTTCAATCTGGAGTTTTGCTTCAGCCGTGTGGGCATGTTTGTCAAAAATATTTAAGATAAGGTCAAACCGATCCCAGACCTGGATATCGGGATGATCATTCCATAGATACTGTGTTAAATTAAATAAAACACTGGGATTAACGATGGAATTAACAACGACAATATCAATCTTTCGTTTGTTGACGATTCCAACCAATTCTTCTACTTTACCTTTGCCGATAAAGGTTGCTTTATCAGGACGGGTTCGGTGTTGAATTACATCAACAACATTGATACCGCGGTATGTTGAAACCAAAGATTTTATTTCCTCAAGATTTTTTGTCGCCTCTTCAATCTTTTGATAAGGATTAACGATATCAACAATAACAACCTTCTTAAGTTTAGACATGATGAAGAAATTATACTCTGTTTTAACGCACTAAACCGAGCGGCATGTACCAAGTAAATGGTTTGGTACAAACAGGACATGTCTTTGGCGGTCTTTTCCCTTTATAAATATAACCGCAGTTAACACACTTCCACTCAAGGATTGCATCGGAATCATAAAGGGTTTTTTGGTCTAATTTTTTGGCGATGATAATATATCTTTCTTCATGCTTTTCCTCGACTTTTTTTAATTGGCTAAATAACCGGATCGCCTCCGTTTGTTTTTCTTCAATGGCGGCTTTTTCAAAATCCGGATACATGGTTGTCCATTCGTATTTTTCTCCTTCGGCAGCCAGTTTTAAATTATCAGCGGTTTTTCCATAGGCTTTTATTTCAAGGTCGCCCTTAAAAAACAGATGACCTTTTATCTGTTCATAAAGTTCTTCGGCATGAGCCCGTTCGTTATCGGCAGTCTCTTCAAAAACTCTGGCAATCCATTCGAGTCCTTCTTTCCTGGCTCCTTTGGCAAACAGGGTATATTTATTCCTGGCCATCGACTCACCGGCAAAAGCTTTCAGCAAATTTTGTTGGGTAAAACTATTAAGGTTTTTCATAAAAAAAGTATATCAAAACTAAATCATATATATGCGGAATAAATTTTTGTAATATTTTTTATTGTCTTTTGTATTAACTAGTATGAAAGGAGGAAAAAATATGAAAAATAAAATCATAACTTTAGGAATGACAGGTTTAGTTCTTGGAGGACTATTGTTTATAGCTCCAGGATCAACCTTAGCATATCGAGGCGATGTTAATGTCAAAGGTCCAAATTATACGGCCGAAAGACATGAAACAATGCTTAAACTTTTTGAAACTAAAAATTTTAGCGAATGGTTTAAAGAAATGGCAGGAAAAGGAGTGACTAGAATAGTTAATACTCAAGATAAATTTAATAAATTTATCGAAGCAAGAAAATTAGCTTTAGAAGGTAAAAATACAGAAGCTAGTAAAATCAGAGCTGAATTAGGTTTAGGACTTCAAAATGGAAGCGGATATGGAAAGGGAATGGGTAGAAATAAATAAATTATATATAAACATATATGCCAACCCTGACTAATAAGTCAGGGTTTTGGTGTAACTATTTAATAGTAGAATTAAACTATGCAGGAGATCACTGATGAAAAACTGGTTGAGAAAATTGTTTCCGGGAAAAAGGATAAGTTTTATTATCTTATTAAAAGATATGAAACTAAATTAAAAAGATATATTTTTTCCATTGTAAACAGGAGAGAGGAGGTTGATGATATTTTGCAAAATGTTTTTTTAAAGGCTTATAAAAATTTACCGGCCTTTAATAAAAGTATGAAATTTTCAAGTTGGATATATAGGATTACCCATAACGAAAGCATAAATCTTATCAGTAGCGGGTTTATCCAGAAATTTGTTTCAATGCCCGATTGGTTTGATATCGGACATAAAGATAATATTGAGGAGGAGTTGGATAAGAATGAAATGAAAAAACAACTAAAACATTGTGTTGAACAGTTAAATATTAAATATAAAGAACCATTAGTTCTTTTTTATTATGAGGAGAAATCGTACGAAGAAATAAGTGATATCTTAAGGATTCCGGTCAGAAATGTCGGGGTTTTAATTCATCGAGGAAAGTTACAAATTAAAAAAATATGCTATGAAAAAAACAATCGCTGATACTATTAAAAATAAAATAAAAAAAGGGGAAATAACAATGAGGTCCAAGTTGTCTATATGGCTTGAAAAGTTAGGAATTGACAGTGGAATATTTGTCATTATAGTTCTACTTGTAATTGCTGCCGGATTTATATTTTATTGGAGCAATAATAATAATGATCTGTTGTTTGGCGGATACGGAAGATATGGATTTCTTTCATTTATCCAGTCGTTTCCTTATTTATTGTTGTTTATTTTCGTTTCGTTATTTATGTCACTGGCGTTTTTATTCCGAAAATTTGATCTCTCATATAAAAAACCATTTATAGCAATTCTTTCAGTAATATTTTTATTTGTTTTGATTTTTGGCTGGTTTTCAACCAGGCAGAATTTTGGCAAAAGACTTTATCAACAAAATAGCAGGATGTTTGGTGCAGGTATGAAAAACAATCAAAATTCAGTTTTCGGGAAAGTTATTTTAGTAGAAAAAAATTCTATAACGATTGAAACAAATGATACGCTGAAAATTAAAATCATCACTAATAAAAACACTCATTTTCCGTTTGGCTTTCCTGAAGTAGGGGATACAATTAGATCAACAGGTAATCGGAAAAATGATAATTTTTATTCAATAGGAATACGAGTTTTTTAATATCAAATCCTTAATTATTCATATCTTAAAGCATCAACCGGATGAAGTTCAGCAGCTTTTTTTGCAGGATAAAAACCAAAAAATATTCCTATAAGCATTGTCACAAAAAATGAAAGGATATAGCTCCACCAAACTGAAACTACTGAAATACCAAAACTACCTATGACAAGAATAATAAAAACAGAGACGATCGCACCTGCCAAATAACCAACAAAACTTAAAATAAATGCTTCCATTAAAAATTGGATCAATATATGTTCTTCAAAAGCACCGATTGCTTTTCTTACTCCTATTTCTTTTGTTCTTTCAGTTACGGTTACATACATAATGTTCATGATTCCTATTCCTCCAACAAGAAGAACAATAAGACCAACTGCGCCTAGTAATACCTGCATAGTTTTTGAAGAATTTACAGCTGAGGCAACTGTTGAACCCATATCTCGAATTCTAAAATCGTCGGCAGATCCGGCTTTTAGATTGTGATTTTCACGAAGGGAAACTGCTATTTCTTCCAATGCCTGACTAATTAATTTGACATCTTTTGCCTCAGCATTAATATTAAATTTTCCACTTGTTCCCAAAATATATCTATAAGTTGTTGTGTAGGGAGCAAAGATGCTATCATCAACTGAAGTTGGTCCAACCGATGAGCCTTTATATTTTAATAATCCGATTATTTCAAAATCTTTTTTACCGACAGTGATATATTTTCCAACTACGTCGGCGGTTTTACTACCAAATAATTCCTCAGCAACAATAGCTCCAATCACCGCCACTTTTTGTCTTTCTTCATCATCCTGAGCAGTAAAAAACCGACCTTTTTCAAGTTCCAAATTGATTAACGACTGAATTTCTTCGGTTGATCCGATCACTCCAAGACTACTGCTTTGTCCTTCATTGGTCATCTGAACTCTTCCGGAAAGTTGAGGGACAACTTGAGCAATTGAAGGAAGTTGCGAGAGCATTTGAGCATCTTCATAACTTAGTTTTGACCTTTCGCCGTCAGCTGTTGATGGAGCATTTATTATGATAGTTGTTACGCTCATTGCAGAATATTGTTTTTCAATGTCCTGTTTTGCTCCTTCCCCAAGGGCAACAACAACGATAATTGTCATTGCTCCAATAATAATTCCTAAAGTTGTTAAAAATGATCGGAAAGGATTACTCCACAGAGCTTGCCAGGCAAGATTGAAGAGACGCTTAAGATAAAAATAATTAATCATACGATTAATCCGTCTTTTAAATTAATAATTCTATGAGCAAGCGATGCAACATTTTTATCATGAGTAACCATAATAATAGTTTTTTTTTGCTTTTTATTTAAATTGACAATAATATCCATAATTTCCTTACCTGTCTTACTGTCCAAAGCTCCGGTAGGCTCATCCGCCAAAAGAATATCAGGATCATTAATAAGAGATCTGGCAATCGCCACCCGTTGTTTTTGTCCACCCGAAAGTTCATTTGGTTTAAAGTTGGCTTTTGCTTCAAGGCCAACACTTTTTAATAATTTCATGGCTTTATTAATGTCCTCATCACCTCTATAAAAAGCCGGAAGCAAAACGTTTTGTATAACGGAAAGAGAATTGATTAAATTAAAATTTTGGAAAATAAAACCAATAAACTTATTTCTGATCGTAGCCAACTCTCTTTTATCCAATAAGGAAATATCCTTTTGATTTAATACGTAAGTACCTGATGTGGCTATATCCAAGCAACCGATAATATTTAGAAGAGTTGATTTCCCTGATCCGGAAGGTCCCATAATCGCAACAAATCCGCCTTCATTAATGGACAAATCTATTCCTTTCAAAATATCATAGGTTTGCCCACCGGCAATATAAGACTTTTTTATTTTATGAAGGTCAAAAAAATTTTTCATGGGATAATTATCTGATCATTTTGGTCTAAACCCTGGATAACTTCAACCGATTTTCCATCAGTAAAACCGGTTATTACTTCGATCTCTTGGGGTTTGTTATTAATTAATTTTTTTACGTAACTAACATTGTTTTTTCTATAAACTGCTTTATTGGGAATGGTTAAAATGTTTAATTTTTCTTTAGTGGTAAAGGTGATCTGACCGGTCATCCCATCCAATATGTTAATATTTGAAGGATTTTCAATTATTGCCTTTACTTTGTAGGTAGCTAAACCGTTGCTATCAATATTGGCTAAATTAGAAATAAAAAATACTTCTCCTTTAAATGAAACTCCGGGTAAGGCATCAAATTTCATTGATATTTTTTGCTCCTTGTTTATTTTCAAAACATCAATATCTTCTGCTTCGGCTTCAAAATAAAGCGAGTTTGGTTTAGTAATCGTTATGATTGAATTTGTTCCCTGAGTGCTAACAATTTCTCCTTCCTTAATGTTTAAGGCTGAAACAATTCCATCAATCGGAGAGTATAAATAGGCTTCCCTCAAGGCGATATCTTTTAATTCGACATCAAGTACGGCCTTATCTAAATTATATTGATTTTTTTCCAGAATACGTTTTATCGTGTCATTAAGAGCTCCATTTGGATAAGTAACATCTGACCCTTGGTCGAAATCATTTCTAGAAATGAGATAGTCTTTCAATATTTTTTCCAGGTTTTTTCTTACCTCCTGAGTGTCAAGCCCAATTAGATATTGACCCTTTTTAACTTCCTGTCCTTCAATAACTCCAATATGAACGATTTTTCCACTAATTGAGAATTGAGGATCATATCTTTCAATTACACTTTTTCCGTCGATTGAAAAGGAAACTCTTAGGTTGCCTTTTTCAACAGTAGCTGTATTTAAAGTTTCATTTTTTCCATTAATTTTATTTGAAAAGAAAAATACTCCGCCTATTAATAAAATAAATAAAATAATTCCGAAAATAATTAATTTTTTTTTCATTGATCGGTGACGCCTTTTAATTTAATAAATTCAATATTATCTTCATTTTTCCAAATTGAGATATAGACTCCTTTTTGAATTTCAGCTAGATCTGCGTTTATGTTTTCTCCCGTACCTGTCCCGGCTCCTTTAAAAATAGGAGTACCAACAGGAACTGTTAGTGAAACGTTTTCTTTAGTAACGGCGCTGTCTTCTGATACTCTTAAAGCTTGTCTTTCCTCTGGAGATAATTTTTGCCTTTCGGCTTTTTGTTCGTCAGTTAAGACTTGTTTCCCTATTTCATTGGCAATAGTTAAATCATTACCTTCAATAGAGATAACGTAACCATTGATTTCAGCTGGTCTATCCGGTTGCTCAGAAATAACTGAATTAGTTACTTCCTGATTTTTTGAAGTAGACTTATTAAAAAATAAATATCCAGAAATTGAGGCAATAATAACTCCGACTCCCGCAATGATCAATATATTTTTATTCATGTATTAAAAATAATTAATTAATAATTAAACCTTTCTAATTACTAATACAAACAAGTTTGATTTTTATTTCAAAACTAATTTGAGTATAGCTGAATATACTAATTTTTTTACTTGACATTTCTAAAGTGAGATTGGACCTAAAAAACATAGTTATTCTATTACTAAAAAAGGAAAAATATATTTAGCTGGCTGGATAGAAGCATTAAAAAAACAGAACGATGTTATAAGTTTATTAATTAAAAATTACAAAAAAACCATATGAAAAAAATCAAAGTTTTTTCAACCCCAACCTGTCCTTACTGCCACATGGCAAAGGATTATTTAAAGGAGAAAAAGATCCCTTTTGAAGATATTGATGTCTCACAGGATCAACAGCAAGCAAGAGAGATGGTCGAAAGATCAGGTCAGATGGGAGTTCCACAACTGTGGATAGGGGACCAAATCGTTATTGGTTTTAACAAACCGGTTATCGATCAACTCCTTGAACTATCTGGCGAATAATTTAAAGAACCACCCAAGCAAGCTGGCCATTTTTTCTTCAAGGACAACTTTATCTTGAAGAGCGGTATTTTGGTCAGTTAATACCTGGATTGTTTCTTGGACCATGGTAATATCGCTTTGATTGTTTAATTGGGTCATTAATTTTTCAAGCTGTTGAATGCGCAATTGGTTCTGTTCCATTTGTTTTTGCATATTTTTCAATGCTTGATAATTAGGTCCAATCAACGATTTTAATAATCCGCTTCTTTTATCAACTTTTTCAAGATCAGTTTTTATTTGGTTTTGCGCCTGTTTTTGATCTTGAGCAATCTGTTTTACTTCTTTTCCGATCCCGCCGTTTTCAGAATCATCTTCTATAAGTAATTTTTCAACATTCTCAGAAACAATATTTATATTTTTCATTGCCGCTGATCCCACTTGTTCATCTTGATTTTCTCCAAGATTTTCCTGTTCTTGAGTATTTACATTTAACTGTGATTCTTCTCCCTGATTTTTGGTTTCAACCTGATTTTGATTTTGAACCTGATTACTGGTAGGGTCTAGTACTTGTTGTTCTTCCTGATTTGTTCCCTGAGATCCGGATTCGTTCTTTGAGGAATATACACCAGAACTAATAGACAGGAAAGCGACAGTAATCATTAAAACAAGTAATTTATTCATACTACTTTTGTAAATAAACTTATAATCATTAAAATGAGGATAACACAATAAATTGTTGAATTCAAATTTTGTTTTTTATTCGTGACCGATGAATTTAACCAAAAACATTATTAAAATACCAAGTAGAAAAATACCAAAGGAGAGCATGGATTTTTTAAAACTTTTTTCCTTTCTAATCTCGGGCATTAAATCTGAGGCGGCAATATAAATAAATCCTCCTGCGGCAAAAGGAAGAAGATATGAAGTCATATTTTCTATTTGAAATGAAAGAAAGTACCCGAGGATACCGCCTAATACTGAAGTCAATGCCACCAAGAAATTAGAAAATAGAGCTTTTTTTCGACTAAATCCTGAGTACAGAAGCACGCCAAAATCTCCAATTTCTTGTGGTATTTCATGAAGCGCTATTGCAAAGCTGGTTATTATACCTAATTTTATATCGATCAAAAAAGTTGAAGCAATAACCAATCCGTCAATAAAATTATGAACTGCATCACCAAAAAGATTCATATATCCAAATGTATGAACATCACAGTTTTTTTTATGGCAATGTCGCCAATGAAGGACTTTTTCTATTAAAAAAAACAAAATAAAGGAAAACAAAACAATAGAATACATATTTTCATTGTTAAGTTTTTCAGAAGCTTCAGGTAAAAGATGAAGAAAAGCTCCACCCATCAAGGCACCGGCGGATAGGGAAATGAGAGATAAGAAAAATTTTGATAATATTTTTTCTTTAATTGAAATAGTAAAAACACCTATTAAAGAAGCAAAGCTAATTAAAAAAGTTGAAAAAATAATTAAAATAAGTTTTTCCATTAAGAAATGTCTGATTTATAAAGACGCAACTTAGTTGCGTTTAATGGTATAATATATTGTATTTAATTATCTGTCAAGCGCAAATTATTTTAAATATGCGTTTCAGGTATAATTTCAATCTATGAGCACAACAATTAATTTTAAAAAAGATGGTTTTAAAAAAACTCCAGCAAGAACATCAATTTTAGATATTTTTAAAAAAGCAAAAAAACCAATTGATGTTGGCGGGATAGTTAAAAGATTAAAAATCTTAAAAATAAAAGTTGACAGAGTAACCGTTTTTAGAAATATTAATTTATTAGTAAATAAGAAACTTATTAATAAAGTAGAATTTAATGAAGGAAAATACCGGTACGAGATTGCTTCTTTACCTCATCATCACCACCTTGTTTGTACAAAATGTGGATATATAAACGATATTGAAAGTGATTCCCTTCATAAAGAGATCAGTAAAATTTCAAATACAGTAAAAAAGATTTATAATTTTAAGATAGAAGAACATAAGGTTGAGTTTTTTGGAAAATGTAAAAATTGTAAAGGGAAGTAGATTTATTTTTTCCTTATTACAATTAAAGCAGCAATAAATGTTGTAATAGGAACAGAAAGCACAAGACCGATGCTTCCAACAAGAGTTCTTACAATTTCATCAGCAATGATTTCGTAATTAACAATTTCAGAAAATGGACGGGGATTATTTATAAAAAGGAGTAGAAGCGGTAAAGCAGCACCGGTATAGACCAAAATTAATGTATTAACCATTGATGATATATGGTCCTGGCCAACCTGCATTGCTCTTTTATAAATCTCACTAAAACTTAATCTATTATTGGCTTCTTTGAGTTGAAATACTATTGATGATTGAGAAACAGTAATATCATCTAATACTCCTAAAACTCCGATAATAATTCCGGCAAGTAGTAAGCCTTTTATATTAATGGCTCCCTGTTTGGCAATCTGTAAAAAACCGGCTTCTTCAGAAGCAAAACCGGTAAGGTGGGCTGCATTAACAAAAATATTTGAAAGGACGCCCGTTATTATTAAAGCAATTAGTGTTCCTGCAATTGCAACAAAAGTTTTTTTATTAAATCCATGGGAAAGAAAAAAAGATATTGGAATAATGATAAGTGATCCTAAGATGGCAACTTCAACTGGATTTGAGCCTGTTGAAATTTTTGGAAGAATAAAAAGAAAGATAATTAGAAATGAAATTCCCATGCCGATTAATGACATTAACCCTCTCCATTTAGCAACAACTACCGTTACAATAATAAAAATTAAAAATAAAACAGTTAATGAATCTCTTCTCATGTAGTCGGAGATAAAATAGTTTACTTTTCCATTTGTGTTTTTATTCATTGATACAATTACCTGATCATCAACATGATATCTTTGTTCATTGGCGAGGGGCATATTTCCATTTTCAACAACAATTTTTTTATTGATAAGCGAGCCTTTTGTGATTTCCAATTCCAGCTTTTGATATAGCTGTTTTCTTTGCATAACCTCTATTTGTTTTTCCTCAATCACTTTACTTACTATTCCTTCAAGCGTTTCTTCAGTTTGGGCAAAAACAGGTATTCTATTAAAAAATAAAATTAATAAGAACAGAATAAAAAGAAGCCTTTTTTTCATATTTTAGATAGCACCAAAAATATAATATATTCCCAAGGAAAATAATATTATACTTTCGAATAGGGTAATCCAGGTAATAAACTTAGGAGAGGCAAGCCACAATTTTGAAGTGAAAAAAGCAATAAAAAAAACTAGTAATTCATCAAGCATATAAAAAGTAACATATAGAATGATATAAAAAATATATAGCCATCCTGAAAGTTGCGCTTTGGTTAACATGCCGGCGAAAGCTACTGGAACTGCTGCAGAACAAGGGAATTCGACAATGGTAATTACCGTAGCAAATAATAATATTGAAATAAGTATGGTTATAGTCTTAGCTTTGTTATCTAAAAGGGACTGAAATTTTCTTGAAAAACCACTTTCAATTTTTTGAGCCTGACCAATTTCACAGGCGGGACCTTGTTTTATAAATTTTATAAATTCTTTTAAAAAATAGATACCCGCACCAAGAGTGATAAATCCAATAATCAATTCCATTTGCCGCAAATAGGGTGTAATTATATTAAACAGTTGATACCAAAAGAAAATAAGAAAACTATAGACAATTGCAGTAGTAATAATAAAACTGCTTCCAAATATTAAAGTCTTAAATCTTGATTTTAAAGCCAATACTAAGGACAGGATAATTAATAAAGCACTTAAAGAACAAATATTAAAACCATCAATGGCTCCTAATAATATTGCAATTACCGGTAGGGTAAGTTTGTTGGAATTAAGTTTTTCAATAATAGGAGGATTTTTTGTAATATTTTGTGTTTTTGTTTTTAGGTTTTTTTCAACAGGATTTTTTAATAGATCGACAATATTCTGTTTTATTTCCTTTGAAATCTCTTCACTAAAACCGACATAAAACTTATCATTGGTAAAAATTGCAGGGACGAAGCCATGGGAATCTGAAGAAACATTATATCTATTATAAAATTCAATTAATTTTTGACTGTTATCAGAAACTTCATAGTTGTTAATAATCAATAGTGGATATTTTTTTTCGAGTTTTATTAAATAATTTCTAGCATTTGCGCAATGTGGACAAGTTGAGCTGTAAAAAAAATCAATTTGAATCGGTTGAACAGAGAAGACGCTTTTTTGAAAAATAAGCGCAAAAAAAACAAAACTAAATAACAATATTATTTTGATAAAAATGTTTTTCATATCTAAGATTATACACTTAATATTTTAATTGCCTTTCCTTTGATAATTGCAGAAGATACTTTTTTTAATGCTGAATTTAAAATTCTTGCAAATGTCGGTTGAGAAATTTCCATTTTTTCAGCTGAGTGTTTTTGGTCCAAGCAATCAACTTCATAAAGCTTTATCGCTTCAAGTTCATCGGGTAATAAAAGAATTTCTTCAAGTTTACGCAAAGGAATACCTCTCGGTTTAAAATAATAAACATCAGGCTTAAACCGTAGACAACGATTAATTTTTGGTCTCATATCTTTATGTTACCTTAGTTTCCATCTCTCTTTTTCTACAACTTCAATTTCTTTTTCCAAAACTTTGTCAAGTTGAAAGAACTAAAGAAAAAGAAGACTTAAGGATACAATCATCATTCCCGTCACAATTCCTAAAATAGCATTGTGTCCCTGTTCGTCACGGAAACAGGCGGGAAGAAGTTCGTCGAAACTGATATAGACCATAACCCCGGCTACTAAAGCAAAAATATAGGAAAGGATATTTTGATTTAGATAAGGCTTAAGTAACAGATAGGCGATGATTGCACCAAAAGGTTCAGCCATACCCGATACAAAAGCATATTTAATTGCTTTACTTTTATTTAAAGTCGCATGATAGATCGGGGCGGCTACGGCTATGCCCTCAGGAATATTATGAATTGCTATGGCAATTGCTAGTAATATACCAAGTTTTATATTAGTAAATGAGCTAAGAAAAACAGCCATACCTTCCGGAATATTGTGGATGATTAAACCCAAGGTTACAACTAATCCTGTTGATAAAAGACGCCGGTCAATAATAATTTGTTTTCGGCAGATCCTTTCTCCAAGGTAATGATGGGGAAGAGCAAAGTCTATTAAAGCCATAATAATAACTCCAATAAAGAAAAAAATGTTAGCATAAAGAAAACCAAGACCCTCAACTGCGTAGGGAAGCAATTCTACAAATGAAAGATAGACCATAACTCCTGCAGATAGTCCTAAAAAAAAACCAACATATTTTCTTTTGTGAAATATACCGGCAAAAAAAATCAAACTACCGGCAACAGTCGATAATCCCGCTATCAAAGTTAAAAGAAAAGGGATAGCTATTTCATTGAGATTCATGTTGTATTATAACAAAAAAATTTATACGTTTTCACCGCAAATAACAGACATTTTTTGATAAAATGAATAAGTATTAAGATACCAGAGGTACCAACTGATTGGTGTCCGCACATTGACATAACTAAAACAGTTTTATACACTGTTAATATGAATAGTAAACAAAAAGGTTCTTTAGCAGTAGCTCAATGTATTGCAAAACTTTATAAACTTGGTTTTGAAGTTTTGTTGCCAATAGGAGATAGAAATCCTTATGATTTAGTTTTTGACGACGGGAAAAAATTGTATAAAGTTCAAGTAAAATTTGCCGGTAAATCTTCGAGAGGAGATTATAAAGCGGGCTTAAGAATTGCTGGAGGTAATCAAAGTTTTAATTATGTAAAAAAATATAATAATAGTGACTTTGATTATCTTTTTATTCATACAGAAGATAATCGAAATTATTTGATAAAATGGCACGAAATTAAAGTAAGGAATGAGATAACAATAGATGATAGAAAATATCAAAAATATTTAGTTTAGAATACCAGAGGTGGCGGAGTGGCCAATCGCATTAGACTGTAAATCTAACGGGGTAACCCTGCGGAGGTTCGAATCCTCCCCTCTGGACCATGAAGTAGATCGCTTCGCGATCACTTCATGGCCGTGAAGTGATCTTTGATCTACTTCACGGCAATAAATGACTCTTAAATAAATTGAAAGAGTCATAATATGAAAAAACTCCAGTATTGCGTATACGTTTTATATTCTTTAAAAGATAATAATTTTTATATTGGTTATACAACCAACCTTCATGATAGATTAACTTCTCATATTACTGGAAATTCTCAATCAACAGAATTTAGAAGACCGTTTGTCTTAATATTTTGTGAATACTATTTATCAAAACACGATGCAACTCGTAGGGAAAAATATTTTAAGACAACTATTGGTAAAAAAGTACTTCGTTTGATGTTACAAGAATCATTAATTGAGGCGAAGGATAATTCTAGTGGATGACCAGCTGTTCGAAGCCCGAAGGGCGAAGTGCAGAATCCTGGTATCCGAAGTTTCAACGAAGGATACCCCCCTCTGGACATGTAAATAAAATTTTATCGGTTATTTCAGATAAAAATAAATTAATTTATGTTTATTGTTTAAGTGGATCAAGAAGCGATGTCGTGGTAAATATTATGAAACAATCTGATTATATGAATGTTTTTAGTATGACAAGTGGTCTTCTAATGTGGCGATTTAAGAAATATCAGTTAACAGTCTAAATAACGGGTTAAAAATTCTATCATCCTCTATTTTCTCAAAAATTGATTTCGGGCGGCAATATTAAAATAATAAAAATATTTTTCCCAACTGGAATCGTTACTTTTGTAAAAATTATCTCCTACTAAATAATCAGCTAATAGTTCCCTAAGTCTTAATATTTCTTTTAAATAATTTTTGTTTTTTTTGTCATCAACAGTAAAGTCGATCAGCTCCAGTGCTCGATAAAATGCATTAAGACTCATTTTCTTATTATTTTTTTTCTGCCAATTGATTGCTCGTCCAACTTCAGCTCCGATGTTAGCCATTTGTTCAAATATTGAATAATCTTTCCATTTATCAATTACTTCCTTATGAAAAATATTCATTTCTTGATTAACTTATTGACAATTTTAATAATTGTTTCTTGAAGTTTCCTATTGTCAATCCCTCTTGAAAAATTATTCATTTGCGGACGGATATTAATCATGGAATCAAATTCAACAAAATCATCTCCACTTATTTCGGGATAAAGATTAATTCCCCAAAGATCATTTTGTTTTGAACCATTATCGAGCAGGTATTTTTCTTCATCAGAATGCATCGCACTGTCGACAACCATTATTTCTTTTTTTACATCAATAACTGCCTTTACCAAACCTCCAAACATTCTTGACGACATTAGTCTAAGTGAAGCAAGAGAGATTTTTTTGTCAATTAATTTCATAAAGTGATTATAACAAATTAGTTCTTTTTATGATCCAACAACCATTTGACCCAGAAGGGGATTTTGACTTCCGGCAAGGCAGGGAAAATATACATGACCTGAGGAGTAGACATCGTCCATTTATTATCACACCCGGTCCTTTTCACTGCCCAATAATAAAAACCTCTTTCTAACGGGGGAGTTGAAAAAATATTACCGCTCGTAGATGAAATAGTATATTCCTTAGTTGTTAAATTATCTCCTTTAGGAAATGAATTTTTTGCCCATATTATTAATGATTGGTTTACTGCATTATCAATACTTAAAGTTTTCCACTCAAGTTTTTCAGGATTAGTACCGTACCGTTTGGTTAAGGGGTTGACTTCTGAAACAATACATCCTATTTTTACAGGTTCTTGAATTAAAATATTTTTTAGCGCAGGTATAGCAGGGGTATTGAGGATATCCGCTTCATTATAAACATCAATTAATTTTGCTTGATCAATATTATTATCAAGCGTGTTTGATAATGCTGTATTCCAGCTTTCAAAATCCCTATTCAGAGGGGCGAATTCAGGTGCAGCCCAAGGAATATAGCCATTTTTTTCAAGAGTTGAAAGCAGTAACGGAAACCCCAACGGATTTAAAGCTTTTCCATATATACTCATTCCCGGACGAGAAAAAGGAGATACCGATGCTCCTATCGCATCCATATAACGGAGCTCTCCCGGTCCTGCCTCGCTCCAAACATGGGTATATAGCCGTTGTTTGGGAATTCCATCCCTGTTTGCGATAAATGTGAACTCGTTAAAATATTTTTGAATAACTCCCTCCCTCATTTTAGTAATTTCATCATATGTCCAGTTTTTATTTTGTCCGCATTCCTTATTATTCACAGGACAATATATATCTTGGATGGCCCTATATCCGTATGGCTTAAATTTGCTGTCTCCGGGTTTAAGAGCTCCGTTGAGAGTGACTTCCGTACCAATTGAAAGTCCTGCAAATAAATTATCTTTACCTTCTTTTTCCCACAAATTTAATTTATCTGAAATTGTTTTTATAATTTTTTCATAGCGTTTTTTTTGCATACTAACAAAACTTGGTGAGGCGTTTGCTTGACCGGCCAGGTTTGGTGAAGGAGCAACGTAGATATCGCCGCTGCCCCAATTTCTGATTCCAAATTTCATCGGCGTCGTCCAATCCTGCCAATCAACATTCCATTTGTTATCAGGATTAAATCCTTTAATAAATCTGCTTCTATATTCCGGGTCCCGAAGTTTTTTAAAAGGGCATTTTTCATAGTCGGTGTTTGTGCAACCGGGAATTTGGTTGCCGTCATAGTCCCACCAATTCCATAACTCCGGTAGTTCATCCCACCACTGAACCCCGTTTAAAGGAATGAAGACTGGAAAATTTTCTTCTTCAGCCAGCTCCATAATACGCCGCACCCGGACTACATACGGGGAATTATCACCGGGAACATCCATCGGGTAGTTCATATATTCCAGCAGTGTGCTCCAGGCAAGTTGGCGATCTTTAGTTGTGCCAATTGTTAAAAGGGCTTTTATTTTCCTTAATCGGGCTATAGCTTTTGGTTTGACAATATCCCTCCACTCTTTTTCCGGAGCGGACCAGTTGAGAGAATGAAATGTATCGGAAAAGTTGATGACGATATATTGTGGGTCGGAACTAACTTGAAAAGCATCAACTGGTGGGCACAAAAAAAGAATGAAGAACAGCAAATAAAAAAATTTTTTTATCAATCCGTTTTTATTCATTTACTATTAAGTTTATCTTATTCCTCCATCATTTCACTAATAAAGAAAGCTTTTTGAAAGTTAATAGATCAAAAAGATAACAGAAAGCAAAACAGCCAATAGTATAAATAAATAAAATCTGAAATGGAAATATACCATTAATATATTTTATATTAGGAAAAATCTGCAGTAGTTTTTCAAAAAAAATTATATGACAAAGATAGACTCCAAATGAATAACCTCCGAATATATTAATAAGATTATTAATCTTCGCTGAAAAATTAACCGGTCCAATCAAAAACATAGAAGACAAAACAAAAATTGTCCCTAAGAACAATTTAATTCCTGAATAATTATAACCCCAGGGTTGAGGAAATTTAAATAAGGTCAATAAAAACAAAGTCGATCCGGCAAGGCCAAATAAAAAAATCCGTCTTTTGTTTTGTACCATTAAGTTTGCAAAAAGCATTCCAAGTGAAGCGTATTTAATTAATTCAACGATTTGTCCGTAACTTTTTCTGATTTCATTAGTAAATAAATTAAAAAAACGGGTATTAATTCCTGCGTATTCAAGTATAACCGCAGTAACAATAATTACTAGATACAATAATGTTCTAAATTTGGAGGGCAGATAGGTGATTAACCAAAAAACAAATGTTAAACAGATTAATATTATTAAATAATATAACGGAGTGTCGACGACTTTTCCGGTAAAAAGCTGAAGAAAAATATTTTTAATACTAATTAAATTAGGCTTTAGCAAAAATCCAAAACCGGACCAAAAAATTAAAGGTAGAACCAACCGTTTTATTCTTGGTAGCAAGACTGAGATAGACAATCTTAGTTGGGAAAAATATTTACTCATAAGAAAGAACGAAAGAGAAATGAAAAGGGGAACGGCATAATACCCATAAGATTCAAGGAAGTTAATTTTTCCATGGGCAACGTTTCTAATGTGGACGTTGACAACTAAAAAAGTGAGAATAATTTTCAGTAAATCAAAAGTTGTGTTTCGCCCTTGTCCTTTAGCGACCTTTTTGACCATAATGAATATTATAGTAGAATATCAATAATGAAAAGCAAAATCTTTATTATTTTAACGGTAGTTTTTATATCGGTTATTTTTTTTAACCAATTTAAATTAATCAACCGGCCGGTTGTTGACAATGATGAGGGAATATATTTAACCTCATTTTTGCTTGTTGATAAAGGCTACCAAGCTTATAAAAAAACTTACTTTTCCCAGCCGCCTGGTTTTTTGTTAAGCGTTTACCCGGGATTTGTTTTATTTGGGAAAACGCTGCAAGCAGCCCGGCTGACAATTAGTATTTGGTCGATGATCGGGCTTTTGGCAGTCATCTGGCTTGGTTTTGAATTAAAAAATAAATGGACGGGTTTATTGGCAGCAGGTTTGTTATCACTTATACCTTCATATTTTAATCAATCCTTGACATTTCAATCAGATGTTCTAATCACGACATTTTCTTTAATTAGTTTGGCAACTTTGATACGATTTGGTAAAAACTTCTACCTGCCTTGGTTTATAATTTCTTCTTTTTTTTTAAATTTAGCTTTTTGGACGAAATTTGACATTACTTTTTTTCCGTCATTTTTCTTAGCTCTATTTTTAATTTATAAAGACAAGAAATTCTTTTATAAAAAAATCATTAATCTTGTTCTTATTTTCTTTTCGGTAAGTCTGGCATTTTTTATTATTTTTATTCTTCCGTTTGGTATAAAAGAAGTTTTTTACAATTCTATATTGCTTAGATTCCAGGCAGCATCGTCTTCAACATCTTTTTCATTATTCTATTATCTAAAGAAAGATATTCTGCTGTCAGTAATTATTTTAGTCAGTTTGTTTTTGAGTTTTTTGAAAAATTCAAACATCCGTTATCCATTAATAATTGTTTATATTTGGAGCATCTTTGTTTTAATTATTTTTTATTTTTATCGTCCCTTATTTCCTCATCATTTAGTAATCTTAACCGTACCCTTTGTCCTTTTATTTTCTGAAATATCTGAACTTTTTTTTAGAAACAAAAAATTATTTAGTTACTTTGTTTCGATTCTATTGATTATTTCTATGGTCAATAGAATTTATATTGCAACTTCAACATCTTCAAGACTTATTAATCAACAACAAGAGAATGCAGTCAAAATAATTAATAAATATACAAATAACGAAGACGTTGTTGTCAGTGATGAAGAAATTTTTAACGGTTTATCAGGACGGCTACCGCCCCCGGAATTATCTGATATTTCACAGGTGAGGATCAGATCAAATAATATGACCTCAGAGAACTTTAGAAAAATAATCAGTACTTACAAACCAAAGCTGATAATACCGTGGAATGGAAGATTAGAATCAATTAAAAATTTTAAAGAAAATTTATTAGGTTATAGAATCTTAACTTCATTTTCTTCTTCAAAAAATATTTATATAAGAATAGACAAGTAATTTCTGTATACTCAATTAATGAACGGAAAAGTTTCTATTATCGGCGGAGGACATGTTGGGATGAGCGCTGCGTTTGCGATGCTTCTTAAAAACACTGCCAGGGAATTAGTTCTTTTTGACCGTGATACCGACAAAATGAAAGGGGAGCAGCTTGAGTTTCAACATAGTCTGACTTTCCTTGGAACAACAAAAATAGTGGCGGCCGAATCGCTCAGCGACTTAAAAAATAGCGACGTAATTGTTTTTACCGCCGGAAGAGGTCAGCTACCGGGGGAATCAAGACTTAATTTGGTCAAGAACAATATGGAAGTAATTGAAAAAATTTTTCCTGAAGTGATCAAAAATTCTCCTAACAGCGTGATAATGATGGTGACTAATCCTGTTGACATTCTAACCTATCAGGCAAGCAAACTTTTTAAATTACCACCGGGAAAAATATTTGGCAGCGGAACAAGTTTAGACTCAGCCCGTTTCAGATTTCATTTATCGGAATATTTAGGTATTAACCCAAAAAATATCCACACATATGTTTTAGGAGAGCATGGAGACAGTTCGTTTCCGACGATCTCTCACAGCAACATTGGCGGACAGCCGATGGAAACTTTTAAAAATATTTCACAAAAAAAAATTCAAGAGGCTTTTAAAAAAGCAAAAAATGCCGCCGGTACAATTATTGCCGCCAAAGGTTCAACCTACTATGCAATCGGAGTGGTTATCAACCAATTAGTTGATGCAATCCTGAGAGACACAAAAAGAGTTTATCCGGTTTCAATTCCCCTGACCGGCCAGTATGGATTTCATGGTGTTTCTATCAGTGTCCCTTGTGTGATCGGCAAAAACGGAGTGGAGAAAATTCTTGAAGTACCATTGTCAGAAGATGAAAAAAAATTAATGGAAAAATCTGTAAAAATTCTCAAAGGAATCGTTATTTAATAACGACGGTAATCTCTCCTTTATAATCCTTTTTTAATAGTTCATCAATCGGTCCACGGATTATTTCCTCAAACTTTTTTGTCATTTCCCGGCAAATAACTATTTCAAAATTACACTTCATTATATTAATATAATGAAGTGTTTCCTTGATCCGTAAGGGAGATTCATAGAAAACAAAAACCATATCAGGAAAAATAGTTTTTACTTGTTTCAATCTATCAATTAATTGAAATAACTGCGATTCTTTTTTCGGAAAGAAGCCAAGAAACATATGCTCCTGAGGGTTAAATCCTGAATAAACCAATGCCGTTGTTGTTGCCGATGGTCCGGGGATAACGGTGATAGGGAGATTCCGCTGAATACAGCTTTTAACCAGCAAATAACCGGGGTCGGAAACCAGGGGAGTGCCGGCCTCAGAAATCAGGGAAATATTTTTACCTTCTTTCAATAGGTCGATGATCTCCGGGAGTTTTTGAAATTCTTTTTCTTTGTAATAAGACCATAATTTAGGTTGTAGGTTGTAGTTAGTAGTTGGTAATAAAGAAGTAAACCTAGAATGTATTGCAGCAAGTAAAGTTTGGGCCGAGCGGGTGTCTTCAGCGAGAATGATATCAGAAACAGCTAAAGTTTTTGCCTGACGGAGAGAAAGATCATCGAGATTTCCAATGGGAGTTGCAACGATAGATAACATATGTTTAAGTCAAAATTTAAAAACAGTCTAATGTCATTCCCGCGAAGGCGGGAATCTAGACAAAATTATCCTACCTGTTTTTATAATGTGATTATAGACTGGATCCCCTCCTACGAGGGGATGACAGATTCTATTTTTTTAACTTTTTTTTAGCAATTTCAAAAATAATTGGTAGTAATGAAATTATTATTACCCCAAATATTACCAAAGAAAAATTTTCTCTGACGAATTTTATATTCCCAAAAAAATATCCGGCAAAAGTTGCAATAGCCACCCATAATATACCCCCGATCACGTTATAAGAAAAAAACTGTTGATATTTCATTCGTCCGACGCCAGCCACAAATGGGGCAAAGGTTCTGATAAACGGCATGAAGCGGGCCAGTATAATTGTTTTCCCTCCGTGTTTATGAAAAAATTTTTGGGTTTCTTCAATGTGAGTTTCATCAATTGGAATTTTAGGATGGGCAACAATTTTCTTTCCGAAAAAATAACCGATCCAATAATTGGCTGTGTCACCAAGAACAGCGGCAAATGTCATAAGTAAAAACAACATCCAAATATTTAATGACCCCAATGCGGCAAAAGCGCCGGCAGCAAAAAGAAGGGAGTCACCCGGTAAGAATGGCGTAAAAACCAATCCGGTTTCCATAAAAATAATTAAAAATAAAATTACATAAGTGGCAAGTCCGTAAGCAGAAATAATCTGCCCTAAGTGAACATCAATATGAATGATAAAATCGACCAAAAATTTTATTAAGTCCATTCTGACATTATTTCATACCAAGGGCATCATTTCAACTTGACAAAAAAATAAAGATGTTTATAATGGCATAAATCGAACATATTCAACATATGTCAAACCAATTAAATATCGAGCAGTGCTTCGAAATTTATCTTCATAAATCTTCTGTACAAAAACCAATCAAACAATCACAATTAAAAATTATTTATTTTTAAATGGCTTATTCTGCAAAACATGAAATAAAAACTACGTTGAAAACTCCCAAATTTCATGAGTCTCCGCAGCGAAAAGCTATGGAACGTTTATTAAGGCAGGGAAGTATCCCTGGATTAATTAAATTTGGGGCTGGCTCTCCAGACGAAGGGATATGAACCCCAAAAACTGTACCACCACCTAGTCTAGATTTTTGTCTTCT
>CAZMBH010000009.1:0-5984 GCA_964564535.1 uncultured Gammaproteobacteria bacterium
AGCAGTTAAAAAGTTAATAATTATAGGGTATGACATTTTCATTTTGGTTTGACATTGATGCAAAACATTTTTTCTATTTTTTCTGTCATTCTCGCCCCCTAACTCCTTTAATAACTTTGATGAATATTTTGAAAAAATAAATTATTCCACTATAAAAACATTCGCAAAAACACGGTAGTGGTGCGATTCATCGCGCCATAATTTACCTTTTAGTATCTACCTTGTTTTCTCCATAAATTTCTTTAAAAGGAAAATCTTCAATATATGGATTATTTCTGATATATTGTCTAATTTTATCAAGAGCTGTTTCGCTTCTTATTACATGTTCAAAATAATTCTTTTGCCAAAGTGATTTTCCACTGAAACCGTTTTTTCTAGCTTTAAAGGTAGTTATTGCCTTAAACCTTCTCCAGAATTCTGGTAACGCTAATTCTGCTTGCTCAAATATTAAGATTGTGTGAATGTGGTTCGGCATTATTTGAAAATAATCAAGACCGACACCCTCAGTTTTTTCAACTAAATTAATCAGTTCGTTTTTAACTAAATTGTATAAATCTCCGATAAAATATTTTTGACTAAAATCTGTTTTATTGGTAACAAAAAACCAACCGGTATGATAATCGTAGTGTTTGAGACGAATATTTTTATAACCACCTGATATTGTCATAGATATGGAAAATTTTTGGAACGATGAATCGTTCCACTACAGTTAATATTAATTCCTAATTTATGAAAATAGTAGTGGTGTGATTTATCACACCATAATAATCCATATTTAACGCGTCATACCTTGACAAGAAGAAGAAGAAGAAGTACAATACCTCCAAGTATGACAGAACAACAAATAGCACATATTAGTACATTTCAGACAAAGAAAGGCTGGGGAGGATATATAGGTCTACCGATTGTTGTATCTTATCATCATAATTTTCCACCTGATAAAAAACATGATGGTCAACCATATTTCTCAGAAGAGGCAATTGGCCTAATAGATAAAGAAACAGGTGATTTTTCGCCTCCAGGTTTACTCAATAATATTGTGACTTTAAAGCAAAATGGAGTTAATATTTCTAATGAAACCGCTGCTGTTTTATCTATTGCTAAAAACGGAGTCCCTTTTCTCAAACAAAAAGATTTCGGAAAATAAAAAACATAATTATCATTTTGGTTTAAATCTCCCCCTCCAACTCCTTTAATAACTCCTTTGCTCTTCCGGAAACTCGTGCTGGTGTATTAATTTTATAAATAACATATTGATCACCTTTGCGGGTTGATTGCGGATAAGGAACGCCCTGATCATGAAGTTTTACAGTTGATCCTGATTGGGTTCCAGGCCTAATTTTTAATTTAATTGTTCCACTCACAGTCGGAACTTCGACCACTCCGCCAAGAACAGCTAATGAATATGAAATTTCTTTTTCAAAATAAATATCCTGACCTTTCCTAGTAAAATAAGGATGCGATTTTACTTTAACCTGTAAATCAAAATCGGAAAATCTAATTGCCATATTATTATCAACACCGGCGGGAATCTGGAAAGATTTTTCTTCTCCTTTTACAATCATAGTTTTTTTAACTCCGTTCACGGCTTCTTCAAAAGTTAAAGTGATTTCATAAACATCACGCCTCTGTTGCCTTCTTCTTCCAGCACCAAATGGCGACTGAAATCCGAAAAATTGTTCGAAGATATCAAATGGATCGGAGAATCCGCCAAAATCAACATTTTCAAATCCCTGACTTGAAAATCCCCCAAAACCTTCAAAAGGGTTTGATTGAGACGACGGCCCACCACGGTTGAAGGCACTTTCACCATACTGATCGTACATTTCTCTTTTTTTTGGATCTGATAAAACTTCGTAGGCTTTGGTAACTTCTTTAAATTTAGCACCGGCTTCGCTCGTTTTATTCCTATCCGGATGCCATTTTAAAGCGGCACGGCGATAGGCTGTTTTTACCTCCTGTTCAGAAGCGCCTTTTGTAACACCGAGGGTTTCATAGTAATCCATATCAGTTCACCACTTCTCCTTCTTCAACTTTCTTTCCCTTTTCATCTTTCTTTTCTTCACCTGCTTTCTTCTCTTCACCTTTAGATCCAGCCTGTTCACCCGGCTTTGCTTCTTGTTTAGCGTAGGCTGCTTGCCCTATTTTTGAAAGCTCGTCGGAAAGATCTTTTGTTTTTGTCTCAATTTCATCTCGCGTCCCCTTTTCGATCTTTTCCTTCAGTTCTTTAATTTTTTTCTCTACGTTTTCCTTGACGGTTTTATCAACCTTGTCTCCTGCATCCCGCAAAGATTTTTCTGAGACATAGATCATATTATCAGCCTTATTTCTGACCTCGATCTTATCTTTTTCTTCTTTGTCTTTATCGGCATTTTTTTCCGCTTCCTCCCTCATCTTTTCAATTTCATCTTTTGTAAGGCCGGTTGAACCGGTGATCTTGATCGCCTGGGATTTTCCGGTAGCTTTATCTTTTGCTGTGACCGTCAATATTCCATTGGCGTCCAGATCAAAGGAAACCTCAATTTGAGGTACGCCTCTTGGGGCCGGAGGAATTCCATCCAATGTAAACCTACCTAAAGATTTATTATCTCGGGCCAATGGTCTCTCACCCTGCAAAATATGAATTTCAACCTGGGTTTGATTATCGCCGGCGGTTGAAAACACTTCTGCTTTTGTGTTTGGAACGGTGGTATTTTTTTGTATTAACTGCGTCATCACGCCTCCCAAGGTCTCAAGTCCTAATGTCAACGGCGTAACGTCCAATAATACAACGTCTTTCGTTTCTCCGGTCAACACTCCACCCTGAATGGCGGCTCCGAGAGCAACCACTTCATCAGGATTTACAGACCGATTTGGTTCTTTGCCAAAAAATTCTTTTACCTTTTCAATTACTTTTGGCATCCTCGTCATTCCTCCAACCAATACAACCTCATCGATTTTAGAAACATCGACTTTTGCATCTTTTAAGCAGGCTTTGACCGGTCCAAAAGTTTTTTCAATAAGATCACCTATCAAGGACTCAAGCTTATCTCTGCCTATCTTCATAACTAAATGCGAAGGCTGTCCATCTTTAACGGTGATAAACGGTAGGTTGACTTCTGCTTCTTTTGAAGTAGACAGTTCGATCTTGGCTTTCTCAGCGGCATCCCGCAATCTTTGCAATGCTTGAGGATCTTTTCTTAGATCTACGCCATTATCTTTCTTGAATTCATCAGCAATATAATCCAATATTACTTTATCAAAATCATCGCCTCCCAAATGGGTATCACCATTGGTGGCTTTTACTTCAAAGACTCCCTCACCGAGTTCTAGGACGGTGATATCAAAGGTTCCTCCACCCAAATCATAAACAGCGATCGTGTGAGCGTGTTTTTTATCTAAACCATAGGATAAAGCAGCTGCGGTTGGCTCATTAATAATTCGGACAACCTCAAGCCCCGCAATTTCACCGGCTTGTTTTGTCGCCTGACGTTGTGCATCATCAAAATAGGCTGGAACTGTAATAACAGCTTTATCAACTTTTTCTCCTAAATGAGCTTCTGCGTCAGTTTTGATTTTCTGCAGAATCATCGCTGAAATCTCTTGAGGAGTATATGTTTTTCCTTCAATTTCAACATCAGCCATCTGATCGCGGCCTTGAACAATTTTATACGGTAACCATTTGGCATCAAATTTAACTGATTCATCAGTAAATCTTCTTCCCATCAATCTTTTTATTGAGAAAACTGTATTTTTTGGATTAACAACCATCTGTCTTTTAGCCACGTCACCAACGATCCTTTTCACAGGATCAACTACTGAAGGAATCGTGTTTCTTCCTTCCTGGGAAAAGATAACTTTTGGTTTTCCACCCTCCATCACTGCCACACACGAATTAGTTGTACCTAGATCAATCCCGATTATTTTAGCCATATTTTTTTATAATTTTAAAATTTATAATTTTTTGCTAACCTTAACTTGTGCAATTCTAATTATTTTGTCTTCAAACATATAACCTTTCTTTAAAACTTCAACTACCTTGTTGTCCTCTTTTCCTGGCACCATATCAATCGCTTCGGCGAAAATAGGATCAAAGTCTTTATTCAATAAATCCATTTCTTCTAATCCCGCTTCTTTTAGAATTTGAAAAAAATGATCTTTTGAAATTTTTAATCCTTCATCTTTAACAAACAGCTCTGCTTTTTCTAAATTATCTAAAAAAGGCAGGATTTTTATTAATAAATTTTTATTAGCCATCTTCATTAATTCAAATCTTTCTTCTCCGACCCTTTTTTCAAGATTTTGATAGTCGGCAATGGCCCGTAAATATTTATTTTTAAATTCCTCTACCTGTTGTTTTAAAGCAATAATCTCCAGCTGTATTTTTTCAAGCTCCAGCTTTTTATTTAATTTTTCTGAATCTGTTTTAGTTTTTTTATTATCCATAATTCTAAATTTTTATAACGCTTGTTCCTTCACAATTTCACCTAATAATCCTGAAAAATACCTTATCTGGGGAATGACCGCATCATAAGACATTCTTTTTGGGCCGATTACTCCAATTATTCCTTTAATTTTTGTTCCTTCAAATTCTCCAAAGACACTTGCGCAGCAATCAAAGGCCGGATCGTGAAAATCTTCTTCTCCTAACATATAATATATCTCATCTTCAAGTGAAAACATATCGTTTAATATTTTTTCCCAAAAGGTAACCTCGTCCAATCTTCCAAATAGTGACCGTGAAAGGTTAATGTCTAAAAATTCCGGTTCATTTAATAAATTTGCCATACCTGAGTAATATACGTCGCCTAAATTAGTCGTCGCCAGAGATAACAAGCCGGTTTTCTGTGATAATACTTTTGTCGCCTGAGTCAATAGCCGATGGGCCTCTTTCCTTTCATCCCAGACACTGTTTTTATAGGAAACTTCATCGGTTGTTGACATCTCTTTTTGCTTCATCAGGTGTTTGATATAAAATCTAAAACCTTTGGCTGATGGAACCCGGCCTGATGAAAAATGGTTTTTTTTCAAGTAACCTTTTTTTGCCAATTCAACCATTTCATTTCTAATAGTCGCTGGTGAAACTCCCAGTTTGTATTTTTTTTCCAAAATTTCACTTCCGACGGCTGTGCCGGTTTCGGTATATTCGTGAATAATTACCTTCAAAATGTCAATCTGTCTCTGTGTCAAATCTTCCATATTTAGCAAATATACATAACGTCTGCTAAAAAGTCAAGAGGAATTTATAATGATCAATAATTTATTTAATTCCTCGCAGACCCCGTAGACTCGCCCCTCGGGAGTGCGAGGCTGTAAGCCTCCAGACCGAGGCAAGAGTTCTACTGGGGTCAAGGGGTAAATTTGACAATTAAATTTGATATAATATGAAATATGAAAAAAATTTCAATAAAGTCTTCTAAAGGATTGTTTATTAATGGAATTCTTCACAAAAATGGCAACGACATTTTGATTATCACGGTTCACGGATTTAAAGATAACATGGATGGCTACGCAGTAAAACAGCTTTCTATTTTATTATCCCAATATTATTCCGTTTTTAGATTTACTTTTCCCGATGTTGAAAAAAGCACTGATAATTTTAACTTGATGGAAGAAGTAGATTATTTAAAAGAAGTAATATCATTCTTCAGCAAAAAATATAAGAAAATTATTTTAGTGGGCGGAAGTTTAGGCGCTTTGGTTTGTTCGATAGCTACAATAGAAAATAACAGCGTCAATGGATTAATAAGTTTAAATGGGATGACATATTTTTGGGGAATAAGTCGGAAATATTTTCGATATTTAGCCTTAATATTGTTGACTTTTCCAATTAACGGACCTTACGCCAAAATGTATAAATATTATTTGAAGTCTTTTAAACCGGAGAAGATCGCTACAAATACTTTAATCATAACTTCTAAAAAAGATGAAATAATCGATCATAAACAGTCATTAAAGTTTTTTTCTTTACTAAAAAGTAACAAAAAAATTGAGGTACTAAATGA
>CAZMBH010000009.1:6084-18342 GCA_964564535.1 uncultured Gammaproteobacteria bacterium
CATTAAAGTTTTTTTCTTTACTAAAAAGTAACAAAAAAATTGAGGTACTAAATGAGCCGGATCACGGATTAACAAAAATAAAATATGTTAATGAAGTTTCTGATGTAATTATTGATTGGTTGAAAAAATAAACAATATGAAACTCGGCGCGCATCAGTCAATCTCCGGCGGATATTCAGAGGCATTAAAAAGGATCAGTAATATCGGCGGTAATTGTCTGCAGATTTTTTCTTCTTCCCCCCGTGGTTGGAACTTTGCCAAACCAAGTGAAGATGAAATAAAAAAATTCTTAACTCTTAACTCTTCACTTTTAATTTCTCCGATTTATTTCCACGCTACCTATTTGATCAACCTTGCCGATGATAGCCGGATCGGTCATATGTCTAAATTATCCTTAATAACAGAATTAAATTTAGCGTCTAAATTAAATATTAAAGGTAGTATTATCCATCTGGGCTCATACAAAAATCAAGTATCTAGTATAAAGTATGAAGTATTAATCAAAAATATAAAAGAAATACTGGAAAAGACACCCAAGGACACTTTTTTTATAATTGAAAACGCCGGCAATAGAAAGATCGGGCAGACTCTTGAAGAAATTTCTCAAATTGTTAAAGACGTTGATAATTCCCGAGTTAGAATCTGTTTCGACACTTGTCATCTATTCTCTAACGGCTATCAATTTGATAACGACAACGAACTAAATATTTTTCTTGATAAACTTGAAAAACTTGATTTACTTGACAAACTTGAAGTCTGGCATATCAACGACAGTCGGGATGAATTTGACTCAGGTCATGACCGCCACGATAATATCGGATCCGGAAAAATGAAAATTGAGGAATTTAAAACTTTACTTAATCATTCAAAAACAAAAAACTTTCCGTTTATTATCGAAACCCCGGGTTTCGATGGAAATGGTCCAGATAAAAAAAATCTCGATATTTTAAAATCCTTAATCAATCATTAATTCATCCTATTTAAACAAGCCGCAACACAACCTCGGAGGTTATGACAGGTCGGCTAAAAAGAACTTTCAACATTTTGGTATAAGCATTATAATTAGTCCATGATCAAACTGCCAAAGGAAGTTTCTGAATTGTTAAAAAAATTCGAAAAAAATAAATTCCAAATTTACGTCGTTGGAGGTGCTGTTCGTGATGCCCTACTTGGCAAGCAGGTTGATAACTGGGACTTTACGACCAACGCAACCCCTGAACAAATTCAAAAATTATTTCCAGACGCATTTTATAATAATATTTATGGGACGGTGAGCATTCCTCAAGATAAAATTATTTTTGAAATAACCCCGTTCCGTAAAGAATCGGATTATTCGGATTCGCGCCACCCGGAGAAAATTGAATGGGCAAAGACCGTTGAAGAAGATCTATCCCGGCGTGATTTTACAATTAACTCCATTGCCTTTGATGGAAAAAATATTATTGATCCGTATGGTGGTCAAAAAGATCTAATAAATAAATTAATTAAAGCAGTCGGCGATCCGGATATCCGTTTTAGGGAAGATGCTCTTCGATTGCTAAGAGCCATCCGTTTTACCTCACAACTGGGATTTCTAATTGAGGATACAACCAGAAGTTCTATTCAAAAAAACGCTTCGCTAATTAATAAGATTTCCGCTGAAAGAATCCGGGATGAGTTCTTAAAAATCTTAGAAGGCGATCACCCAGCCGAAGGTGTGTTGTTTCTAAAAAGCACCGGACTTCTTACGTATATCCTGCCTGAGGTTGATGTTTGTTTTACCGTTCCCCAAAAAAGCCCCAAGCGCCATCATGTCTACGACGTCGGAACTCATTTGGTCATGGCATTAAAACATTGCCCATCCAAAGATCCTATCACCAGATTTGCGACTTTAATTCATGATATCGGCAAAGCAAAAACTTTTCATAAAGATGAAAAAACCGACTTGATTACTTTCTATAATCACGAAGTCGTTGGTAAAAAACAGGCAGAAATTATTGCAGACCGGTTCAAACTATCGAATAAACAAAAAGATAAATTGGTGACTCTTGTTGCCGAACATCAGTTTACTGTTTCGGAAACCCAAACAGATAAAGCTGTCCGGAGGTTTATCCGGGGAGTCACAAAAGAATATTTAAATGATATGTTAGATCTTAGATTAGCCGATAGAATTGGTTCAGGTGCTACCCCAACGTCTTGGAGAACGGAACTCTTTAAAAAAAGACTTCAAGAAGTCCAAAAGCAACCGTTTCAAATCAAAGATCTTAAGATTGATGGCCTTGATGTAATGAAAATATTAAAAATTAAGCCCGGACCCAAGGTTGGGGAAATTTTGAAAAAACTCTTTGATCACGTTGTTAACAAAAAAATAGAAAACAAAAGTGATACTTTAACAGAAGAAGTTAAAAAAATAGCTTCAAAATAATACACTACATTATAATGTTATAATGTAGTAAATTCGCTTTTTCTTCTTGCAAGTTTGTTTCTTCCCCATGACCAGGATAAACGATTGTTTCTTCAGGAACTTCGAATATCTTTTTCAGTGATTTTCTTAAATCATCCTTACTGCTGTAAGACAAATCAGTTCTTCCTATCCCCTCTTTAAATAATGTATCGCCGGTAAAAAGGGCATTTTCTTCCTCGAAATAGAAGCAACAGCTTCCTGGTGTATGTCCTGGCGTTTTAATAATCCGTAATCCGTAATCCGTAATTGAAGAATTTTCTTGAATGTATTTAATGTTTTTTGGCTTAATAAAATGGGGGTCAAATCCTAAAAAATGTTTTGCGGTTTCACTCAACCTATCAACCAAAAACTTATCTTCCTTAAAGATGTATAAAGGAACATTAAAAGATAATTGAATTTCCCCGACTGCCCCTACATGATCAAAGTGCCCGTGAGTTGCCAGCGTTCCTACTAAATTTAATTGTTGTCTCTGGAGTTCTTCAAGGATAAATGAGGCATCGTCTGCCGGATCAATTATCAAACAATTACTATCTTCTATTAAAAAATAACAATTAGCCTGCAACTGTCCCAAGGAATATTTAACTATTCTCATTGTTATGATTTCATCCACTCAACATAGTCGCAACCGCCCGGTGTTTTAGTGGCCGGATCCCAAGTAGCTGTTTCACATTTTTTTAGCTTTTTTCCTGATGCCGTTGTAAAAAGCACTAATTTTTTGCCGCATTTCGGACAGTCTTCATCTAATTTTTCTGTTGTTCCTTTTATCCATTCAATATAGTCGCATCCGCCGGCAGTCTTTGTAGCCGGATCCCAAGTTGCCGTTGAACACTTCTTCATTTTTTTACCCATTCTCGTTGTTGCCAAAATTAACGGTGCTCCGCATTTTGGACATTTTTCATCTAAAGGAACGGGTTCAACTTCCAACCATTTGACATAGACACACCCATCTATCGTGTGAGTTTCCGGATTCCATGATCCCTTAGAACAACGTTGCAACTTCTTTCCTGTCTTAGTTTCAAAAACTTCACCCAATGGTGAACCGCACTTAGGACAGACTTCCGAACCTTTATCTGATTTTGCATCAGTCATAGTAAAAAATAACCCATGAACCAGATCAAAGATCGGTTCAGGGTTACCCTATACCGAACGTTAGTTCTGGTATACGGGTAAAATTTATAATTGTTAATTTTTCTTTCTTTTTTCCAACCAAACAAGAATCGGGGTGGCCACAAATGGAGATGAATAGGTTCCTGTAATTGTTCCGATTAATAAGGTCATAATAAAGAACCTAATCGTTGACCCTCCCATTGTGGTCAATGCTAACAACATAAAAACTATTGTCATTGAATTATTTAGCGACCTAACCATGGTTTCTGTTAATGCCTGATTTGCGGCCGATTCCATTTCTAGAGACTTTTCTTCAGTGTGATATTCTCTTATCTTATCAAAGATAACAATTGTATCGTGAACAGAAAAAGACATTGTTGTCAGCACCGCTGTCACAAACATTGTGTCGACTTCAGCACCGAAGAAATGACAAAGTAATGAATAGGTTCCGACCACAACCAGTAAATCATGAAACATCGCCAAGACGGCCGAAAAGGCAAAATTAAAACCTTTAAAAGCAAAGCTCATGTAAATCAAAATTCCGATTATCGCCAAAACCGATGCCACTAAGGTTTTGTTAATTGCTTCTTTCCCTAAAATCGGCCCGACCGTTTCTGAACGCAACACCGTAATTTTAACCTTTAACTTTGATTCCAAATCTTTTTTTAATAAGGACTCTTTATTTTGATCAATTACTTTTGTCCGAAGCAATATATTTTTTTCTTGTAATTTTAGACTAACTACCGGAATTTTATTGATATCTAATATTTTTTGTATCTTGTCTTTTTGAACTACTTTATTCATTTGAAATTCAAAGTTACTTCCACCGGTAAAATCGATGGAATAACGGAAACCCCATTTGACAATAGAAAATAATCCCGCTCCGATAACAACTGCGGAAATTAAAAAGTAAAGCCAGCGATATTTGAGAAAATTTATCATATTTGTTAAACAACCCGTTAACGCGTTAACGAGTTTTATAAAACATATTTATTAACCTTTTTGTTATTACGACTCCCGTAAACAAACTCGTTGCCACTCCAATTGCCAATGTTAAGGCAAATCCCCTAACCATTCCAAACTGCGGCAAAAATTCCCAATTTAACGGATTGAAAAGAATAAAGGCGACCGTCAGAGTTGTAACGTTGGCATCTTTTATCGCATCAATTGCCCGCCCAAATCCAAGTCTGACGGCGATATCAAAACTCTTACCTTTTCTTTGCTCTTCCTTAATTCTTTCAAAAATTAGTATATTGGAATCGACTGCCATTCCGATTGAGAGAATAAATCCTGCCACGCCTGGTAAAGTCAAAACTAAAGGAATGGCCTTGAAAATAAATAGAGAAATTAATCCATAAATAATTAGGGCCAATGAAGCAATAAAACCTAATCGGCCGTAGTAAATAATCATAAAAAGCAAAACCGCAAGCAGTCCGACCGTTCCCGCATAAACGCTTTTTCTCACTTCAATCTCACCGAGCGTCGGTCCGATATTCTTTTGCTCCACTAATTTAATCGGCAACGGAAGGGCTCCGGAATTAATGGAGATAGTTAATTTTTTTGCCTCTTCAGTCGTAAAATTTCCGGTGATAACGGCGCTTCCATCTGGTATTTCTGTTTGCACATTTGGAGTAGTTAAAGGTATATTGTCTAAAAATATTCCCACCGGTTTTCCAATATTCCTTTTTGTAATTGCCGCAAATAGTTCCGTACCTTTTTTGTTAAACTTCAGTCCTACTTCCGGCTTTCCATCCTGACTGTTAAACTCAACAGTTGATTTAAGAATGTGAACTCCTGATAATCCCGTATCTTTAGTTAATTGTAAAAATATCGGTGTGTCTGTGGCTATTTTCCCGTCAGGCGATTCCCTAAATGTTAACTGCGCTGTCTGACCGATAAGTTTTATTGCCTCTTCATAGTTATTGATGCCGGGAAGATCAACGCTTAAACGATATTTATTACCGGTTTTTACGGTTTGAATCTGAGGTTCGGTAACACCAAAAAAATTAACTCTTCGTTCAATCACGTCCCGGGCTGAACTTAGAGCATCGTTTAAATCTTCTTTTTTAACTTTGGAAATGTCTGCCTCAAAGATCAAACTACTTCCTCCTTTTAAATCCAATCCTAACTTGGTCGTAAAATCTTTTTTGACATCAAGTCCAAAAACATTGAAGCTTAATTGACTGGGTATTTTGTATTTAGTTTTAATGCTTTCAGGAAGGTCAACCCAAATTAACACCAAAAAAATAAGACCAATAAGAATTGATTTAAATATTTTCATTTTAATAGTTCTTCCTCGACTCCAACCAGCATAATTTTCGGTTGCTTCAAAAATCTCCAAATAAAGGGGTCGTTATTTTTTTTTCTAAAAATAAATTCGCTTTCAGTCATTGTTGAATAGTTTATCGGCCTTCCAAATTCTTTTTCAACATCCTTGATCAAAGATTCAATCTCGACAACAACAATTATTCCCACTAGTAAAAGATAGATCTCATCGTCTTTGATTATTAAATTTTTTGGAAATTTTGTTGAAACAGCAACAAACTTTATCTTCCCTATTTTTGACAGATTGCTATAAATTGATGAGGAGAGAAGATTAGTTTTTGAAAAAATTCTCAAAAACTCGTCATACAGCTGATAATTTTTGTTTAAGGAAAAGTAAACCTTGTTGAGACGTCGTTCCCTTAGTAATAATTTTTCATCCGTCAATATATCAAGTTCCCTTTTAACCGCATTTACCTCTTCATTTATCTCACGGACTACCCGGCGCAAATAAAAATTTTCACTGGGATGATGGAAGAATAATTCAAGAATTTTCCTTCTAGCTTTTGACGGAATTATGTGTTGTAACATAGATCGCTTTAATATTTAACTTTATTTCCAATCGGCAACATTTCTATAAATACCTGCCCTCTGACTATGGAAACTTCTGTCCCTGAATTATCAAAAAATTTAATTTGATCTTCATCCACTTCTTTGCTCCACGTTCCTTTAATTACTTTTCCATTTTTGAAAAATAACATATCTCCGCCTCCAATATTCTTATAAAGTAAATGTCCACCCTCATAACCATCATTAGCCGGTGATTCTTTAACAAATATTACTACAATATTCTTAGCTTCCAGTGCTTTCCCGGTATTTTTATCGATATGAGGTTTTCCACCATTTGTTCGTCTATAGCTGTTTGTTTTATTATCATAACTCCAAACAACACTGAAGTCGCTGGCTAAATTATCCCAAAATCCAAAATCAATTTTTGCGGTCGTACCTCTGTCGGCCGGTTTAGCATCGTCTTCAAATTTCCAAGTCAAAAATCCTTTATCCCATCTTACTCCTTCTTCATCGACATTGGATAATTTCCTTTTATCTTTTGAAAACTGCCATAATTTTTTTGTTGAAGTATAAACCGTGTGTTCAGTCGCTACATTTTTTAGTCTTTCATAATCCCTCCAAAAGTAAGGGAACGGAACGGAAAACTGGTTTAAGTCATTATAAGATGACCAACCTAGTTCGTTTATATACCCTAGTGCGTCTGCGGGTCCATCAGTATTAGCTCCACCAACATGAGCATAAAGCGGATACTGACCGTAACCTTCAAGAAATTTTAGAAAATATATGCGGGCTGAACGGACTGGACCAACATAAGAGGCATTCTGACAATAAAATATTGCCATAAACCTGGTAATTCCACCCTCGGCAACTGCCTCATAAATTATATCGGCCGAAGATAATCCTGATTGCGGCCTGGCTTCTTTATGATTTTCTATCATTATCCCAAGTGGTCTTTGTCCTTCCCAAATCTTTCTTTCAGTCTTAGATAGCATCTGACCATTTAATGGACATTCTTCGGTTTTTGGCTCCGTATTAATAACCGCCTCAGTTTTGCCATTTTCCGAAGTTGGCGCCTTGTAGGTGATTGGAGACAAAAAAGATCCGCCTTTTTCCGTCGAAAAAATAGAATAAGTAGATACTCCCGAAAGTATAAATATCACAAAGACTATCACAAAAGCTATTTTTTTATTAATCATAAAAATTTGAGAAATTTTAATTGCTTTTTTCTATTGCTTTCTTTTCTTCCTCCGATAATTCAAATTCCTGACCTTTTCCCTGAACAACTTTCTTACTGTATACCCGCAAACCATCCCTAGTATGTATGAAATTAATAACTATACCACTATTTTCAAAATTTAAAAATGTGATGACAAAACTCTTTTCTCCTCCCGATTTTTCAAAAGGGCTAAATCTGATTAAACCGACCTTTTGAATGTGGAGAGTCGAATTTTTTATTTCTTCCCTTAATTCTTTTTTTATCGCCATCAGTTCTTGTTCTGTTTTCTTATCATCCATCAATAATTGGTCTAAAATTTCGTCTATTTTATGTTTTCTTGTATTTGAAATTAGACTGTTATAATGCGCTTTTGTCTTTAAAATTATCGATGTTAAAACAACAAGCCAAACAAAAAAAAAGACAATAGCCACATAAATTATCATCAATTACATTCTATATTATTTGTACAAATTCTGTCAACGATAATTTACTCCAGATTTGACATTTGAGAATTGACTCTCTATATTATTACCGTATGCCTAAGAAGACTAAAAAAGAAAAGCTGTTAGCAAGCTACCATAAAAAACTTCGTTTACTGGAAAATAGACAGACGGTCGTTTCCCCGGTTCAAGCAAAAGTCGTGATTAAAGAACAGATTCCTGTTGGTGAGAATAAAATAAAAACTGAAATTAATGAACCGCCGGAATATTTTTTTTCCGATCTAAAAAAAAGCTTATTATTAATTGTTTTGATTTTAGGTCTTGAAGTTTCTTTGTATTTTTCAGGGTTGATAAAGTAATTTAGTCGTATTTGCATATTAGTTTTATAATTAATATTGGAAGGAGGTGAAACAAATTATGGCATCAATGTACTGTGTAAAATGTAGAGCTAAAAAAGAGGTCGCTAATCCGGAAAAAGTTACAATGAAAAATGGTAAACCAGCAATGAAAGGTAAATGCCCAGATTGCGGAACCGGAATGTACCGAATTGGCACTGCATAATATTTTATTTAAATAGGATATCTATACCCGCTCGGGGAACCGAGCGGGTTTTGGTTTTATGCCATATTTGCTACAATTAAATCGTATGGTAATAATAGTTGAATTAATTGCGCTTATTATATTTCTACTTTTATCACGAAAAGATCTCAAAAGAATATTTTTTTTAAACCAATCATCAATTATTAGGGGAATTTTAATTGGATGTTTTTACGCTTTAATAATATTTATTGCTAAAAAAACACCTTCTGGTTCAAGTATAATCAATCAATTCATAAGTGGCATTAAAGAAGTTCCATTTTTTGTTCTCTATATCGTATATCCATTAGTGATCGCTTTTGCAGAAGAATTTATTTTTAGATATTTTATGCCAAAAAAAATAGGAGTATTTTTTGCGGCTATATTATTTACTGTATTGCACTGGAGACAAAATTTTCCTATTCCATTATTTTTACCCGTATTTTTTCTCGCCTTTAGTCAGTCTTGGCTATTTAAAAAAACTAGAACTCTTATTCCCCTAATAATCGTTCACCTTTTTGTAACCTATTCTCTTTTGCTGTTGTAGTTCCATTAAGTCTAATATTCTTTAAACAATGTCTATCCGCAGGAACCAGTCTTCTCTGAAGAGGTACAACCACAAAAAGTGAAGAAATAAGTTGTGTTCTAATTTGCTGATTTTCTGTGTTTTAAGACTAATAGTGAAACAATGTAAAACCGTGTGGGAACTTGGGTAAAAGTTAGAACTTGATACGCACAAATTTAGTTAATTACTTTAAATATATTTCTAAGTAGTCTAAAACTGCTTGTTTTGCTTCTGCTTCTAATCCATAGGATTCAACTAAAGCGATTAAGATTGGCTTCCTTTCTTTAATGCTCGCCCCTGCTGTACTTTTTAAAGTAGCTAGAAAAGGTGGAAATGATTTTTTTAAATACGGGGCTAGTGTTTTTAGATCTGGTCTTCTCGTAATTTCTCCTATTCGTTTTTCAACTTCTGTTTTCACCAGTTTAACATCAACTCGTCCAAATCTTAAATCTCTTATGAATGCCAATTTAGTCGGTCTATCCACAAATTGAATTGATATTTTTTGTAAATCCTTAGGTTTTATAGATGCGATCTCTTCATCAAGTTGTTTTAAGTATTCGTTTTGCGAGAGATTTTCTAGATTGGTCCCAATTTTGTTAATAACCTGTTCTTGGAAAACATCAAGTGGTGTTGGGGACCAAGCTTTTATTTCACCCATGTGAGCCGATACATATTCTGGAATAAACTCTGATGGCGTCCTCCCATTGGGGTCTACTAGGAATCGTTCTAAATGGTCTACATCTCTTGGATTGAAGTCTCCATTTTGTATATCTTCATGAGCCCTGGTTAATATATTTTCTCTAAATTGTTCTCGTATATCATTATTTGTTGAATAATAAAGTGCCTCTTTTATATTGGACCATGGTCCATCTGATTTTCCAGGAGGGTTTAAATCATTTAATTCTGGATGTTGAGCAACGAAATCACCTATACCCCTAATCGTTGTGGCGTATTGTTCAATATTCATCAAAAGAGAAGTTTTTGCTAAACTCGCTATGGCTTGAAAGGTTTTTTCATCAGTTATTTCGTCTGCATGAGCCTCCAAATAAGCCGTATATCCATTACCTAGTTTTATCAGTTCAGTTGTACGCACATTGAAAGGGTGTTGTTCTGCGCCTTTACTTTGTTCTTTATTAACTGAATCAACTATTTTGCTTAGATTTTTTAATCTACTTATTAATTTGTTTTTATTATCTTTTGGACCCTCTGATGATAATATTGGAGAAGCATCTTTCTTAATTGGTTCTGGTAATGGTTGTTCTGCGGGTGGAAGTCCAGACATTATCAGATTATACTAAATTAACTATGGCAATAAGAGTATAGGTCGCCATTGGAACTCAAATTATCCTTAAACAATGTCAATTCTTATGGAAATGGCTTAGCGGTATTAAAGTAGCTTAAACACCCGAATTCTTTTCTCCCCCTCAAACAAACTAAGTTTGTTTACTTTAAAAGAGATATCAACTTCTAAATTCGATAATCGTTTTTTTATAACAAAGTATTGTTGTTTCGAAGGAATTTTATATTTAGCAAGAATTAATTTGGGGGCAAATTTTTCTGAACTTTCCAATCTTGAGGAAATCCTTTTAATGCTCTCGCTGATTCTTTCAATTTCTTTTTCCCTTCTGAAATCCATAAACAAAACAATGTTATTACCAATAGTTAAGGCAACTTCAAAAGAATATAGGTAAAATAAATTTTTGTCGAATAAAGCCGTCTCAATTTTTTCAATTATTGATTTTTTGTCTGAAAATTCTCCAAACGAATGAACTAAGATATTATAGTTCTCGGTCTTCTCCCACTGAAACTGCGGATACAGTTTTCTAAAATCCGCCAGTTGGTCTACAATTTGCTGTTTGGTTTCATCTGACAATTCTATTTTCAATTCCATTTTCATATTTTTTTATAAATCAAATGCTTTAGCAATATTTCTGGTTGAAAAATTATCTAAATTAGAAACAACGATTTTTACCTCTGCCCCAATTAATTCTGCCTGTTTTCTTTTGTTTTCCAGTTGCTTATCCCCTTCTGTTACCGCGATTATACTTGGAGAAATTTTTTTTACCAACTCAAAGTATTCTTCATTTTTATGAAAAAAAGGCAAAAAAATAATCATGTCCACCATGTTCATGTTCGCGAGTATTTCCGCCCTCTCATTCTGATGATGAACCTGAAGTTTTCTTTTATGTTTTTTTATAAACTCGTCCGGTTCAAGAGCAACAATTAAATAATCACCTGTTTCCTTGGCTGCCTCTAAAAACTTTAGATGCCCATAATGGATTAGATCAAAGCACCCTCCAATTAAAACAGTTTTTTTGTTTTTAAAAATTACATTGCGTTTTTCAATATCCTTGTATGGAATAATCAACGCCTTGTTTTTCATGTCTATATTATAACTCATGATTTACATCATTCCGGTTTACATGTCAATATATTTATATGTTATACTTTGTTCATGAAAACTAAAAAATTGTTCATTAAATACGAAAGAAAAAATTCTAAAAAAGCCTCACTTATAACTCGGGCTGTTAAACGTGGAATGAAAGAATATGAAGAAACCTTTAGAAAACTTGCTGCCATCTGACATCAAATGGCTTGAAATTGAAGACTTCGAATATCTTTGTTTTGATTTCACCAGAAAGAATATGTCTTTTGATGAACCTATTCCAGACTATTCAACAAGAGATAACGCTTTATTGGAATCCGCTTTGGGATCACCGAAACAAACATTTGCCGGAAAATTTCTTTACACTGTTTTTAGTAAACAAGCATCGATATTATTTTATTCGATAATAAAAAATCATCCCTTCAAAAACGGTAACAAACGAATTTCTGTTATGACTTTGCTTGTTTTCTTATCCTTAAATGATAGATGGTTATCGATTGACCCAATTGATTTATATGAATTAGCTCGTTATGTTGCAGCGACTAAAACAGAAGAAAAAGATAATGTTTTAAATAGAATAGAAAAAGAAATAATAAGATATATTATTTTCTTTCCCGAAAAACGTAAAAAGTTCTAACGTCCTCCACCTCCACATTAGTCTGGACCCCCGCCTTCGCGGGGGTGACAAACAGC
>CAZMBH010000009.1:18442-25232 GCA_964564535.1 uncultured Gammaproteobacteria bacterium
GTCCTCCACCTCCACATTAGTCTGGACCCCCGCCTTCGCGGGGGTGACAAACAGCCTTACTGCAAAAAGCGAATTAATATACAATTAGTATATGAAGCTAAGTACTGAGATCGTTGAAGAAAAACAAAATGCCTTAATCGTTTCCAGGAAAGGATATTCTTTTATCTCGCTATTAAAAAATGAATTAAAAAGGGTCTCTATTAATCCCTTTAGCTCTCCTTTTATTCCAAAAAATATCAAAATATTTCATTTTATTTTTTTAATCAATGAATCTGTTTCTATTGAACAGGTCAATAAAAATAAAAATTGTTTTTTCATTTATATTTTTTTTGGTAAAAAAAACCACTCAACCGATTTAAAAACTTATCCAAAAAATATAAAGATCATCACTGTAAACGGACACCATCTTGAAAAAAATGAGATCGACAAAATTTTATGGTTTGCTATTTCAAAAAGTGAGGAAACAATTCTTAATCTAAACCTCTCTCAATTAATTAAAAAAAGATTTGATCCTATATCGACTATCGCTTTTGATTACAAAAGATTTATTACTAAAAAAAATCTGATTTTATTTACTCTTTTTTCAATTATTGCTATCCATATTGCCTTTATCCCTTTCCTTTTTCTATCATTTTTTTCCAACTATCAAAATTATCTCGCCCTTAAGAAAAGCTCTTTAAAAAATATTGACAAAACATTATTAGTAAACGGAGTAACTAAAAAACTATATTCAATCGTCAGACCTACCTATTTACTATTCGGAATTGCAATTTTACCGGATAATCTGATAGATATTAATGAAAAAGCTGCTTCGATCATAAAGCAAACTCAATTATTGATGTCTGACTTTAAAGGCTTGGAAGAGATTTTTTCTCAACCGCAAAAATCAATCGAACAAAAAAACATTTTAACTTTAAGGATTGAAAAAATAAAAACTAATCTATCTAATATCCGGGATGAACTGAATGTTATTGCTCAAAAAATACCGATAAAAAATAGTTTTTTTGATGAAATAAAAAAACAAATGATAGAACAAGCTGACAATATCCAAAAGGCTCAAAAAGTAATAAGTTATTTTCAAAAAATTATTTCCCAGGAAAAAACCAGCAAATATGTTGTCTTTTTTGCTAATAATATGGAATTACGGCCTGGAGGAGGATTTTTAGGATCGTTTGGAATTATAGAAATCGGTAACTATAACATCGGGGATATAAAAATTTATGATATTTATGACGCTGACGGTCAATTGACAGTTCATCTAGATCCGCCAAAACCAATTGCCGAGTATTTGAACGTGCCTCACTGGTTTTTTAGGGATTCAAATTTTTCACCTGATTTCTTCACGAACTATCAAAAGGCCTTATTTTTTCTTGAAAAAGAAATGAAGATGACGGATTTTTCCGGAGGAATCTTACTAACAACTACCGCGGTTGAAAATATTTTGTATGCCTTTAATGATTTATACATTCCTGATTTTAAAGAATATATAAATGCAAAAAATTTTTACTTAAAAACTCAATTTTACGCGGAGAAAAACTTTTTCCCCGGATCAATCCAAAAGAAAACTTTTTTATCGTCAATAGTCAGACAGATAAAAAACAATGTTGATACGATTGATGTAAAAAACCTCTTGTTTCAAATAAAAAAATCGTTTGATGAAAAGCAGATCGTAGTTTTTTTCGAGGATCAAAATTTTCAAACGCTTTTTGACTCTAATTTCTGGTCCGGACGAGTTATTGATCCAAAATGTACGATATCTGATGAATGTATAACGGACTATGTCTTTCCGTATGATGCTAATCTTGGCGCGAATAAAGCTAATTTTTTTATTAACCGTTTTGTTAATTTGAAAGTTAAGATCGATTCACTCGGCCAAATTAGTCATCTGCTTTCCCTTCAGTATAAAAATGATTCGCCGGCCGAGATCTTTCCCACCGGTTACTACCGTAATTATTTTCAAATCCTATTGCCAAAAAATTCGACTCTAAATCAAGTAACTAAAGACGGTGTTGAAGTCGAAAACATTGATCAAATAGATGATCAGTATAAACTAATTGGATTTCTTTTTGAACTGGCTCCGGGAAAGACAACAGATATTAAAATAAACTATCAACTGAATGAGCCACTTAAAAAGGGAAAAAATATTTACCAGTTAGTTGTTCAAAAGCAAACAGGAGCGAAAAATTCAGATTTGATATTGGAATTTGAACTAAATAAAAGCATTTCTATCCTAAATCAAAATTTTTCTCCTATTGTTAAAGATAATCAAATCATCTATAATACGAACTTATTGACGGACAAAATATTTTTCGTTGAGTTAACAAAGAATTAACATTTTGTCTAGTTTAATTGTTCCTATTAATAAATTTACTAAATTATGAAAAAATCAAATGTTTCTTCAGGTAAAGTTTCTTTAAAAGCCGAATCACGAACAGTTTTCGGTAAAAAATTAAATAAGGTTCGAAAACAAGGCTTAGTTCCGGGTAACATCTTCGGCCCTGATTTTAAATCTAAATCTGTTTCCATCGTTTATAAAGACCTCATCAAAACATACAAACAGGTAGGAGAAACAGGTATCGTTTATATTACCGTAGATAAAGAAAGCATTCCAGTTTTGATAAAAACAATTCAAAAGCATCCGTTATCAAGCTCACTGCTCCACGTTGATTTCAGAAAAATTGATCTATTGAAAAAAATTGAAACTAACGTGCCTGTAAAAACGATTGGCGTTTCTGAGGCGGTTACCCAAAAAGCGGGAGTACTACTTCTTCAATCGGATACTTTGTTAGTTGAAGCTCTGCCGGAAGACATTCCATCGAGCATTGAAGTAGATATTTCAATAATCAAAGAGATTGGCCAGGAAATAAAAGTGGCTGATCTTAAAAAATCTGATAAATACTTGGTTAAAACCCCTGTGGAAAAAGTAATTGTTGCTGTAATTGCTCATAAAGAAGAAAGTATCGTTCCAGAGACAGCCGTCGCCGCACCTGAAATAATCACTGAGGCTGTCAAAGAAGGTGAAGAAGCTCCAGTTGAAGGTGGAGAAAAGAAAGAAAAAACCGATAAAACCAAAGAGGCAGCTCCTCCTGAAAAAAAGGAAGCTCAAGCTGCTCCTAAGAAATAAAGTTTGTTTATAATCAACCTATGACAATAATCAAAAGTGAGTTTTCTTTAGCATTAAATCAGGTGGCAACTGAAAGAGGAATTTCTGCCGACGATGTTATTTCCTCAATCGAACAAGCCATCATTGCTGCTTATAAGAAAGAATATTCAAAAGAAGAGGATGAAGAAATCAAGGTTGTTGTTAACAAAGATAACGGTGAGGCAAAAATATATAAAGATGAAAAGGATATTACGCCTCCGGGATTTGGAAGAATTGCGGCTCAAACGGCGAAGCAGGTTATTTTACAAAAAATCAGGGAGGCTGAGAAAAAAACCGTTGCATCACACTACCTATCTCAAGTCGGAACTCTAGTTAAAGGCCGGATAATCCGTTACGACGGATACAGTGCTTCAATTGATATCGGTAAAGCAGAAGCGATTCTTCCAAAAGAAGAGCAGATGAATAACTATAAATATCAAGTTAATGATAGTTTAATTGTATATCTTAAGGAAATTTCTAATGACAAATTCGATAATCCCCGTATTATCGTTTCACATTCTCATCCTAAATTAATTGAAGAGCTTTTTAAACGTGAGGTTCCTGAAATAGCTAATGGCACAATTGAAATTAAAAAGATTGTTCGAGAACCGGGAGAACGCGCGAAGATAGCCGTTACTTCAACTCAATCGGGAGTTGATCCGGTCGGAGCCTGTGTCGGTCAAAAAGGCGTCCGGGTTCAGACGGTGATTGACGAGTTGGGTGGAGGAGAAAAGATTGATATTATTCAATGGAATAAAGATGAAAAATTGTTCTTGATGGCGGCTCTTTCCCCGGCTAAAATTACTTCAGTTGAATTTGATAAAACCGGAAAAAGAGCTAAAGTAACTGTTGACGAAAAAGAAGCTCCTTTGGCAATTGGCAAAGGCGGTATCAATGTTAATCTGGCTTCAAGATTAACCGAATTTGAAATTGATATTGTCCAAACAAAGTCTGAAGAACCAGAAAAGACTGTCGAAGTTAATTCTACTCCCCTGGCAACTCCTGAAAAAAAGGTTAACGAAGAGAAACCAAAAGCATAAGTCAAAATTAAAATGAATAAATCCCGCCCGCCTATCGTTGCTATTTTAGGCCATGTTGATCATGGAAAAACTACTCTATTGGATTTTATTCGAAAAAGCAATATTACTGACCGTGAATTCGGAGGAATCACTCAAAAGATCGGCGCCTATGAAATTACTACTGATTTTAAGGATTATAAAACCAACAAAATAACTTTTATTGATACTCCTGGACATGAAGCGTTTACTAAGCTTAGGGCCAGAGGCGCAAATGTTGCTGATATTGCCCTTCTGTTAATCGATGGAAAAGATTCTGTTATGCCACAAACCGAAGAATCAATTTCCCATATCAAAGCGGCTAAAATTCCTTTTATTGTAGTTATTAACAAGATTGATTTGCCTGAAACCAATCCTGACAAAGTAAAAAACGATCTTTTGAAATATGAAGTTTTGACAGAAGGCAAAGGTGGAGATGTTCCGACAGCGCTAATTTCGGCCAAAACTGGAGTCGGGATAAATGAGCTTTTAGAAACGATTTTATTTATGGCATCCGACCTTAAACTTACATATGATGAAAAAAATCCTGTCGCCGCTTATATTATTGAAACAAAAAAAGACCGCCGCGGAATCGTTGCCAGCGTAATTATCAAGGAAGGAACAATAAAAGTTGGCGATGTTATTTATATTAATGATCAAAAAATTAAAGTTAAATCGCTCATCAACGATCTGGGTAAAAGTGTTCCCCAGGTTATCCCTTCAAATCCTTTTGAACTTTTAGGTTTCAATGAAATGCCGGAAGTTGGAGGAATAATTAAAACACAATCATCAATTTCTAATAACCAAGCAATAACCAATGACCAATTACCAAGTATTCAAAAAGCTTTGACTTTAGAGGACGTTTTAAAAATACCTGTTGTTGAAAAAAAACTTCCCGCCATAATTAAAGCTGACTCTCAAGGTAGTGTGGAAGCTATAAAAAATTCCCTTAAAGACAATACTAATCTTAATATTATTTTACTCGCCGTCGGGGAAATTAATAAATCGGATATATTTTTAGCAAAAGCTACCAAGTCAATAATTATCGGATTTACAGTAAAAACCAGTCATGAGGCAGAAAGTTTGGCAAAACAAGAGAAAGTAATCATTAAAAGCTATCAGATCATATACGAATTACTCGATGAACTTAATGAAGTAGCCAACCTGATTAAAGAAAAAGAAGAGAAAGAAAAAAACCTAAAAGGAGAGGCACAAATACTGGCAAACTTCATTATTGAGGGTGAAAAAATATTCGGGATTAATGTTATTAAAGGTAAAATTAATCTTGGAGATACTTTAGAAGCTTTTAGAAAAAACAAACCTATAGGAAAAACTAAACTGGTATCTTTAAAAGTACGCGCTAAAACAGTTAATGAAGTAAAAAAAGGCCAGGAAGCTGGAATGATATTCGGACCTCCTCTTGACTTTTTAGTAGGTGATGTGGTAAAATCTATCCTATAAGAAATTAGTCACCTATGGATAATAACCAAAATACTTTAGCTAGAATTCAGGAAATCACAACTAAATGCCGTTCGGCAGTTATTGTCATTCCCCCTAATCCATCTATTGATGCAATCGCCTCTTCTACTTCACTTTATTTAGCCTTGAGTAAAATGGGTAAGACTGTTTCAATTGCATGTAGTCAAAAAGTTCAATCCGATTTGACTGCTTCTGACAAAATCCAAAATATAATTGGCGCCGGTGGCGATAGTTTAATGGTTTCTTTTCCTTATACTGATGGGGCTATTGATAAGGTTGATTACAACATCCAAGGTGAATCTTTTAACCTAGTTGTCACTCCCCGTCCGGGATTTCAAAAATTAAATCCTAATCAGGTTAAATTTTCATATACGGGTGGCTTGATTGATGTAATCTTTGTTATTGACTCACCTACTTTAAATAGTTTAGGAGCAATTTATAGCGAAAACCAAAATCAATTTAGTGGAAAAGACATCATTAATATTGACCGCCATCTTACAAATGCTTATTACGGAACTGTCAATTATGTCAATAAAACAATTTCTTCAATCTCGGAATTAGTTTTATCAATCTTGCAAACGTTTGGAACTGAAGTTGATCGCGATATTGCCACCAATTTATATGCAGGTTCAGCGGCTTCAACAAATAATTTCACTTCTTATTCCACAAATGCGGAAACATTCGAACATATTGCGACTTTACTTAGATTGGGAGCGGTTAAAAAAACATTCAAGAAACCGGTACCAGTTACGACTCCGCAACCTATGTCATTTCAACCTTCGATAAATTCTATACCACAGGTGATCAACTCTATGCCAAGTCATAGTCCTGAAGTGCCAAAATCAAGCCCGATTGAATCGGTTGAAAAAGAAGCCGTCATTGATAAACCTCAAACTAGCCAAGAATGGCTTAAACCTAAAATCTTCAAAGGCGGCGGTTTGATATAATTGCTTAATGGATCTTACTTTAATTTTAGTAGCAATTCTTTTCCTGGCTACACTCATTATTATTCGAATGTGGCTGAATAAACTTGAAGAAAAAACTACCCTATCTTCCGACGTTGTTGAATGGCTGAAAACATCCAATCTCTCTGTCGATCAAAAACTATCAAAAA
>CAZMBH010000010.1:0-23469 GCA_964564535.1 uncultured Gammaproteobacteria bacterium
ACTTCCTTAACCGCTTTTCTATATTTACAATAGTCACAATCGATTCCCGACTCTGGAAGTTTGTCATTATTTAAACACTTGTGCAAGTCAAAAATTGTTTTTTCCACCCATGAATTATCTCCTTTATAAGGAATAAGCTTAATGCTAAATTCTAATTTTCCATCAAAGGCTTTTTTATCAGCATCACCGTTGCAATAAACAAAGTAGCCTGTCGAAGAAACTTTATAATCATTTTTCCGGAAAAGCCATTGATATATTTCCATCTGCCGTTTATAACCTATCTGCCAATCTGCATCTAATGACACTTCTCCTGTTTTTGAAGTCGCTTTATAATCGACGATAATCAACTCTCCGGCTGGACTTACCCATATATCATCGATTCCGCCGGTAATATTTAAGTTTGTTTCTTTATGTAAATATTCTATTCCTCCCCTTAAAGCATCCCTCCATTTATCCATATTTTTATTCTGATAAGGTACGGCATTGACGCCATATGTTTTCATCAAGGGATGAGAGGTCCCATCTGCCCTATGAATATCAAATTCCTTTTTTAATAACTTGTCGACTGCTGAATTTAAAGAAAATGGATAGCCCGGGGGCTGCGCTACTCCAAGACGCCGGTCAAGGTAAAAACAGCGTGGGCAGTTTAAGAATAGATCGATTTTAGAGCGACTTAGGCGAAAGGGAAATAGAGAGCCCGGAGCGTAAAGATAGCTTTTTCTCCTTGGATTATAATATTGAGACATAAAATATTATACTATAGATAGATAATCATGAAAAAGTTTTTACCAATTTTAATATTATTAATCTTTTCTGTTCTTTTCATTTTCTATAAATTCACAGATATTCCAAAATTCTTAGCTCCAGATGAAGTTGATTTTGCCAGACTAGCCTACTCCTTGGAAAACAAACCATATGCTCCTTACTCCCAACTTGCGACCGGTCACTCGACCTTATACTTTTACATTTTATTGGCTTCGTTAAAAACTTTTGGAGCAAATATTTTCGCTCTTCGACTCCCCGCAGCAATTTTTGGAGTCTTATCTATCCTAGTTTTTTATTTAATACTAGAAATCGCTCTTAAAAAAAAATGGCTGCCCTTTTTGTTGTCAATGATTCTTTTGACATCTCGTTGGTTTTTAAATTTCACCCGTTTCTCATTTGAACCAACTTTTCTTTTATTTTTAGAGCTGACATCGATATTTTTTATGTTGAAATTCTATGAGATTATAAAAGCGACGACACCTCCCGCTAAGCGGGACGGTGTCAACTTTTTTTACTTAATAATCTCTGGTTTGTTTGCCGGTCTCGCCTTCCTTTCCTATACCCCCGGCCGAATCTTTTTTCTATTACCATTGAGTTTAATAATTCTGTCATTCCCGCGAAGGCGGGAATCCAGTGATTCTGGATCCCCGATCAGGTCGGGGATGACACGCATATTATATTTTCTGATTCCTTTCATAATCATAATCACCCCACTAACTTCATTTTTAATGACAAATAAAGATTCCCGGGTTGATCAACAATTTTTATTGACGAATCATGAACTATCTATTAATGAAAAGGCCAGCGGATTGTGGAATAATATTTCCTCAACAACATTAATGCTATTTACCAAAGGAGACATGAATGGCCGTCACAATTTCCCCGGCAAACCAGCTCTGAATCCTATCTTAGGGATATTACTTTTGATTGGAGTAATCATATCAATCAAAAATTTTAAAAATTTATGCAATAAAATATTTTTATTTTATTTTTTGATCTCGCTATTACCCGCCCTTATGACCTACTCATGGGAAAACCCCAACATGCTTAGGACCTATACGGTTTTACCTTCTCTGATTTATTTTATTGGACTCGCGATATTATTTATTAATAATTTAATTAATAAGATTATTAAAGCAAAATTATATAAATATTTTATACTTTATACTTTATACTTTATACTCATTCTTTCTTCTGTTTACGAAATGCATACTTATTTTGTGTATCAACCTCATTCTTTTAAAAACTCATTTAACCAGCCTGATTATTTACCAGTTATTCAAAAAGATGCCCAAAATAAACAAAGATAAAATTATTATTTTCTTTCTTTTCATTATTGCCATCTTGCTTCGAGTTTACGTTTCAAAAATGGGAAATAATATTGATTATGGTTCTTGGAAAATAGTTGGTTCTATAGTCGACAATGGCAAGAATGTTTATGAAGAAACTACGCGTTATAATTACGGGCCAATATGGGCCTTAATGCTTGGATTTTTTAAAAAAATATCACTTTTATTTTTTAATGACTTATTGATATGCCGATTATTGATTATTTTTTCTCTTTCATTGGCTGATATTTTTATAGCTGTTTGGCTCTATAAGTACATAGGAATATTATCCTTATTTTGGTTTTTATTTAATCCAATATCCATATACATCAGTGGTTTTCATAATCAATTTGATAATATCAGCATTGCCATTGCTTTGTATTCCCTCGAATTAATTGAAAAATATAGATCTCGTCTATCAGGTTATCTATTATTAGGTCTTTCGCTTATTGTTAAACATATATTTTTATTCTTTCCGATTTGGTTGTTTATAAGTGCAAAAAATGCCAAACAACGATTGCTTAGTCTAATACCTTTATTGCTTTTTTTTATTTCATTTTTACCATTTTTAACATCAAAAAATGTATTTTTAAACATCTTTCATCTTGTCTTTACAACCCAAAGAGACGTATTATATACTTTTCTTCCCAAGTCGCCTTTTTTAACACCGATTATCATTTTATTTATTCTTATACCATTTGGTTTTTTAATAAAAAAAGAAAAAGTTACCCGTCAAGGCCTTTATTATCTATTATTATTTGTTGCAGCCCTTACAAATAGTGGAGGCCAATATCTTGCTATTCCTTTGGTTGCTTATGCGGTCCTCGATCCTCTAGCTGGATTACTTTATATCAGCCTGGCTACTCTAAATATTATTTTTCATTCGCTTAGTTTAGAAACTTCCTTAATTTTATCTTTTCAAATGACATGGCTCGTTCTTTTAAAGAAATATGCTCCAATATTAAAAAAGCCACTAAAAATTGTTTTTCTTATAACCTTAATTATTACCGTGATTTATTCTTTACAAAATTTTATACCTATAAGTAAGGACGTTTTAATGAAGGAAAGGAAGAAAATATGGTTTATGCAATCTCTATATCCGGCAGATAAGGTTTTTTTTATTTCAAAAGAAAAATCAAGAAAACCTTTAATATCCGGTAACGAAGTAAAAGGCCAATTTATAGCTGAACAAAACAATCTTGGATTTATAGCTTTTCCCTTTAAAATAGAAAATCCAAGCAGTGACTTTTTAAAAAAAGAATATAAAGTCACTACAAAAATACGTGAGGTAGACAATTCCTCACTTAATTATCAAGAAACTCGTGCTTTGAGCATTGGATTAACTGGTGAAGGAATCTTATTAGGTTTTCCCATTATTCCAGATAGTCGTGGAAAAAAATATGAACTATTTATTTCTACAGATATTCCTAAAGAAGATGATTATCTAACTATTGATCTTACAAATAATCTTCAAGCTCGATATTTTCTTTCACGTAACCTCATTAACAACCCTAATGATCTTGTATTATTTTTATATAACAAATTTCGATTCTTCTTTTTACAAGAGTCTACTATTTCCGTATTATTACAATTGTATTCATATATTTGGATAGTTATTATGACAATTGTTTTATATAAGAATCATATATGAACGTGCTAAAAAAAAATAAAATTATTATTATTTTAATATTTGTTTTTATTTTCATAGGTTTGACTGTGCGTAACTTTCATTTATCGTCGGTTCCTTTTTATGATTGGGACGAGGGTATGTACGCTCAGATTGCCAAAGAAATAATCAGCAACAAAAGTATATTTACCACTTTTAATGGACAGGTTTGGTTGGATAAACCGCCTTTAGCTCATATTTTAATTGCGGGTACATTCTTAATATTTGGTTATTCGGAGTTTTGGGCAAGGATGAGTATGGTTGTCTTAGCTTTTATACTTTTAATCCTTACTTATCTCTCAGCAAAAAAACTTTTTTCACTAATTACTTCATCAAAAGCACAACCGGCAGAAGAATTGATGGCTTCCCTTATCCCGGTATTAATATTGGCTGGGTCACCGGTATTCATGGACCGGTCAGCACTCCTTAATTCCGATACCCTTATTGCCATTGGCTGGATGGGATATTTGCTTTACCGGGATCAATATTGGTTAAAACTGTTTTTTTTAACGTTGGGAGTTTGGAGTAAATCCGTCTTGGGATTGTATCCTTTATTTATTGACGCCGGAATCTTCTTATTTAGGAAAATAATCCTGTCTAAACCACAGAAACAAATATCTGATATACGGAAAAAAATTTTATTTCTTTTACTACCTTCTTTATGGTATATCGCCGGACTTTTAAAGTATGGACAGGGATTTATTTATAATCATTTTCAAAGTCAAGTCCTTAAAAGGATCTCCGTTCCGATAGAACTTCATATAGGCAACAAGTTCTATTATCTCGTCTATCTTTGGGAAAAAATGGGTTTAATGAATATTCTCTTCGTAGTTGGCTATATCATTTTTATGATCAATGTTAGTATGAGGATATTTAAAGAGAAGAAAAAATTCTTTGATGAGAAGAACATATTGATTATTTCATTACTTTGTGCCCCGGCTCCTTTCTTTATTTTCCTGACATTTATGAAAACTAAGATCTATTGGTACGTTATAATGTTTTTCCCCTTTATCTGCCTCTCGACCCTTTATATTTTTTTATTTTTGAAAAAGAAAGTATACAAAATACTTTTTTTTATAGGAATTATGGTCTATTTTCTTTATAGTTTTTCCAGTCAAACTTTTTTTTCAAAAACACTAAATGATTCTACTGAAAGAATTGATTTGGCCAAATGTATATCAAAAACTTCATATGGTAAGGTTGCATTTTTAGTTGATGAGGATGAACGTAAAATAAGAAACGTTTTAGAGGCGGCTCACTATGACACCACCTCATCGTTTTTTTACGGCGGATCCCCTTCTTTCGTATACTATATTCAAAGAAAGGTCGACTATTTTTATTTCGTTGAGGACTTTATTCAAAAATACAAACAATATCCTTTATTAATTATTTCCAAAAAGGATATCCAAAATAATATTGTTATCCCTGCCTTATATTTAAATAAGAAAATAATTTGCAATAATAATAATTGGCTGACTGTTGTACAATAATAAGATTAAAGATATGATCGTTGAAAATATATCCAATTTTATCCGCAAACATTTTGTAAAAAAAGACATTCTTATATTGCTTGGGATATTATCCTTATTCGTAGCTACCCGATTGATTAATCTGGATAAATTTCCTATTTTTAACGACGAAGGAATATACATCCAGTGGGCAAAGACTGCCTGGCATGATGCAAGCTGGCGTTTTATCTCACTAACAGACGGTAAACAACCGCTTCAAACTTGGGGAACAATTCCTTTTTTAAAATTATTTCCAGACAACGCATTATTTGCCGGCCGACTGTTTGCCGTAAGTACCGGTCTGGTTTCGTTAATTGGTATTTTTTCCTTACTTTTTTATCTTTTTAATAAAAAGAGCGCCTATATAGGTTCACTTTTATATATATTCACACCTTACTTTCTTTTTTATGACAGATTGGCGCTATCTGATTCTGGTGTCAATGCGGGATTCATTTGGATTTTATTTTTCTCAATATTACTAGCCAGAACAATCCGGTTAGATGTGGCATTATTATTTGGAATTGTGGGCGGAATCTCATTATTAACAAAGTCGTCTGCCCAAGTTTTTCTTCTATTGGGAGGTCTTGGTCCTATTTTGTTTTTTTCCTCATTTAACAAAAAAAATATATATAAAGTTGTTAACTTTTATTTCTTATTTGCAATAACAATTGGAATGTCGTTAGTTATATATAATATTCAGCGGTTGTCTCCGTTTTTGCATTTTGTTACGGAAAAAAATAAAGTTTTTCTTCTTTCATTCTCTGACTTTTTAAAATCACCTTTTTTAGTATTCTTTCATAATATTAAGACTTTGCCCTTGTATGTATTTTGGGAAATGGGCTTTGTTTTAGGAATATTTGGAGTTGCCGGTTGGTTATTATTATGGGGGAAAAATAGAAGGCTATTTATTTTCTTTAGTGGTTGGATCTTGTTATTGTATATCGGCGTAAGTTTTTTCACCCTCGTTATGTTTCCTCGTTATCTTATTTTTTTTGCCACCCTTTTACTAATATCATCAACTGTTTTTATTACTCATCTCAAACAAAAAATAATAAGATTCTTGCTGCTTTTCTTGTTATTTATTTCGTTTGTTATCTTCGACTACAATATTATCTTTAATATCACAAAAATTCCCCTTCCTCCTGTCGACAAAGGACAGTACCTGGAATCTTGGACTGCCGGATGGGGAATCAAAGAAATAATGGAATATGCGAGAGTTAAATCTCAAATCAAGCCCGTTGTTATTCTTGCTGAAGGTGATTTTGGAATGACGGGAGACGTCCTTAATGTATATATGAAGAGCGGTGACCGGATTTTTATCAGAGGATACTGGCCTCTCAATTATGAACGAATTATAGAAAATAAAAAAGAGTTAGAAAAAAATTTTGTTTATGTAGTTATCTCACATCAAAATACTCCACCTACAGATTTACCGTTAACTTTAATAAAAACATACTCAAAACCTAGAGGAACATCGTCGATTTATCTATTAGAATTAAATAACTTATGAAACACATATTTAATAAAACCTTTATATTTCTTATATTATTTATTGGTTTATTTATTGGGATACGCTCACTACATTACATCTACCAAGTAAACTGGTCTGGGGATCAGGCTTTTTGTGGAATAGAGGCCCTGCGTTTATTTAAAAATAGAGTCATAACTTTTATTGGTCCTCAAATTTCAGCCAACTATGAAGGCAGATATATTTTTCAGGGACCACTTATTTATTATATGTATCTTTTTTTTCTCTTATTGGGAAAGTGGGACCCTATCTCCTCTTCTTATTTTTTTATGATTTTTTGTGCATTCATGATCATTCCCCTCTTTTTTGGAATAAAAAAGCTGATCAATGAAAAAGCTGCTTGGATTATGGTAATAATTTATTCCTTTCTCCCTTATTTTGTTAATTACACACGATTTTTATGGAACTCAACATTTTTATTATCTCTACTTCCTTTGCTTATATTTTTTATGGGAATATATCGTGAGAAAAAATATAAAAAAACTTGGTTATTTTTCCTTATCTCATTTTGGCTTGGTATATTATTACAATTTCACTACCAATTTGTCCTTATTATCGGAGGTATCTTTATATATTATTTCTTTATAAAAAAAATCAAACCAATTAATATATTGGTATTTATTGGCGGAATAATGCTTGGCTTTTTTCCTCTTATAGTGTTTGAGTTTCGTCACCAGTTTTATCACTTCCATACAATTCTGCTGTTTATTCAAAATTGGGATAAGGTAGATAGACCCGGAGGTATAACTATGCCCCACTATTATATTGCCCCATCGTTTATGCTGCTTACTGTTTTTTTGGGTCTTTTTTCAAAAATAATTAACAAAGTTAAATATTCTTTTATCATTATCTTTGGCCTAACTGTCTTCCTATACGGTTTTTCAAGTAACATTCAAAAACCTGTCCATGCGTTTTGGGCACCAGCTAGCCCATGGAATTATTTAGACGAAAAACGTATTTATGATGTTATTAAATCAACCCATCTAAAAAGTGATTTTAACGTCGCCAATCTTGCTTATTTTGACACTATTTCGTGGGTAGTAAAATATTTTATGAAACGTGACGGATATAATATCAATTATGATGACTATTACAATAATAAATATCTTTTTGTAATCTCTGAGAATGACAAATATCTATCTAATCCTTCTTATGAAGTTTCTACATTTAAACCTAACGTCCTATTGAAACAATGGAATATTAATAGCAGATTTGATATGGTATTATTGGAGAGGTTGGAAAAATAATATGAAAAATTATAAGGTTATCGTTGTCTTACCGGCATATAACGCTGAAAAAACTTTGCAAAAAACTATTGATGCGATACCGGAAAATTACGCTGATGAAATTATCTTAGTTGATGATGTAAGTAAAGATAATACGGTCAAACTAGCTAAAAAAATTAAACTTAAGGTTTTTGTTCATGATAAAAATCTCGGTTACGGAGGTAATCAGAAGACTTGTTATGAACAAGCACTCAAAGCCGGAGCTGATATCGTCGTTATGGTTCATCCTGATTATCAATACTCCCCGGAATTAGTTGCCCCTATGGTGGAAATGATTAAAACCGGTTTATATGATTGTGTGTTGGGGTCAAGGATTTTGTCCGGTGATTCACTCCGAGCTGGAATGCCTTTCTATAAATATATTTTCAATAGGATGCTTACTTTTGCTGAAAATGTGATGACGGGGGCAAAATTATCAGAATACCACACCGGACTTCGGGCATACAGCAAAAAAGTGTTACAAACTATTCCTTTCAAAAAAAATTCGGACGATTTTATATTCGATAATCAAGTCTTGGTTCAGATCATGGCTCATAAATTTAAAATCGGAGAACTGAGCTGTCCAACTAAATATTTTGCCGAGGCTTCATCAATTAATTTTTCCAGAAGTATGACATATGGATTCGGTTGCCTCTATTGGGGGTTCCTGTTTTTACTTGGAAGATTAAACATATATAAGCACCCCCTGATTTTTAGTAAATAATATTTAAGGTGAAAAATTTAAACTTCGTTATATAAATTTTCCTTATTATCTATATGTTTCAAAAATTCTCCAATCGTTTTCGGTAGAATATAAAGATTATCTTTTTCTTTAACAAATTCAATTTGACGTTCAGAATCCTTATATATGCTTGGAGCAATAAAATAACACATTGAATTTTTATTATTTTTGCTAAACATTTGTAAATGTCTAGCTATTGGCCAAACTTCTGTAATAGTTTGAGTTCGTCCTCTTGTCATCGTTACTTCAATTAGAATTCCATTAATATCCTCGTAGCATTCAATATCGCCTTTGTCACCTACACCTCCAGCAGTTGAAGTTGGAAGCCCTTCATCGTCATATGGATAATTAGGTATAACTTTTACATCAGGAAATTTTGATTTAACCGCTAATACAACAAGGAATTCCAATCTTATTGGGTTTGAAAGGTATTTAAGTATATTATCTTTAGTTAATTTTTCACTTTCTAAATTTATTAATTCTTCTTTAATTATTTTCCAAGGGTAAATATTAACCCATTTAACTAGAAACTTATCTCTTTCCTCGGCACTAGTTGGTTTACTTTCAGAATGAATCAAATTCTCATCAATTTTTGCCATGTATTCGAAATATTCCTTATCTGTTTTATATTTCTTATATTTAGAATAATTGTCAAGTGTGTAATCTACTTTTTTCTGTTCGTTTTTATTTATATCAATAAAGCGACCAGCGCCTCTAAGAGAAATCAACCCAGTTAATCGCATCTTTCTTATAAATTCGTCAGGATAATCAACCATGATTGATTTAGGATCAAATTTCTTAAATTTTCCTTCCAATATTTGATTTGTACAAATATCAACAATCACTTCCCAACTTGGATTATATCTATATTTTTTTCGGACTTCTTTTATTAACTTATATAATTTTTCCGAATCATTATTTTTCCAAAAAATGACTAACGGTAATTCTAATTTTGAAATACCACTTCCATTAAAATTTTCATCTTTATTTAATTTTGAGATAACTTCAAGTAAAAGTATTAAAGGAACATTTTCATTTAATACTCGCCTAAATGGACTGTTGGTTTGATATTTCACAAAGGCGTTAAGAAATGCTTGTTGTTCAAATTCAGGATGTTCATCATCGACCAATCTTAAGCCAACTTTAGAAAATCTAATTTTTTCACCGATTTTGTAATAAACGAAGCCCAGTTCTTTTGCGATCTTAAACCATGTATCAAATCTCGAGGGCCACCCTTTATCAAATCCAGCTTCCTTATGATTTTGAGGATTATCATTAAGAATCTTGGTAACTTCATTGTCCGTCAGAGACTCTTTTGTTTTTATTTTGCTTTTTATTAATAAATTTATATTTGTTGGTTTGTATAATCCAATTTTTATTATTTCCCCAGCTATTTTATTTGCCAATTCATTAGTTAGTATTTGACCATTATAATTTTTTAATACTCCTAAAAACCACTTCAATCTTTCTGGATTTCGAAGAGTAGTAGTGAATAATAACGGCTTATATTCTGATTTACGAATTTTCATAACTAGTAATTAGTAATTAATACTTCTTTTATTTTCTTTTTTTTATTATTATGATAACTAATATAATTACTTACTATTTTATAAACTTTATATTTCTTCATCCATTCAATTAAAAGTTCATTTTTATATCCGTTGTAATGAGTTACATTTGATAATGCAAATTTAACATTTTGCCTATCAAGTTGATCAATTATGTCTAATAAATCTTTATCCGATTTTTCATTCCAAAATTTATTATATTCACTTGCCGATATTATATATGGAGGATCCAAATAAACAAAATCATTATTAAAAAATTTTTCTACTTTAAAATATATTCTAAAATCTTGTGAACTTAAAATTACTTTTTTGTTTTTCACAAAATCGAAGTAACCGTTTAACGCATTAACGACATTTTTATTAAAATCAACATTTCCTACCGGTAGATTAAATTTTCCTCCACCATTAAATCTTAACATTCTATTAAATCCATAAATGAGCAAAATGTATAAAATGAGAGGATTATTATTTTTATTTTCGTTAACGTGTAGTCTTAATTTTTCATATCCTTCTTTGTTAAATCTAGCAAAATATGTTTTTTTCCATTCTTTTTTTAGTATCTCTGGAATAATATCTTCTTTATAAGACCTAGATAAATTATATTTATATATTATTTTTTCAACTTTTTTAAAAAAATTATTTGTGTTATTAGAATTTTTTGTTAAAAATTCATGTATATTAATAAGATTTTTATCTATGTCATTTAGAAAATATTTATTTGCATTAACATTCAAAAATACTGTTCCTCCACCCACAAAAGGTTCATAAAAATTATTTACTTTTTTTGGAAATAAATCGACTAATTGACTCATCAATTTATATTTATCTCCAACATAAAACAGAGGAGACCTTTTGATTTTATTATTCATGATTAACTTTTGTGACAAATAAAAATTCCTTATGGTTTTTTAATTCCGTATTACCGGCATTAAAATGTCTATAATCCTTTTCAAAAATTTTAGTCATTCCTTTTTTTACTAAAATTTCCTTAATTTCCTTAAGTGTTATTTTATTTATTGATGAATGACTTTTAGATTCATAAGTGTTGTTATATGATACGACTAAATATTTAGCATTAATATCTCTTACTAATTCAGCAAACCTGTGTTTAGCTTCTACCTTACAATAGTCACTTATATTTTCAAGGTCGGGCTTTAACGCTGTTCCATATAATTTTGGCTTATCCCATTTAGTCAAAGTTTCTAGTACATGATAAAATCTACTATATTGTCTAGAATTATATGGAGGGTCAATATAAACTATATCTGCTTTTATTTTTTTTGCTAAAAGATTTGCATCTTCTCTGAAAATAGTTACATTTTTTACATTGACCGGGTCTACTGACCTCATAAAAAACCCGTCTTCAATATAACTTTTTTTAAAATATGCGTCATAATGGCCAACAGTGTTAGCTATTTTATCAATTGAATACAACAATGATGCAATTAGAATGTAATATTCTTTTCTTGTTAAATTTTTTTTATTTTCCTCTATATTTTCCCGAATAAATCCAATTATTTTAGATGAATTTAAACTAAAATATTTACCACCAAAATGTTGGGAAAAATAATTACCTTCTAGATTTTCAGAATTAATGTTATTGTAATTCTTAATCACATTATCAATTTTATCTTTATCCCAATCTTCATTGCTGAAAAACGCTTGATATATTGCATAGTTTGAATATAAAAAATCATTTAATATAATTTTTTCATAATGCCTTGCGGCTACGGCAGATACAACTCCTGTACCTGCAAAAATATCAGCAAAGGAATTTCCTTTTTCACACTCTCTATTGATTATAGAAAAAATCCATTGTATTAATTTGTGCTTACTGCCTATATATCTACGATTTTGTAATTGAAAGTAATTTTTTTTTATTTGTGGAATATAAAAGTATGTTTCCTGAATTCTTTCCGCACTGACCTCATAGGAAGTTTTTTCAATTTCTAATAAAGAGAATAGTGTCCCTTGAACTCCATCTGCCACATAATCAAAATTATCATCCTTATTTTTTAATTTTTCATAAAAACTGTAATTTTTTTTATCTGCAGTAATAATGAAATCTATGACAGCAATTCCCATTATTTCGCCAGCCTGGGATATTTTTTTTACGATTTCAATATCTTTTTTACTTGGAGTTGGATCTCCAGAAGGATGATTATGAATTAAAATAATACTTGCTGAATTTAATTCAACAGCAGGGTAAAAAATTTCTCTTGGGTGAATTAATGCCTTATCAAGTAATCCAATGCTAATAATTTCTTTTCTTATCAAAGTATTCCTTGCATCAAGATATAAACAAACAAGATATTCTTTTTTTTTGTCTCGCAAGTCATAAGTAAGGTTCAAAACATCTTTTGAGTTTTTAATAAAAATATCAGCCGTACTTCTTTCATCATAGAATCTTTTTACTAAAGAAATCGCCGAAACAATTTGTAGTGCTTTTGCTTGTCCAATTCCAGAAATCTGCAATAAATCATCAACCTTTATATTTAAAAATGTTTTACCGAATTTACTTATTATTTGTTCTGAAAGTTTTTGAACATTTTTCCCTTTAATCCCACTTCCCAATAAAATAGCTAATAGATCACTTTTTGAAAGCGCATCAGGTCCCTTTTTAAGAAATTTTTCTCTTGGACGATCTATTTTTGGAATATCTTTTATTTTTGGCATACCTATTATTGATTTTATCATTTTTTTCTCTCTTTCTTTTTATAAAGTTACCCTATATTTGTAGATGGGGCAGGAATCCAGCCTGAATATTCCATTCTAAAAATGTAATTATAGTCTGGATCCCCTTCTTCAAGGGGATGACGCAAAACAAGACCTAACAATCAATTTAGAAGAAATATACGATATAATTAGATAGCCGTATGAATAAAATAAAAACACTTGTTTTTTTTCTTTCAATCATATTGATGATAGTTTTTTTCGGAAGGAATCTAAATCTTTTTTCTCCAACAATGTTCCAGTTCCATGATGAAACTCAACCTGCAAGAATCCAGCAATTTACTTCCAATCTGAAAAAACTAAAAATACCTCCTCGAATCGCTTATGATTTTAATCAAAAAAAAGGCTACCCTGTTTTCAATTTCTACTCACCTTTTTCCTACTGGATAACTTCTCTTATCAATATGACTGGTTTTAATATTATCAACTCAATTAAACTGTCCTTTCTGCTAGCATTGTTGACTGCTTTTTTGAGTGCCTATCTTTTTTTTAGACTTTTTTTTGACTTTTATCCGGCATTACTTGGAGGAATTTTTTACATCACATCTTTGTATTTTCCTATTGATATCTTTGTCCGCGGTAACCTTGCCGAAATCTGGTTTTTAGCCATCTTCCCTTTGGGATTTTATTTTATTTTTGTAAATAGTCAAAAACCGAATAAACTTGGGTTTTTCTTTGGTGCCTTGATACTATCTTTTATTTTCACCAGCCATAATATCTATTCTCTGATTTCAATTCCTATATTAATAGTATTTTCTTTCCTTCTGAAGAATAAGAAACAAAACTTTATGATGATCGGCTCTTCTCTTTTATTAACTGCCTATTTTTGGTTGCCGGCTTTGACTGAGATGAAGTATACGATCGCCAAGGAAATGGCTGCAAAAACCAACTTTCATGACCATTTCTTATGTTGGTGGCAGCTTTGGACTTCGCCCTGGGGATTCGGCGGATCAACGGCTGGCTGTATTGAAGATGGTATGTCTTTTATGATCGGCAAAATCCAAGTTATTTTTTTCATTCTAGGAATTACCATTTTCGCATTTAACTATCTTAAATGTCATTCCCGCGTAGGCGGGAATCCAGAACAAAAAGCACTGGATCCCCGTTTTCACGGGGATGACAAACACGTCCAAATACGATCGATATTGTTATATTTTGTAGTCTCTACTATATTATTGCTTTTCCTGACTACCTATCAGTCACAGTTTATTTGGGATTTTCTTTCCCCTTTGATGTCGGTTATTCAATTTCCATGGCGCTTCATAGGGATATCTTTGCTGGGAATTGCTTTTTTATCGGTTTATTTTTTCCATAAATTAAAAATACCATTGAAGAATTTTTTTATTATTTTTATAGTAATTTCTGTTCTCATTATTAATGGAAAGCACTTCAACGGTAAAGATATTAGCAACAAAGCTTTTGAAAAAAAATTCCTTTCGCAGGAATATATTGAAAATAAGGTAGCTTTATCAATTCCTGAATATTTTCCGAATAAAAATGTCAAAATAAGTTATGGGGAAACAGAAATTGAGAAAGTTGGGAATATGATATCGGTTATTACAATTTTTTTATTATTATTTTATATTTTTAAAAAGCCCACGAAACCTTAAATATGGAAAAATTAAAACGGAAAACGGTTATCTCAACTTTAAGTCTTTTTTTCCAAAGTGGTTTTTCCGCGTTTTTAGGTTTAACGGCAAATATAGTTGTGACAATTTTACTTTCTCCGGCGGTTTTTGGTATATATATAGCCATTCTCTCAATGATTTCTGTATTAAACTATTTTTCGGACATTGGTCTAGCCGCATCTTTAATTCAAAAAAAGGAAATCACTGATGACGATGTAAAAACGACATTTACAGTTCAACAGATTCTTATTTTACTGATTATCTTTATCGCTTATTCGTTAACTCCTATTATTATGAATTTTTATAAACTTCCAACGGAAGGAATATATTTATATTGGGCATTATTACTATCTTTCTTTCTTTCTTCACTCAAAACCATCCCGTCGATTTTCTTAGAAAGAAAAGTTCAATTTCAGAAAATTGTTCTCGTCCAGGTAGTTGAAAATATTGTTTTTTACTCCACGGTGATTATATTAGCCGTACTTAAATTCGGGTTGATGAGTTTTGTTTATGCGGTATTTTTTAGATCGATTATTGGGGTTATCATGATATATTCTTTGTCTTTTTGGAAACCAAAAATTGGAATTTCTATTAAAAATTTAAGGCAGCTGCTTTCCTTCGGACTCCCCTTTCAGGCAAGTTCGTTCTTAGCCTTATTTAAGGATGACCTTATTATTCTGTATCTTGGAAAAATACTTGGTTTTGAAGCTCTCGGGTACATCGGTTGGGCAAAAAAGTGGGCTGAGGCGCCAATTAGGATTGTTATGGATAATTTAAGCAGAGTCTTGTTTCCTGTTATTTCCCGTATACAACACGATTCAAAAAAAGTATCGGAACTTATTGATAAAATTCTTCACTATCAAACTCTTATTCTCGCCCCATCAATTGTCGGCCTAATGATAATGATGAGTTCTTTCGTTGAACTTATACCAAAGTATCAAAAATGGCAGCCGGCTCTACCGATCTTTTACATTTTTTGTCTGTCGTCATTGTTTTCCTCATACTCAACTCCTTTTATGAATCTTTTCAATGCGCTGGGAAAAGTAAGGATTTCATTTATGTTCATGTTCGTCTGGACGGGAATGGTTTGGGTACTTACAACCATATTAACTTCTCTATTTAATTATTACGGTTTTCCTGTTGCCCAATTAATATTATCCAGTACGTTTGTTTTAGTAATATTGCAGGCAAAAAAAATATTACCTTTCAACTTTGTAAAATCAACACACAGACCGGTTATCAGTGCCATTATCATGGGTTGTATTGTCTTGATAATGCAGATATGTTTTCCTGTAAATTACATAACGTTAGCCGTCAATATTTTAATCGGGTCCATTACATACTTTACAGTCCTCTTGTTATTATTTAAGATTAATCTTATAAATGAAGTAAGGTCATTATTTCATGCATAGCTATGATATCAACCATAATTGTTGCCAAAGATAACCCACCTTATCTGCTTCAATCAATTGATTCCGTAAAAAAAATTGCTGAAGAAATAATTATCGGAAACTTAGGAATTGATGAAAGTCTATTAAAAAAACTAAAAAACAATCCTTTGATCAAGATTGTTAATATAAATAAATCTGTCCCCTATGTTGAGTTGATCAGGGAGGAGATGAAATCATACGCTAAGAATGATTATGTTTTATTCCTTGATCCGGATGAAGTTTTACCTGAATCTTTATCAACCAATCTTAAGTTGTTATATAAAAAGTACGATTACATTTCCATCCCCAGAAAAAACATTATTTTTAATAAATGGATCCAACATAGCCGTTGGTGGCCAGATTATCAAACTAGGTTGTTTAAAAAACCGAATGCCGTATGGCAGACAAAAATTCATTCCCAGCCTAAATTAACCGGAAACGGATTTAAAATTGAGCCTGATGAAAAAAACGCAATCATTCATAATAATTACCAATCAATATCTCAATATATCGAGAAAATGAACCGCTATGCTAAATCTCAAGCAGGCGAGAATTATAAAAATTCAACGAATTTAACAATTTCAGACGCAATAAAAATGTCGATTTCTGAATTTATCAGCAGATTCTATGCCGAAAAAGGATATGAAGACGGAATGCACGGATTTGTTCTCGCTACGTTACAAATGTTTTATCCGTTGCTTGTATTTATTTATCTTTGGGAATTAAATAAATTTAATACTAAAGAGTCGGATATTCATTTAAAACCGTATGAATTTTTTAAACAGGGAGTCATTGAATCATACCATTGGACTAATCACTCTATATCTTCCAAGCTCAAGAGCTTTCTGCAAAAAAAAATATTATGAAACATACGATAACTATTCTATTGCTGGTAGTGCTGTACTTAATAATTCTATTTCAATCCCATAAAAAAATTTTCTATTATAAATTTAATAATGAACTTGTATCCCGTTACATGTTATCTCAGGATATTCCGCATGAAGTGCCTGGAAAACGTTTGTTTCTTTCTGATAGCGAAATACATATTGCGTCGGGCTATTTGTATGCGTTAGGAAATAATCCGACCACATTTAATTTCCAGCATCCTCCGTTTATTAAATATTTATACGGCTTTTCAATCTTACTTTTCAAAAATCCTTTTTTTATTCAGATAATTTTTGGGGTCACTCTATTACTTTTAACTTATATGACCTCTTTTATAATATTTAATTCTTTTTTATCAGCATTATTTGCTTCCCTACTTTTACTTTTTGACCCTCTTTTTATTGGTATATCGTCACAGGCATTGCTTGATCTGGGTCAGGCGGTTTTTATTTTGCTGTTTTTTTATTTAATCTTGAAAAAGAAAACAGCAAAGAGTTTTCTTCCCGGTATTTTACTTGGAATTCTTTTCGCCTCGAAGTTTTGGATCGGGAGTTTGTTTTTTGTTTTGATCTTTGATATTTACTTTATTTTGAAGAAAAAATTAGATTTGAAAGATGTCGCCGTTCATTTTATAACTTCTTTTGTTGCCTTTTCTATCATTTACACTAAGGCATTTTTTGATGCAAAAGGATTTTTTAACATCATTTTTTTTGAATTAAAAACAGTCAAATACTGGCTTTATCATTCAACATCACAATTTTTCGGCTCCTCCTTATTATTGTTCTTAACCGGGTATTTAAAAAGTTGGTGGGGAAATAAAACGATGATTAAATCAGAGATATGGTCGCCATTTTGGCCAGTTATGTTTATAACAACATCATATTATTTAGTCATTCTTTTTATTAAAAAAAACTTTGGTAAAGAATTTTTAATTTCATTTATCCCGATTGCTTATTTAATTTATCTGGGAGTTCAGGCACCTTTCGATAGATATTTTATTCTTATTCTGCCTTTTTTTTACATGATATTTGGCAATTTTTTGTTGAACATACTAAATAATTGTTATGGTAAAATACACAAATGAAATTTAACAAGACTTATTTAATTCTTTTTACAGGAATGATTTTATGGGGATTATACCCAATATTTACCCATAAATATATTATGGGTTTAAACCCGATGTTATTGGTAAGTATTTCTACATTAACCGCCTCAATTCCATTTATTATTCAGCTTATTGCTAAGAACGAATTATCTCAATTATTTTCAATTAAAATATTAAGGACTTTAATTTTTGTTGCTTTATTCACTGCCGTTGGCCAAGCGTTTTTATTTATTGGAACAAAATTAACCTCCGGAACAAATACAGGTTTACTACTCCAATCAGAACCTATTTATTCACTTATTTTGGGAGCAATTTTTTTAGGAGAAGTTATCAGCGGTGGTCAAGTATTAGCAACTTTACTCATGGTCCTTGGAGCGATGATTATTGTTTATAAAGGAGGTTCAAATATAAATTTGGGTGATATTTTAATTTTATTATCACCTTTAATATTCCAAATTTCTCATTTTATTGGAAAGACACTTTTGAATAAAAAAGTCGATGTTAATTTAATTCTAGCTGGAAGACAATTTTTTGGGGGAATGATGCTTTTATTATTCACTTTTTTTACAAATAAAAATGCTATTAGTTTATTTAGTTATCAGAGCGTTTCTATTGGTTTTTTTCTGGGTATAATTGCGGCGATTGTTGCTTTATGTTGGTATACGTCAATAAAAAAAATTCCTGTTTCAGTTGCCTCGTCTTTTTTACCATTAACCGCTTTGGTCTCTCTCGTTGCATCGGTAGTATATCTAAAGGAGGCAGTTAGCATTCAACAATATATTGGTTTTGTACTAATAGTTTGTGGAATGCTTTGGCAAACTCACATTATAAATAATAAGTTTGAGAATATCCAAATGAAAAAATAATGAAAAAGATCCTTCATAAGTTACTAAGACCGATTCATCTTTTTTAAGATAAATATACTACATATTAGCACGATAATAGATATCGCTGCAACTATCATTCCAAATAGACGAGCTTTTGTATTTATAAACTTAACTTGAATCTTATGCGTTCCTTTTGGAACATTATATGTTATAACTCCTCTATAGGTAGGATCCTGAAATTGAATTACTGTCTCTTTTCCATCAATGAATGCCTTCCATCCAGGAAAATAAAATGTATAATCGGCCATTCTAATATCGGTATCTGCTTGAACATTGTACGTTCTTTGAATATTGGTTATCTGTTGCATTAAAATTTGCCCTTTCCCTTCAATAACTTCACCTTTATTTTTTTTGATTGGATAATCTTGTGTTGGTCCTGTCCAAACAGTATTCATTACATTCGCGTGCAAATTTACGGGATTGAAAAAATATTCTGATTGTTGATGTGTCGTATAATTTTTCCCATATAACTGTGGAAATCTCAATAAGCATATGATGATTAATATGATGAATAAAACCTTTTTTTCGTTTTTATCCATGATATATGCCAAAATCAAAGGTGGAATATAAATAAAAGAAGAAAATAATCGCCATTGATGTTGAATATTAGAAATAAGGTTGATCTTCAGAAAAATTGGAAAGGCTTCTTTGGTCATTAAAACGATTAGAGTTATTCCAATTGTCACCGATAATAAAAGAAAGTCAATGGTAATTTTTTTCTTCTTGATCGAAAGCCAACCTAAATAAATTAATCCTCCCATAAAGATTGCCGACTCTAATAACCCGGATTTAATAAAATGGCCTCTTGGAAAAATGTCATTTTTATAAAAATAATACCAGTTTGGATCTATAAAGTTGATAAGAGACATATACTGGTTAGGGGTTGCGTGATTTGCCGCTAAACCATAATAAAAATATTTAATTTCTAATATAAGTGGAATAATATAATACCCAGTAAGTCCAAAACCTAGTATAAAAGCAAGGAATGAAATAAGACAAAATTTGATAATGCTCGTATTTTTATAGCATAAATACAAAAAATAAGGCCCAATAATAAATCCATACACGATAACCATCATCGGATGAGTAAGAATCAAAAATGACGTGGAGAGTGTTAACAAAATAAATCCGGGAAGAGTTTTCTTATTGGCTATAAAATATAAACCGATAAGAATTAGAGGTAAAAATACACCGGCAAAAAATTCAGGAATATCACCTCTTATATATATATTTATTATCCTATATGGTGCAAAATGAAATAAAAATGCTCCAATTAAAGAGCTTTTTTCTCTGAAATTCAGTCGAAGAAAAAAATAGAAGAATAAGGTAGATAAGAAAACGCCAATTAGTATTACTAAATTGTAGGAAGTAACAACATTTCCAACGACAAAATTTATTAGTCCACCTAAGTATGAAGTAACTTGCTGTGCGATGATACCAATTGGCATGCCATAGTTTGCAAAACCATCTGTCCATGTTACATGGAATTGTCCCTCCTTCATGCTTTTATAAAACATCGCGATATTTGTTATGTGTGTTGGCTCATCAAATGAGGCAGGTTGGCCTTTGCTTATAAAAAGATCTAAGACAAATAAAAATGATATAATGAAAATAATTAGCGCATTTAAGATATCTGTTTTTGACAGTTTGAATTTCATAGATATGAATCGAAATACCGCTTTTTACATTATATCAGTTGTTGCCATTATTAGTTTATATTCATTCTTAGAACCAAAAATATTACCTTCACTTTTTAATGTTCGCAATGATAGTCTATTGAATAACTTTATTACTAAGACGGTTAAAGAAAAGCACATTAACACCCAGGAGTTTTGGAAAATGAGAGAGTTCTATTGTCCTGGGGTTTTTACTTACGATAAGAAAAAAAATCCTTTCCTTAAATATGATTGTAAGTGGTTAAAGAGTGAAGAATTTCTTGTAGCTTATCCAACTTTTAATAATAAAATTAATTTAAAAAATATTAATATTTTAATTGAAAATAATCAAATTCAAATATATAAGGATCGACAAAAGCTATATATTAATTTTATCGTTACTGGGAGTGAAATGGAAAAAGCTATTGGTGTCTTTGACTATCGGGAAAAAGATAAAAATTTTGTTAAAGATAAATTTTGGCTCGACATCACCGTCATTAATTTATGAATAATCGTGTCGCGCTTATCATAGTGGTATATCAAAACTACTCCGTGTTAAAAGATCTTTTTGACAGTCTTAAAAAACAAAGCAGTAATAATTTTTATATCTACATTGCCGATCTTTCAACAACGAGAGAAAAAATAGAAACTCAGGGTTTACCTATAACTGTAATTTTTGGTAAAAACAAAGGTTATTCGCACGGTATCAACCTTTGTCTTGCTCAAGCAGAGAAAGATGGAATTTCGTTATACGGCGTAATAAACAACGATATTATAGTTGCTGAAAATTTTGTCGAAGAACTACAAAAATCTTTTATTTCTCATCCCAATTCAATTATTGGAGGAAAAATATACTATGCTCCCGGCTTCGAATATCACAAGTCAAGGTACAATAAATCGGATTTAGGAAAAGTTTTTTGGTATGCAGGAGGAACAATTGACTGGAACAATGTTTTTATCAAACACCGAGGCGTTGATGAAGTTGACCACGGGCAGTTTGACAAAATTGAAAAGACCGATTTTGTTACCGGCTGCCTTTTATGTTTTGATAAAGAAGTCGTCGATAAAGTCGGTTATTGGAATGAAAAATACTTTCTTTATTTTGAAGATGCTGATTATTGCGAGCAAGCTAAAAGAAAAGGTGTCCCAGTAATTTATAATCCCAAGCTTGTTATTTGGCATAAAAATGCTCAATCAACAAAAGGTCCAGGATCACTTATTCACCAAAAGTATCAAAGAAAAAATAGATTAATTTTTGGATTGAAATACTCTCCCTTCAGAACAAAAATTCATCTAATTAAAAATTATTTTTTGAATGAGCATCTTGTCTTTCCCGCATAGGCAGGAATCCAGAACTGTTATATTTTCTTATCTCATCTTAGCCCTTTGTTCTTTTTTAGCTTTCTATATCTGTTTTTATAAGGTAGGATCTGCTGCTTTAGAAAACTGGGACGAAGCTTGGTATGCGGATGTGACCCGACACATGTTTAGAAGTAAAGAACTTTTTGTCTCATATTGGAATCGGGCCGTCTTTCTTGATAAACCCCCGCTATATATGTGGCTTAGTACAATCGTTACTAAAATTGTCGGACTGTCAGAATTTTCCTTCAGATTTACTTCCGCCCTAAGCGGTTTTATTACAATTATTATTATAATGCTTTATTCTTATCGTAGTTTTGGTTTAATTCCTGCTCTAATTAGTTTCAGTACACTCGCCTTTAATAATTTATTTATCTGGAGAGCCCGTAGTGGCAATCTTGATTCGTTATTAACGCTACTTTTTGTAGTATTTTATTTTCTTATCATTAGCAAAAGAAAAAATAGATATTTTCTTATCGGATTAATCTTAGGCCTAATATACCTTGCTAAACTAACCCTTGTTCTCTTTCCTTTACTAACCTTTATTATTTTAGAAATTATTTATGAAAATAAAAAAATTATTTCAAATATTCCTAATTATTTAAAACTAATATCTATATTTTTAATAACCATCGGAATTTGGTTGTATCTTGGAACATCTAAGATTGGACCAAGTTTTTATCAATATTTTTTATTTAACGCTGATCAGGGTGTCTCAAAAATTGCACTTTCTAATTTTAAAATGAATTATATTAACTACGCATATTATTCTCTTCAACGAAGATTTTTTTGGCTAGTCCTAACCGGAGCGATAATTGCATTGATTAAATTAAAGGATAAAAAATATTTTGTTCAAATAGTGTTTACATTAGGATTGCTTGTTCAACTAAGTTTCACTGACAGAAATAATAATTGGTATCTGTTACCAGCCATGCCTTTTTGGTCACTACTCGCGGCCTTAGCAACTTTTAATCTATTGAAAATATTCAACAAAATTAAGTTTGGATATGTTTTAATCGTATTTTTTTCATTGATATCTTTTTATATCTCCTACAAAACTTTAACTATAAATATCAAACCTATCATTGATGCAAATGGGCCTGAAACAATCAAGGCAGTTAGCATTAAACTAAATGAGTTAACTAAAGATAATGATGTTATTGTCAGGCTTGATCAGCTTTATCCAACAACGATTTATTATTCCGATCGTCACATTTTGTCTTCTCCAGATGGTGCGCGCGATAGTAATCTATTTATTAGTAGAGAAACATTGAAAAAAAGAGTTTTGTTAAAAGAAATAAATTGGATTGTAGGAAAAGAAGGTGATGTTGAATCATTTATAAAAAATGATAATAAAAATCAGTATGAAACAACAAAAGTAGGAGAAGAAATTATTTTACATAGAATTAATATTAGC
>CAZMBH010000011.1:0-21519 GCA_964564535.1 uncultured Gammaproteobacteria bacterium
AAGTCGGGATGGTGAGACTTGAACTCACGACCTCACGGTCCCGAACCGTGTGTTCTACCATCTGAACTACATCCCGTGCTGATAATTATATCATTGCTTTCCTGAAGCAGGTTTGTTTTCTACATGTTGTTGTTCAGAAGTTTTTTTTCGTACCGCTACACCACGTTTTGATTTACCAACAGAAATGATTTGCTGTCCTTGTGATTTTCGTTGTTGTTCTCTCCTTTTTTTCTCCTGCTCTTCATATTCTTCCTGTCTTTTTTTCTGAACTACTTCCATTTCTTGTCGTTGTAGAATTTTTTCATCTTCTCTTTTTACATTCTGAAAAAACTGTCTACTCAAAGCTTCTGCCTGGAGTTTATCTTTGTCCTGAAAATTATTTTTTAGTTTATCAAAATTGACGGGAGTATGGTTTTTTCCGCGATTAACCTCCGAGGTTTTTGCTGAGTTTTGCTCAGGATTAACCTCCGAGGTTTTTCCAGCAGCTTTGTCAAAAGGATTTATTATTTGAGCAACCGATTTAACAGTATGTTTGGCAGTTGAAGTTCCTAATTCAGCCAACTGTTCAAACGCATCTCCCAAAATAGTGTTTTTAGCCATAGTTATATTCCCAACATTGCCCTGCCCTTCTTACTCATCTTTTCCATCGACCAGGGCGGGTCAAAAGTTAATTCAAGGCTAATATTTTCATCTTTAAGGCCCAATTCTTTAACCTTGTCTTTAATTTGAGTTTCAATTAGAGAAAACAGCGGGCAACCAATAGTAGTCAGCGTCATTGTAATCTTTAATTTGCTTTTGATCAGTTTAACTCCGTAAACTAGCCCTAAATCGACAATTGAAATATTTAACTCCGGATCCATGACCTCTGATAGTTTGTTTTTAATTTGTTTTTCGCTAATTTTTTTCATAGAGTATAATAATTATAGCAATTATAAATATTTTAAATATAAATGATTACTTATAAGCTTCACTTCGTTCCCTTAGGAGGCATAGTCGGCGTTACCAAAAACATGTATGTGTATGAAATGTACAACGACGATAAATTAAAAGACATTGTCATAGTTGATTGCGGAATCGGTTTTCCAAAGGAAAAAGAATTAGGAGTTGACTTTGTCATTCCGGATATTACATATTTAATGGATAAAAAGCAGTATATAAGGGCTATTTTAATAACTCACGGACATGAAGACCATACTTCAGCCCTTCCCCTGCTTTATGATGATTTAGGACGACCACCGGTCTATGCAAGTTTGTTAACTTCAATGTTTATCGAAAATAAGTTTAAGGACAAACATAAAAAAATTTTAGTCAATAGGGTTGATTTTAATAAAGAATATGTGTTCGGAGATTTTAGAGTTTCGTATTTAAAAATGACCCATTCAATCCCCGACACCACCCATATCATAATAAGAACACCGGTTGGAACTATATATCACGGATCAGATTTTAAATTGGATCTTACACCTCCATATGGCCCAAGTCCAGATTTTTATAAAATTACTCAAGCAGGTCATGAAGGAGTTTTGTGTTTATTGTCAGACTGCCTTGGAAGCGAGCGGGAAGGTTTAACGCTGTCAGAAAATATTGTTGGTCAAACATTTGAAGATGAAATGAGAAAAACAAAAGGAAAGTTTATTATGACGACATTTTCTTCAAACATTTCCCGTATTCGTCAGTGTGTCGATGCCGCTATTAAATTTAACCGAAAAATTTGTTTCTTGGGCCGATCAATGAGAGAAAACACAAAGATTGCCGCAAGCATTGGATATTTACCAATTCCTCAAAGTTTTTTTATAAAAGAGGAAGAGGTTGGACGATTACCGGCTGGTAAAATCTGTCTGATTGTTGCTGGTTCACAGGGACAATACGGATCTGCCCTATCAAAGTTGGCAGACCGGCAGAATAAAAACATTGCCATTAAAACTGGTGATAAAATTATTTTCTCATCCGACCCGATCCCAGGTAACGAAAACGGAGTTTACGAAACGATTGAACAATTGTCGGAAGAAGGAGCTGATGTAGTGTATTCCGATATCGCCGATCAGCTACATTCCTCAGGACACGGTAATCAAGAAGATCTAAAATTTTTAATGAGATTTACAAATCCAAGATATTTTATTCCTATTGGAGGAACGATAAGACACCAAAAACAGTATGAGAATTTGGTTGAACAACTAGGATATAAGAGAAACGACGTTTTTTCATTAAATGAAGGCGAAACAGTTTGGTTTGTAAAAAATAAAGCTTATAAAGGTGAAAAAGTTGAGACAAAAAATATTTATGTTGACGCCTACGGTATTGGAGATGTTGGAAGCGTAATACTTCGGGACAGAAAAACTTTGGCAACCGATGGAATCGTCTTTGCAATTGCCACGGTTGATAACAGAGGAATTTTGATCGGTAAGCCAAAAATATTTTCGAGAGGTTTTATTTTTGAAAAAGAGGAAGGTAGGTTATATTTACAGGCTGAAAAAATAATCGAGGATGTTTTTCTGGCAAGAAATGATAAAACATTTGATCCTGGTAAGATGCAATATGAAGTAATAAAAAACCTTGAGGAATTTTTCAGAAAAGCAACCGGGAGAAAACCATTAATTGTGGCAGAGGTTATAAAACTATAAAATTTTGAATTAGTTACTTGTCATCCCCTCGTAGGAGGGGATCCAGTCTACAATTACATTTAAGAGGTTATTTTAGTCTGGATTCCCGCCTTCGCGGGAATGACATATATAAAATAATTAACATATGTCATCTCTACCTAATAGTCTCAAGAACATTTCCTTATTTTTAGAACGCCTTCCCGGTATTGGAGAAAAAACGGCTAATCGTTTAGCTTTTTTCTTATTGAATTTACCAGAGGAGGATTTAAAAGAATTTGCTGAAAATATTTCAAGCCTGAAATCAAAAACAAAGCTTTGTAAAAATTGTTTTAATTTTACCGAAAAAGAAGCATGTGATATTTGTGAGAATAATGAACGGGATCCTTCGATAATCTGCGTTGTCGAAACAGTCTTAGATTTGCTTTCCTTTGAACAGGGAAGGATCTATAACGGGGTTTATCATGTCCTTCATGGGAAAATCGACCCGTTAAATAGGATGGGGCCCGACGACATTAAAATTAAAGAATTGATTAATCGTCTTGTAGGGAACGGTTATAAACCGTTCCGTACAGAAATCAAAGAAATAATCTTGGCGACGAATCCGGATATGGAAGGAGAAGCAACAGCGGTATATATTAAAAATAAATTAAAAATTAATCCGCCGGCTGGCGGAGAAAAATTAAAAATTTCCAGACTCGCTTACGGGTTACCGATGGGGGCAAATTTGGAATATGCCGACTACATGACCCTAAAGAAAGCGATCGAGGGAAGAGGTCAATTTTAAATAAGCTTCTTAAGCTCTTGTTCGATCAATGGGGCGATAGAAATTTCTTTCAGTTTAGAAAACTTCTGTTCCGGTTTTAAGGCGATCGTATTACTCATAAATATTTTTTCAATTTTACTTTTTTCAAGAATTTCAGCAGCATTTGGGGAAAAATCGTGGTGAACAACGCAGGCAAGGACTCGTTTAGCTCCTCGTTTAAGACAAAATTCAGCGGCGTGAACTAATGTGCCCCCGGAAGTAATAATATCATCGACAATGATGCAAGTCTTACCTTTAACTTCACCATACAAATTAAGAGCCTTTGACTGGTGGATTTTATCAAGGTTCCGCCTTTTCTCAATAACGGCAATATCCACTTCACTTGTATGAAAAAAATTTTCGGCAAATATCTGAGCTCTTTCTACTCCACCTTGATCGGGTGAAACAATTGCAACATTTTCGGTATTTTTATTATCTTTTAAATAATGAGCCACCTGCTTTCCTAAAATTGAAAATGTTGAAAGGTTTTTGAAAGGAATTGAAAAAATTCCTTCAGTACCGTCATCGTGAAGATCAAAAGTATAGACCTGGTTAAAACCAATCTCTTCGATAAAGCGAATAATAACATTGACTGAAACCGATTCGCCAGGGCGATGTTCACGATTTTGACGTGCGTATCCGAAGTATGGAATAAAAGCAATTATTTTTTTTACCTGTCTTCTTTTTAAGGCGTCGGCAAAAAAGAATAACTCCATTAAATGTGTATCGGTTGGGTTAGCTGTTGGTTGAAGGATTACACATACTTCATCCTTTACTTTTTCCTGAATCATTACTCGAATTTCAGAATTATCAAAACGGGTAACCTCTGATTTAGAAATAGGAACGTTGAGTAGATTTGAAACTTCAACAGTAAGTTTAGGATTAGCAGAACCTGAAAATAATTTAAACATATAATTTTTAAGCCGCATCTTATTACTAAACAGATGCGGCACAATGGTTCGTAACTGTAAAATAAATTTACAGACGAACCCTAGCCCTGTTGTTGTTGACTGGATATTTCAATTAATTTTTTAGCTGCCAGTTCCTGAGTTTTTTTAACGGCTTCGTTAACAATTTCAGCAATCCGATTTTCTACTATGCCGTCAACTTCGATTGATTCAATAATTTGGTCTCCCCTGATGACAACCTTAACGCCGTTTTTTTCTACGACAACCTGTTCTTGTTGTAAGGCAGCTTGCATTTTCTGAGCCTGTTGTTGTAATTTCTGAAGATCTCCCAAAGCTCCAAAAGGATTTAACATATTTTAAATGAAATAAAATTTCTAATTTTTAATTAATTCTTCTATCCTACTTTATTGTAGAACTCGATAAGGGCAATTTCAACTGGTAAAGAGTCGATCGGTGTATTTCGTAAATTTTGATAAGCCTCGATCATTAATTTCATTAATAATGAAGTTTCACCTAGGGTCAAAATTATTTTTTTATCTTCACTAGTTAGGATATTATTCTTAATTAGAATCTGTAGGTGTAATTTATTAAGAATATCTTCAATAAGATTTTTAAAATCACCGCCATTTTGTGAAAACTCATTTATCCACGTTAAAGTTTTTTTAAGATCTTTTTTCTCAATTATTTCTATCAGATCATTTCTTCCTCTTATTCCTAAAAACTTTTCAACATCTTCAATAGATTTAATTTTTTGAAAAGTGACCTCCTCTAGGATTTTTGCCGCATCGCGGAATGAGTTCTCACTATGATCAGCAATTAGTCTCAACATATCGTCATTAAATTTAATATCTTCGTTTTTAGAAATTCTTTTTAACATTGAAAGTATGTCAGTTATATTAGCTTTGCCAAAATTTATTTTTAAACAGCGGGATACTATGGTTTTTGGCAGTTTTTCAAGGTTGGTAGTTGCCAAAATAAATATTGAGGATTTTGAGGGTTCTTCCAAGGTTTTTAAAAGCGCATTAAAACCTTCATTTGTGATCATGTGGGCTTCATCGATAATGAAAACTCTATAGCCTCCGGACATAGGAAGAAAAGAAGTTTCGCGGATCAAACTTTTTATTTCTTCAATACCGCGGTTAGAGGCGGCATCCATTTCTATAACATCTGTAAAAGAAGAAAGGCCAATGCTTTTGCAATTAGCACATTTATTACAGGGTTCAAAACCCTTGCCATTTTTTGAAAATTTATTATCAAGACAGTTAACGGCCTTTGCAAGAATTCTTGCTGTGGAGGTTTTCCCAGTTCCTTTCTGGCCAACAAATAAAAAAGCGTGCGGTAATGTTTTAGATTCTAATATCTTTCCCACCATCTCCTTGACATGCAAATTATCAATTTCTGCGATTGTTTTAGGCCGGTATTTTAGGTAGAACATATTATTTTAATAGATTCTCTATTCCATGCTTGACTAACTCATTGATCATCTCATCTACTCTTTTATTGCGTTCGGCTGCCAGTAAAATCACTAAAGGAAAGCAGATAATAATTTCACCTAATAAAATTTCATTTTCACCAATATTTTCATTATATTTAAAAGATAAAATTGGTAGGGTCTCTTTTTCATTCTTATATTTTTCGGTAAAAAATTTCATCTTATTCTTTCCCACAAAAACAATGTTAAAAGAATGCTCTAACGCTATCTGCTCTTTTTCAAAAAAGCTTTTAACAAAAGCTTTTATTTTCTGACGATTAATCTTATAACGGGATGAAGAAACGATATTAATCATATTCTTTTGTATACTTTTTTAAAGACGACCTTTCTACGCTTCAAAGAGCGATTTTTAGCTTTTTCTTTTTCTTCTTCCTTTCTCTTCAATGACGGTTTTTTATAGAACATTTTTTTTCTTAAAGTATCGACGATTTCTTCATCAATAAAAGACCGGGTAAATTTTCTAAACATACTGTCTTTTGATTCGCCTTTTCTTTTTATTACTAAAACCATAAATTATTTACGCCTCCTCCCAAAAATACAAGTTTGTAAAGTTATAAAGTTTGTCAAGTTCATCAAGACATTCACTTTATAAACTTGATAAACTTGAAACTTGATAAACTAGCTCAATTCTATCTTATACTCTTCACTATTTCAATGATTGTGTTCAGAGATAATGATGTTGGAATAAGTTTTGGATTTCCTGACGAACCATTCAATAGCATATGCTCAGATATATGAAAAAACCAGCTCCCTTTTTTATCTTTTGTTAATATTTTTTCGTAGATAGGTTTTAAAGTATATTTCTTATTAGGAAGGGTTTTTATTCTTGTAAATCCAACTTCGGGATGACGTCTGACAACAAGCGAAAAACCCTTTTTAAGGGCAAGTTTGACGGCTTCTTCATTTTTTGTTTCAAGAGCTAAGGATTTACCAAGATACGATTTAAATACAAAGCCGTTTTTAATTTCTTCTTCTGCACTTACTTTATTTTTAAAAACGATCAGAACAGCTTCAAGAAGCTGAAAAACAATTTCAATTAATTTTGCCTCTTCTCTATTAATAACCTTTAATCCGTCAATCAATTGCCGGATCATAAAATCATACCGGTCGGAATCAGGTTCGGTATAAAAAACCTCGGCAAAGTGATCGGTAGAATTAACGTATTCGACAATTTTTTCTACAGCCTTTATTTCTTTTGTGTCAAATAAATCTTTACCGATAAGATATTTATATATAAGTTTTGTTGCAGAGGTATAGTCATTAGTTTGATGATGGTCAAATATACCCAGACCGGTATCAACATGAATAATGTTTTTACTACCATCAGGAAGCTGACCATCTAAAGTTGTTCCCGACGGAACAAATTTTATTTCAGCACTATCCCAGCCCGGAAAATATTTTTTTATTAGCCAAACGGACGCAATAGCATCAAGGTCGGGAGATAAGTGAGTAACGATTGTTTTCATTTTTAACCTTTAATTTTTTTAAGTACATCTTCTAAAGTGACCAATTCAAATTCTTTCTTATTCCTTTTTTTATACTCTATTTTCTCGCCTGACCTTTTAGAAACCACAAGCCGAATAGGAATTCCAATAAGATCGGCATCTGAGAACTTATTTCCCGCTGTTGTGTCCATTCTGTCATCGAACAATACTTCAATATTATTTTCTTTAAGAACTTTATAAACTTTACTAACATTAGAATTAGTCTTTTCATCTTTTAAATCTAATCCGATTAAATGAACCTGAAAAGGCGCAACAGATTCAGGCCATATAATTCCTCTTTCGTCATGAAATTTTTCAACAATTACCCCCATGATTCGGGAAGGTCCAATTCCATAGCAACCCATGTATATCGGCTTTTGTTTTCCGTCTTGGTCGGTAAATTTGTAATCAAACGCATCTGTAAATTTGGTATAAAGCGGAAAGATATTACCAATTTCAGCTGCTTTTTTTACTTGATACTTTTCATTAGTTTCAGGATCAAGATCTCCGTCTTGAGCAACTTTAATATCATGAAATTCTTTTGGAAACGGCAGGTCTCGGCCAAAATTAACGTTAGTAGAATGATAGTCGGTTTTATTAGCACCACACTCAAAATTTAAACGATTATTGACTGATTCATCAATATAAATTTCAACTTCTTTTGGCAGGTTGAGAATACCAGCGTAACCGACCTCGGCACCGGTGACTTTTTTTACTATTTTAGGTGATGCTAATTTTAATGCTTTGCACTTTGCAATTTTTCTTAATTTATCTTCATTAATGTTGTAACCACCCCGGACTGCAGCCGCAATCACCCTATTGTCATCAGTTTCAAAAATCAAAGTTTTGGTTGTTTTTTCGACCGGAATTTTCAAATAATCGGCTAACTCTTGAACTCCGATAATCCCTTTCCCTAAAACATCTTTTTTCGGCTCTATCGATTTATCTTTTTCAACTATTCTTGGGGCAAAGCTCGGAGCAACCTCCCGGTTATAATAGATATTTTTACTTTTGGAAAAAAATATCACATCCTCTCCGGTTTCGCAAAATGTCTGAAATTCATGTGAATAATCATCAGTAAAAGAACCGCCTGAAGCCAGTACGATCACTGTGTCGTCTTTTAAACCTAATCGCTCAAATACTTTAAAATAAACTTTTTTTGAAATTTCATAATATTTTTTAAAATCCTCAATAGTTGTGTGGAAGCTGTACAAATCCTTCATTCTGAATTCTCTACCTCGTAACAATCCTGATTTAACTCTCGGTTCATTCCTAAATTTTGTTTGAATTTGATATAAGGCAAAAGGAAAATCCTTATAGCTCAGATTAAACTTTTGACCTAAAGGGGTAACAACTTCTTCATGGGTTGGATTTAAAACGTACTCAGCAGCATTTTTAGCCTCGGCAAATTTATTTGCGGCGGTAGTTTTCATTAAGATATCAACGGTTCCAAGTCTTCCGGTTTTTTCCCAAGTTGACTGCGGAGCAAGAGAAGGCATAAATACTTCATTGCCTATTTCATTCATTTCCTCACGGATAATATTTTCGATTTTGTTGAGGACTTTCAAACCCAAAGGTAAGTACGTATAAACTCCGGCCATTACCTGGTCAATAAAACCGCCTTTTATGAGAAATGTCGCGTTAGCAGAATCATATTGTTTAGAATCTTTATTAGTTTTTCCGAATATTTTTGAATAAAGCATACTTAAATTATAGCTTATTACTTTATTTTTGGAGGAGCTTGTTGTTCACTTATTCTTATATCCAATTTTATCCAAGACTTTTCCCAAAGTCTCCATAGGGCCTGAGGTGTAAGTATCAATGACCAATTGGTAATATTTAGGGTCGAAAAAATTATAGTTACCGTAATATTTCCTCCATTCACAAAAGTTAATCTCTTCTCTTTCTTTAATATATATTTTTGCCTTATCAACTGAGATTTTATCTCGATTGACGACCCGATCAATTTTTACAGCATTATCTTTACAAACAAGAAGAACCCGAAGAGTATTTTCCATATTTCTTGCAAAAAAACCAGCCAGCCAAGCCTCAATAATATAGTGGCCGTTTTTTAGAAGCTTCACAGTTCTTTCGTCAATCATATTATGAATTTTTTTATCAGCCAAGTTGGCTGAAGGCTGGACATATTCTTTGGCAAAATCACGGAGAATCTGACCGCCAGAGGTGAACTTCCAACCTTGGGACTCAAGGGATGGTTTAAGATTGTCTAAAAGAGTATTTTTTCCGGTTGAGACACCGCCAGAAATAGTAATGTTTTTAAATTTTAGATTCATAAATAATTCTATCTAATTAACTTAATAATATCATTAACAGTTATTAGTGCCGCTAAAGATAACAAAATTATAAACCCAACTATATTAGTGTATTTTTCAAAATTTTTATTAGGTCTTTTTTTAGTTATACCTTCATACAATACAAAAATTAATCTTCCGCCGTCTAAGGCGGGAAAAGGAAGAATATTCATGATGGCGAGATTTAAAGATAAAAGTGCTAAAAACTGAAGAAAGGCATTTTTACCAAATTTAACCGCCTGCCCGGCTAAATTAGCGATACCAACAGGGCCCGCTACGTCAACATTTTGTTTCTGAAAGGTAATAAAACCAAAAAGCATTTTACCAAGCTCAGATGCGATTTTGGAAGTAATATTAAAAGCCTCAACTAAACCATAATAAGGAGCTGTATACCAAGGATATTTTTTTTCAACGAAAGAAGTTATGGCAATTCCCAAAGGACCTTCTCCTTTCGGAGGGTTTATCCTTGGAACTAGATCAACGGTCAGTTGTTGATTATTTCTTTGAACTAAAAGTTTTATGTTTTGACCGGCTGATTTCTTAGTTTTATCAATCAAAGTATCTGAAGAAGTAAGATTAATAATATTATCTTTAAGAATTAGTTTAACAATAGTATCTCCTTGTTTTAATCCAGCATTAGCGGCCGGAGAATTTTTGGTTACTTTTTCGACAAGTACTTTATTGGTCGGAACAAAAATTCCTTGCGTAACTAGATAAGAAAAAATAAACCAACCTAGCAAAAAGTTACCGATCACTCCACCCAAAACGATTAGGGTTTTTTGCCATGGTTTTTTATTAACAAAGGTCCGGTCTTTTTTAGTTTTCTGATTTATCTCGCTGTATTCTTCCCCAAATAATTTGACAAAACCCCCAATTGGTAAGAGATTTACTGTGTACAAGGTTTCACCTTTTTTTATTCCAAATATTTTTGGTGGTAAACCAATTCCAAATTCCTCAACTTTTACCCCCATTTTTTTAGCCATCAAAAAATGACCGAGCTCATGGACTAGGACGAGAATCGATAGGGTTAATAAAAATATAAGTACAGTCATACGTTAGTTTATCAAGTTGTAAAGTTCATCAAGTTCATCAAGAAAAAAACTTGAAAAACTTGACAAACTTGAAACTTGGTAAACTATTTAAACCTCCATTATCTCTTTTTCTTTACTTTCTTTAATTGCGTTTATTTCTTCCATAAACTTGGTAGATTGGGCATCAATTTCTTTTTCCAACCGGTATTTTTCATCTTCACTCATTTCTTTTTTTTCAAAAGCATTTTTTATGGTTCTTCTGGAATCATCCCTATGATTTCTTATAGTCACTTTTTTTTCCTCAACTTTTTCACCGACTACTTTAATATATTTCTCTCTCTGTTCAGTATTCAAAGATGGTATTCTGATAATAATTCTTGTACCTTGTGTTGCAGGTGTTAATCCTAAAGGGGATTTTAGAATAGCTTTCTCAATATCTTGAATAACTGATGGATCGTAAGGGCTAATTGAGATGGAGGATGCCCCATCGGTCATTATTGTTGCGAGCTCCAGTAATCGGAGTTTAGTTTGACCTCCATAAGTTTCTACAGTTAAGTTCTCAACTAGAGAAGGAGATGCCCGTCCGGTACGGATAGATTTAAGATCTTCTTTGAGAGACGCGATTGTTTTAAGGGCTTGGGTTGAAAAAGTAGAAACGATATCCATAAAATTTATTATACACTCCATCGAACAAACTTTACTAGCTTGATATTTTCTCCGAATTTTAAAACAGCCTCTTTTATTAAATCACTGACTTTTTTTGAGGCATCTCTAATATATTCCTGTTTTAGAAATTCCTCATTTGTTTCGGCACGGATGGAAGCAGCTTGCATCGCTAGTTCATTGCCTAATAATTGAAAATCCTTATTTCCGGAAACAAAATCAGTTTCACAAGCAAGTTGTACCAAAGAAGCAATCTTTTTATTATGATGAACGTAGGCAAAAATTATTCCAGCTCCAGTATTGCGGCCTGACTTATCCTTAGCTTTAGCAATACCCCATTTATTTAATAATTTTTTTGCGGCGGCAATATCGTTTTTTGATTCTTCAAGGGCCTTTTTGCATAAAGAAAAAGAAATCTCTGTCTCCTCGCGTAGTTGTTTTAATTTTTTAATGTCGTACATGTTTATTTTTTTGCTGTTTCTTTTGCTTTTGCCTCTTCAGCTTTGAGATAGCTTGATGAATATGATTCGATTATTTCCTTTAAGAAATATTCTATTGATGTAATCGAGTCATCATTTCCAGGAATAGGATAGTTGATAACGTCTGGGTTGGCATTCGTATCGGTGACGGCAACAGTTGTAATTTTCATTTCTCCGGCTTCTTTTACTGAATTCTTTTCCTTTTTAATATCAACGATAAAAAGCGCGTCAGGTAATTTTTTTAAATTAGCAATTCCACCGTAAAATTTTTCCAGCTTATTCAGATCTTTATCAAGTTTTACCTGTTCATGTTTAACAAATTTGCTCCATTCACCTTTTTCTTTTTCTTCTTTCATTGAATTAAGCTTTTTGACATTTTTGATTATCATTTCAAAATTTGTCAAAAGACCTGCTGGCCACTTGGTGTTTACAAAAAGCAAATTATTTTTTGTACATAATTCTTTAGTTAGATTTGAGGCGATTTTTTTTGTACAGACAACAAGAAGAATTTTCTTGCTTGAACCTAATTCTGAAACGTACTTTTTTGCCTTTTCAAGGTAGTCAGCCGTTTTGGTAAGGTCAATTATTGATACTCCGTTTTCAAACGAATAGATATATTTGTTAGTTTTTGGGTGTACCCTATTAGATTTGTGTCCTAAATGTGCACCGGCAACAAAAAGCTCTTCAACCTTCTTGTCATTATTAGTCATAAGTATTACATTTTAACAGCGAAGTAAAGATTTTGCAATCAGATTTAGTTACAATAAATTGCTCAACATCTATTTGATAAAATATATTTGTAGTGGAACGATTCATCGTTCCAAAATATTCCTCTATTTTTATGATAATATCTGGCGGTTACAAAAATATTCGTTTAAAACATTATGATTATCGTACTGGTTGGTTTTTCGTGACTAATAAAACAGACTTTGGAAAAAATTATTTTTCAGGTGATTTATATCAATTAGTTAAAGAAGAGCTAATAAAATTGGCCGAACAAACAGTAGGAGCTGGCCTTGACTATTTTCAAATAATGCCAAACCACATTCACGTAATATTAATATTTGAGCAGGCTGAAATTGCATTACCAGAGTTTTGGCGAAGATTTAAAGCAATGACTACCCTTAAGGCAAAGAAAAATGGATTTAAGGGAAAAACCCTATGGCAGAAAAATTATTTTGAGCACATAATCAGAAACGAAATAGCTCTTAATAAAATTAGAGAATACATTAAAAATAATCCGTACATAGAAGACTTTCCATTTAAAGAGATTTATGGGGAAAACAAAATAGAAGTGAGATGGTAAATTATGGTGCGATGAATCGCACCACTACAGAGAATGCGAACAATTTATTTTTTAACAAATTAAAATTATACTGTTTTCAGTAGTGGAATGATTTATCATCCCATGATATTCAACAATATTTAGGAAGTTGGAGGGGGAGATTTGATTATCTTTTTTGCTTGTATGTTTGCTTGAATGGAGGATGATCTGGATCATATATAAAAGTTTTTGTTTGGTTGATCTTAGCAATTCTTTGTGCTAATAAAATAATATTTAACCCCGGAATTAACCATGCAGCCAACCGAAAAATTTCTGAAAATCCAATACTTTTTCCAGGTCCACTTCCATATTCTCCAACTTCTGCTGTCTTCATATCGTGAAATTATACTTCTTCTTCTTGTCAAGGGCTGACGCTTTGAATATGGATTATTATGCTTTGATAAATCAAACCATAATAGGAAAAATAATTTGGTCAATAACAATGAATTTATACTGTTGAATGTTAGATTTTAAGTGATTTTATGAAGGTTTTAAATTCCCCATTGATTTCTTCATGCTCTAGTGCAAATTCTATAACAGTTTTTAAATATTCGAATTTATCGCCTGTATCGTAATATTTTCCGTTTTCAATAACAACCGTATAAACAGGAACACCCTCATTTCTTAATAAATTTATAGCGTCTACCAACCAAATTTCTCCACCTTTTCCCGGCTGAACTTTTCTTAAAGCAGAAAATATTTCCGGTGGTAAAATATAGCCGCCGTGAGTAGCGATGTTTGAAGGAGCCTTGTCAGGTTCAGGTTTCTCAACGATTTTATTAATTTTATAAACGTTGTTTTCAACATGAGTTAAGTCGGCTATTCCATATCTTCTCAAGTCTTCTTTCTTTTCTATTTTGACACCCGATATGACAATACCCCCAAATTTTTCATAAACTTTTATCATTTGAGCAAGTCTTGGCGGCTTAGCATATATAAATTCATCCCCCCAGAGGACGGCAAAAGGTTCATCTTCAATTGCCGGTTCAGCGGTTAGGACAGGAGTTCCGTTTCCATAAGGTCCCTTTTGACGGATATAAATAAAATTTGCCATATTAGAAATTCTTTGAATCTCTTTAAGTAGGTGTTCCTTTTTTCCTTGAAGAAGATTTTTGACTAAATCTTCAGAGGGAGCGTCAAAATGATCTTCAATAGCCCGTTTATTTGAGCCGGTAATAATAATAATGTTTTCAACCTTAGAATCAATCGCTTCTTCAACAACGTATTGAATAACAGGTTTGTCAATAACGGGCAACATTTCTTTAGGCATTGCCTTCGTTTGAGGGAGAAATCTAGTTCCGAAGCCAGCCGCAGGAATTACGACTTTAGTTATTTTTTTCATTCAAATTTTACGGTAACTTTTTGGCTTAATTGGATATTGCCGTTAACAAAAGCAGTGAGTTCGGCAATACCAATAGAATCAGAAGATAAAACAAAACTGACTTTACCAGTTTTATCTGATTCGGACACCGACTCTTGAGCTCCATTAATCAAACCTAAACTGGTAACTAATTTTACCTGCTTTTTATCGAGGGGTAAATTATTAGCGTTTCGTACAAATATATTTACGTCAACTTTATCTCCCAGTTTTGCGGTTAATGGCCAGGCAAAAATCAATGACGTTGCTGAAGAAGGATCTGTTTCGGTTGAAGCACGGGCGAAACTCCTTATTTTACCGCTTAATAAAGTTGTACTTATAAATACGCCAAAAACAACAAAAAACAATATCATCAAGGCAATAAATTTTTTATCCATATACATATAGCTTAACAACTTAGATAAAGTTTGTCAAACAGGGTCATAGGTTGACAGATAGCCTTTTTTATTAAGAATATTAATAATTTTTCCGTTAATTTCTGTCGGGGAAATAATTTTATTATCTTTTACACAATCAATCTTTATCCAACTTTGATTAACCTTAACTATATTCAAATATAAATTCTCAACCTTTTTCAAATATTTTAAGTCTTTTTCATACTGATCTTTATTTTTTTTGGTGATTAAAGTTTGAGCGAATACAAGTGGAATATTTAAAAAAATAATTAAACTGGGGCGCGGAATTCCAAAAACTTCATATTCAAGCGTCTCAACCCAAGTTAAAAATTTTTGTCTTTCCGATAATTTAATTTTAGCCGCTTGATAGATAGAAGAAGGCGTGTAGCGATTGCAAATAACTATCTTGTTCTCGTTAATTGCCTGCCAAATTTTATCTTTTACCTGCCAGCGGTCTGCCGCATACGGAAAAGAGGCAAGATATGGGTTAATTCGGCTAAAATGGCCAAATTCACCTTTTAAAAATCGGCCGGCGAAATCACCAAAAAATGTTTTGCCGTATTGGGGAAAATCAAAAGACGCATGTTTTATTTGATGCTGATTAAAATATGTAGTTAACAACTGCAACTGAGTCAGTTTTCCAGACCCGTCTATTCCCTCTATGACTATCAATTTGTTTGTTGGCATAAAGAAAATACATTATAAATTAATTTTATCTCCGGATTTGGCTTTATCTTCTAAAATAAGTATAGCCACTTTATCTTCAATCTCGTCACGGATGACTCTTTCCATGTTTCTGGCTCCGTAACGCGGATCAAAACCTTTTTTGGAAATAGAATCTATTGTTTTTTCCGAAACAAATATCTTTATTTTATAAAGTTTAAATACCTCAATGGATATTTTTTCAACAGTCTTTTTGGCTAATATTCTAATTGATTCTTGATTTAAAGATTCAAAAGCTATCACTCCATCGAATCGATTAAGGAATTCCGGAGAAAAGATTCTTCGTTCAACTAATTGGTCAATAAGATTGATAGGACTTATTGAACTTACTTGAGAATAATAAAGATCAGAACCGGCGTTTGAAGTAGCAATTATAATTAAATTCTTGCAATCAACTTTTTTTCCTGCTCCGTCAATAAAATAGCCCTCGTCAATAATGGTTAAAAAAATATTTATTAAATCTTTATCAGCCTTCTCAATTTCGTCAAGCAATAACAATCCGTAACTTTGTTTTCTAATAGCACTGGTCAAAAGGCCTGGTTGGTCATTATCACCAATTAGTTTAGGAATATCGTATTTAGATTGAAATTCAGACATATCAAAACGCAAAAGAATATTTGAAAAAAACGTTTCAGCGACAGCTTTGGCTGTTTCAGTCTTTCCCACCCCGGTTGGACCAAGAAATAGAAATGAGGCTAAGGGTTTCTTTCTTTTTCCAATAAGCAAAAAGGAACGTCTTAGCGAAGAAGACAGTTTTTTAATTGCCTCATCTTGCTGTATGATCCTGGAAAATAATAAAGTCTCAAGATTTAGTAATTTATCTTTTATCTGCTTAGTAATCGTTGTCGGTATATGGGTTTTTTCGGTTAGGACGGTATTGATAATTTCGGGCGTAATTGTTGTAAAAATAATTCTTGAATTGTCCGTACTATTCTGTTTTGCATAAACGCAAGCAGAATCTAACAGATCAACAGCTTTTTCCGGAAAAGGAATAGAAGTCAGATAAAATTCACTTTTTTCAATAATTTCACTGATGGTTTCAAAAGGAATATTTACGTTGTAAAGAAGTTCAAAAGAATAAACCGCGTCTAATAAAATATTTTGAGCTTCATTCTTAGATATTTCGTAAACATCAACTTTATTAAATATACGGTTAATCTTATCGTTTGAAAAAATATAATTTTGATAAGAAAATGGGGTAGTTGTCCCTATTATTTGGATAGAATTACTTTTTGCGTATTTTTCCATGGAAGTGGTCAGATTTATCTTTCCTTCTCCGTTGGTAATATATTTATCGATATTATCTATAAATAGAATAATATTTTTAGCCCTTTCCGCCTCTTTTAATAAATCTTCAAAAAAATTCTCTCTCTGTTTAACATCCGTAAATTCGTTGAGAATTTTTTCCATGTTCAGTTTTAATATTCTTCGGTACATTAGAGAGGTATTGGTTTTTCCCAAATAAATCTTTTTTGCCAAAGCATCAATTATGGTGTGTTTACCTACTCCCTCTTCTCCGATAATAACGACGTTATTTTCAACAGATTTGGTTAAAATTTGCTCAATCTGAATAATTTCCTTTTCCCTGCCGACAATGTTTTTTATATGATGAAGATAAGAAGAAGTTGCCAGGTTTATAGCATATTGATCGAGAATCGGTGTATACCCAACAGCCCAATCCCGGGCTAAAGGCGGGTAAGAAAATAAGTTTTGCAGTTTCCACCACGTAGTTTTTACTAAATGTTGCTTTGAATATTCCTCAAACCAATTCTCAACTTCCGTTCTGTTTTCTTCAATTAATAAGTGGTTTTTTATAAAGTCTTTTTTAAATATGCTCATCTTTTGTTCATTTGTTTCTTGAAATAAGGATATAAAATAGAAAAAAGGTGTCAATATAAAAAAGGACAAAGCGATAAAAGGAAGTACGATCATCAATAATGTTTGCAAAATAAAATAAAAAGCGATAATTGAAAGTCTCATTATTGCTCCGACAGATCTTGAAATGACGTTAAAAGCAAGGCGGTTAAACAAGTCAGAAAAAGAAAAACCGACAAAAGTTTTATTTACAATAAGATTTTTCCATGGATGAAATAAGGTTTTAAATAATGTAGAAATTGAAAAAAAATACGGTAGAAAAATAAAAAAATTAATCACAGCTTCACCGAAATTATGTAGGGTTTTCCAATAGTACTGCCAAAAACTTTTTCTCATACTTTGAGTATAGCAAAAATATCCTATTGACAATTGAAAAAAATCAAAGATAATTTTCATATCTACAAAACATGAAAAAAACGAAAAAAAAAGCTAATAAAAAACCTCCTTTAAAAAATAAAGTTCTAGTAATTTATATATATAATATTGTCGAAGATGAATGGTCTTTTTTGTCATCTGTTCAACCGGAAAGTAAGAAACATGAGATGATGAACGATTGTAATGTATATACCGAATGTTATTTATTTACTAATTCGCAAGAAAGTGAATTCACATATATCTCTCCTTTGGATGTTTCAAATAATTTTATAAATTATTTTCAATCAGTTACTTCAAATAAAAAAATTAATGTCATAGTTCCAAAAATGCAAACGGGGTTAATTTGTAAGGATTTATTCTCAGACAAAGAATTGTTCCAAAACTTGGTTAAAACAGCAAAAAAATATAAAAAAATAAAATTAATCAGTTACGCGGCTTCGCACGAATTTCTGGAATTAAAAGAAAAATTTATTCAACTAGGGATAAATGTCATTACCCCGGAAGCACCGGAATTGAAGAATGAATGGACGGTTAATTATTTCGGTAGTAAATCAGGAATACGACAACTGGCCCTAAAATCTAGAGTGGAAGAACCAGAATTTATCATGCCGGAAGGAGTAATTTGTTTTGGTATACAAGAAGCAGCTAAAATTGCCGCAAACCGTTATTTAACCAACAATGGCGTGGTTTTAAAAACAAACAAAGGAAGCGGTGGGGATGGATTATTAATATTCCGAGAAAAAGAACTTCCTGGAGATTATAAAACCTGCGAAAGTAAAATACTTGAAAAGCTAAGAAGCGACGGGTACTGGGATAAATCTCCAATAATCGTTGAGGAGTTAATTAAGGTTGATTTTAAATCTTCCGATAGTTTTCCCAATATAGAATTTAAAATACACGACAATGGAAAGATTGAGATGCTTTATTATTGCATAATGACAGTTACAAAAGAGGGTAAATATTCCGGTCTAGATATGCATAAAGATGTTTTAATCAAGAAGATGGTGAAAAAAATAATTCGGGTAGGCAATTTTATTGCAGAACAGTATTCTTTATCAGGATATCGAGGTCATTTTGATATTGATATGATCTTTGATATAAACAAACGTATATATGTTTGTGAGTCAAACACGCGAAATACTGGGGGAACCGATGTCTATAAATTAGTCAAGAGTATCTATGGGGATAATTTTTTATCCGACGTTTATGTGTTAAACCGGGATAATTTTAAATTTGATAATGGAAAAAAAATTGACTTTACAGAAGTTATTAAAAGACTCAAACCAATTTTACTTGACCATAATAAAAAAGAGGGTGTTGTATTATCAGCCTCAAAATCATTAGAATTTAATCAACTATCATATACTGTACTTGGAAAAAACAGAAAAGCTGCTTATAATTTACAAGAAGAATTTTTTAGGTTAATGGAATTTTTTAATTAATTAAATGAAAAAAAAAGAAAAATCAAAAAAAAGGATACGAAAGAATTACACTTATCCAAAGACGGCGGCAGTAATTTTTAGTGAGGTAAAAAAAGAATACTTTCCGACGGAGTCCCAATATATTACAGAGAAAGATGCTTATGACGACGCAAAATTAATATCAAAGTATTTAAATAAATTAAAGATTGAGACATTTTTATTTCCCGCTAATGAACTGCTGGCAAGCCGTTTAAGAAAATCTCATCCGGATTTGGCTTTAAATTTAGTCGGCTCGGTAAAAGGTAATGAATATCTTGCTTCTACAATACCCGCCTTACTTGAACTTTTGGATATTCCATATACTGGAGCTGGAGTTTTAGGAGAAGCCCTTTCATATAATAAATTTATAATAAAAAAGTTATTACAACAGAACGGAGTTCCAGTTCCCAACTATCAACTATTTAATTCTTTTTCAGATCCAATTGATCCAACGTTAAGATATCCTTTAATTTCTAAATTAAATGAAATACACGGAGCAGTTGAAATTACCAATGACGCCGTATCTGAAAACGAGAAACATCTGAGAGATAGATTAAAATTTATGATTAATACTTATGATCAACCGGTTGTTGTTGAAGAATTCATTGTTGGTAGAGAGGTAACGGCGATTTTACTTGAGGGTTTAAATACAAAAGTATATTTTGGCGAAAAAATATTTAATAAACCAAATACGAAATATGTTTTTGCCAGTTTTGAAGATCAGTGGACTAAGGAAGGAGATTCTTTTAAATATCAAAAATATGAAGATACATTATTAAGAGAGTACGTTAAGAGAGCTTTTGAAGTGACGAAAATGGCTGATTATGGAAAGTTTGATATACGCTTAGATTCGTCTGGTCGCTATTATTTTGTTGACGCAAACAGCAACCCGGCGTTCGGTCCAAAAGAGTTGGATTGTGCAATCGCCAATATATTGGACATGTATGATATCACTTTTTCGGAAATACTTAAAAGACTATTATTGAATACTTTAAGAGATTCTCAAGGCAAGAGCAAATTACCAATTGGAAAAAATGGCGATAATAATGGCAACTAAAACTTTGGCATTTTTATATAACGTCCGTCATGATTATTTAGATGTTAATGATTATCGTAATCAACTTGAAGCTGATTTTGATGATCCGATTACAACTAAGTGGCAGATCAAGCATTTAGAAAATCTCGGATTTAAAATTATACCAATTGAAGCAAATGAAAATGCGTATTTAAAACTAAAAAAACATAAAAATGATATAGATATTGCATTTAATGTGGCGGAAGGTATTTATGGACGTGACCGGGAACTGCAAATTCCGGCGATTCTTGAAATGTTGCAAATCCCATATACAGGATCTTCTCCACTCACTCATGCTTTCTCTTTGAATAAAGCCAAAGCCAAACAAATTTTTATCGCCGAAGGAATACCTACGGCACCTTTCCAAATAATTAAAGATAAGGATTTTGTTCTAGACGATAAATTAAAATATCCGCTAATCGTAAAGCCTGTAGCTCAAGGATCGAGTATGGGAATTACTAACAAAAGTGTTGTTTATGATATTGTTTCTCTAAAAAAACAAGTTAAAAAAATTATTACTGCTTTCAAAGAAGCAGCTCTTGTTGAACCGTTTTTGGAGGGGCGGGAATTTTCCATTGCGATGATTGGAAACCCGGGAGAAATTCTCCCAATTATAGAACCAAATCATAGTATCCTTCCTAAAGGCTATCTCCCCTTTGATTCTTATGAGGTAAAATGGTACTTTGAAGAGCAAGGTCACTCTAATTATTTAATGTGTCCGGCAAAAATTGATGCAAGCTTGGAATCAGAAATAAGAAAAATTTGCCATCAGGTTTGGAAAGCCCTTGAGGTCCTTGATTGGTGTCGAATTGATATAAAATGCGATAAAGAGAATAACCCTTATGTTTTGGAAATTAATTCTCCAGCCGGATTAATTCCGCCAGAGGTATCAACGACTTCATATTTTCCCTTGGCCGCCAGAACAGCAGGTATGAATTACGAACAAATGCTTTTGAAAATTATCAAGTCTGCTTTAAGAAGATATAAAAAATAGTGCTGTGGACGCTGAGGGACTCGAACCCCCGACATTTGCGATGTAAACGCAACGCTCTACCAACTGAGCTAAGCGTCCGAGACCCGAGTGGGTGCGGATGGAATCGAACCATCGCTCTGTTCTTTATCAGAGAACTGTTTTACCATTAA
>CAZMBH010000012.1:0-19999 GCA_964564535.1 uncultured Gammaproteobacteria bacterium
GAAACATTTAATCAAAGTGCTAAGGATTTTTGCTTACCTCGACTTAAAGAAGCCGTCGAGCCAGGAATAAAAAGAGTACTTGATCGATTAGGCTTTATTGAGGTATTAGATAAAAAAACTGCCGTTGATCTCAGATTAAGGACCCTTGAAGCATATTGGGCTCTCAAAGGACTTAATTATTTGCTTGAGCCAGAAGTACTTGAACCTAAAAGAGGTCATTATTCTGAAATAATTGGCCTCAGAGAGGCTCAATTAAAAAATGATTATCAAGTAATTCAGGATATAAGAATACGTGAAGTAGTTAAAAGACTAAATACATCAAAAGAAGGAAAAAAATTATGGGGTTCAATGTTAAATACTGCTTTTTCTACTGATAGCGGAAAAATTACTGATATAGCAATGAATAGACTATCTTCAATAGTTGAAATTGCCACACGTAAATCAGAAAAAAAACCGAGTGATAAGAAAAAAGCGATAATTTTTGCCCACCCTGCGGATGCATTAACGACTACACCCTACACTAAAGATAAATATGGTTTTCACAAGTGGATAACATTCTTTACTATGGTTGCTGGTGGAGCTCTCCCCTATGTTGGCGCCGCAACACTCTATGCCGAACTTATGATGACCGAAAAATTTGATGTAGAGATAGTCGATTTTACCGATAAAGAAAAAATTAATTCAGTCCTTCAAGGGGGAAAATGTGATTTAGCATTAATCTCTGGCGCCAATAATAGTGAAATCTCTCACATATTAGATTTAAACAAAAAAATGAAAGAGAAAAATATTCCAGTACTTAATGGTGGTGTGTCTGCTTCAACCTCAGATTTAGACACTCTAATTAAGGATGGCCATTCGGTGTTTATTGGTGAAGTTGAGGGAGCAGGTGAAGATATTTACGAATGGTTAAATAAGGGTGGCGATACTACTGTATTTGTTCGTGGTAAGGAAAATCCTATCATTAATCAACTGAGGGCCGATAGCTTACCTATTACCCATCTATCGAATCTACCAATACACGTCAATATGCAAGAAGCTTATGCTGCGGATAAAGAAAGAAGCGGTTATTTAGGGCACAGAATGAAAGCTACTGAAATGATGAGACCGATTGCGGAATTTGCTGGAACCAAATATGAACCACCTCCATACTGTCAACCACATGCAACCATAGCCGGAGCCGGTTGTCCCAATAAGTGTGATTTCTGCGCAACTACTATTAACGGATACCAAGGCACAAATATGAGAGCTAAACCATTGGAATCAATTAAACAAGAATGGGAAGCGGCCAGATCTCGAAATATTGCCACTGTTGATCAAAACTTGACAGCTCTTGGAAAACCATATTTTACTCAATTATTGGAATTAGCTAGAAGTCTTGGTAAAAAAATTGCGTTTCAAGGTGAAGTATTATTTTTTGACAATCCGCCAGGGAATGCCGGTTCATTGTTTGATAGATCTCCCGGTCATTATGTCAAAAGAAATCAACTGACTAACAGTTGGGTCACTTTGAAAAGAGATCGTCAAAATGGGGAGATTACCATTACATCAGCTCCTCCAGAAATAAGACAAGAATATGGTATTAGTGATCAGTTTTGTTTTGTTGGCACACCGGAACAGAGAAGGATGATAGAAGAAGATTTTGGGATTGTTCCTTGGGTAGAAAGATATTTTTTTGATGGTACAAAAAACGACGTTAAATTAGAAACATTACTGCGAAAAACAATTTTAGGCTTAGAGGTCGGATTAGAAAGCCCTACTAAAATGAGGGGAACTATGCCGGGAAGAAAAGATCCATCTCGTTATCCTGAGGCCATAAAGAGATTAAATAAATTAGGTATAGTTGTATTCGGGACATCAATTATTAATTTTGCTCAAATTGATAATAAATTACAGTCAAAATATATTGAGGAAATGCTTTATTGGCTAATAAATAATGTGCCTGTTTCTATTTCTATTCCTATGGCCTTGACTTATGTTGAAGGAACTCCAGCATACGAGAAAGCAAGAAGGGAAGGCAAACTACCAGCACAAAAACCACGGAGCGATTTTGATTTTAAAGCTTTAGAATTTAATTCAACATTGGCAACTGATCCAACAACTGAAGAAACCACGCGAATTATACGCTCCGAAATGTTCAGTTTACGAAATATACAAAAAAGATTATCAACAATTAGATTATCACCTAAAAAGTTAATGTTTGTTTGGTTATTTAACCTTATCACAAGTAAAGTATTCGTTGATGAAATGAATTGAGGATTCTTTTCACCGTCTTGGAATCGATAACAGAGCGGCGGATAAATACCTTACCTTACTTCCCTATTAAAATTTCTGATATTTTTTCTAGGTAATTTTGAGAAGTGATTTTTTTACTAATATTAGGAAAGGGAAAAATATTTTTAGTGTTTCCGCTTTTTGATTTTATTTCGACCGTGATGTAGTTTTTTTTGTAATCCTCAATAATCAGATCTACCTCCTTTCCACCGTACTCCCGATAAAAATACGTATTTATTTTTGCGTTTTGCAGTTTACGAGATTTTTCAATCTCAATAACAATAAAATTTTCGAAGACACCGCCCTTGTCCTGACGGATATCGAGATCCCTAAAATCTTTGATTAATATATTACGAATGCCCAAATCATAAAAATATAGTTTACGATTCTCCGAAACGGCTTTTCTTATATTGGTTTTAAACGAAGGGAGTGAAATTAGTATGTAGTTTTTAATAAAAATTTCAATATAGTTTGAGACGGTGGATGGAGCAGCACCTAAAGAATTTGCTATTTCTCGAACAGAAACTTCAGAGCCCAATTGTAAAGCGATTTTGGTTAAAATATCCTTGGCGAGTTTAGTATTTTTTAAATCGTAAATATCGATAACGTCCTTTAGGACATAAGAATCAAGCATATGTTGTAAAAGGTCAATTCTCTCTTTTTCCGTCGAATCTTCCTTTGAGAAAACCTCTGGATAAGCGCCGTAAATTTGCAGTTTTTTTGCCAATTTATCTTTAAATTCTCCCATCTCTGACAACTTTGGTTTTTCGTTATTTAAAATTTCAAATATTGAAAGTGGTAAACAATAAATTTCGTTAAATCGACCTGCAAGTGTATCAAATTCTTTAGAAGATTTTTGACGAAGTTCAGAACTTCCGGTAGCAATAATTTTAACCTTAAACTCGTCAAATAATATTTTTAACATTACCGTTGCTTCGGGATAGTTTTGAACCTCATCTATCAGAATTACCTTGTTTTCCTTAACAATTGCTTCAAGGATTTCTTTTCTAGGGGCAAATTTATCCCTATCTGACTGCAGGTCAAAATTATACTTTGCTACCTTTAATTCCTGAGCAAGTTTATTGATAATGGTAGTTTTTCCAGAACGTCTCGGTCCCCAAACAAATAATATTTTATTATCATAATCTTTGAGGTATTTATTTATGGTATCTTCTATATAACGTTTTAACATAATCGTATATTCATTTTAGTACTAATTTATAGTTTGTCAATACGCATTTTAGTACTAAAATGGAGATCAATTAGCCTTAGGTGAAGTATTTTAAGTATGTCTGGATTTTCGTCTCTTCATGAGCTTTGAAGAGTTTTTTTGAGATAATCTTCTACCGATTGTTGGAGATATGATCTGATTTCATCCTCATTATATTTTTTTTCGACAAACTCAATTGGCACGATTTTTACGTCGTCGAAATACCTTAATTGCTCCAGAAATTGAGTTGAGACAAACTCTCCTTTAAATTTTTCACCGGACAACTTGATAATTTTTTCCAAATCAATATGTTTGTTTTTAATCAAATAAAATACGTCAACATAATCGCGCCAAACGGCCCGTCTTCCAATTGTAATAGCTTTATCAAGCGCTATATCATCAATCGAAGATAGAGAAAGTGAGTCGGTGGGAATCGTTAAATGAAGTGTTTTAAAGTAATACCAAAGAAAAGTAACTTTAATGCTATTTTGCGTAATAAAACTTATCTGGTCCGCAGTGTTGACATAAAAAGTTACATCCCCAAATATTTCTTTAACTTTAAGTCGTAGTTTATTATCTATTTCCCTATTAATAAAAACGTCAAAGTCTTCCGAAATCCGATGGTTTAACTGTAAAGCTAATGCTGTTCCACCAGCTAGATATCCATCATTTTGAAACGCTTTCAACTTATTAAAGACAATCAATCTGTCATTATCCAATATTTCAATATGTATTTTTGACATAATATTTTTCGTCAGGGTGCCAATTCTTTAATCCCAGTATGGCGTCTTTAACAAAATAAAAACGGGGGCGGGAGTAATCCTTAAATGAAACCATAAAGACATCAATAATGTCTTTTTTTGAATATATGCTGGTCAACCAACTTATATCATTAAGAATACCAAAAGACAGTATTTGATGGATAATATAGTATTTGTCTTTATCAAGACTAATATTATTAATATTTGCTGACCAAAAGACCGATTGAAAATGATGAGGTAATTTCATGCTTATATTATATCAATTTCAGAGATTTGTTTATACTTTTAAACAGGTCTTGCTTTTCGTCTCTTCATTAATTTGGAGTCGATGACGGAGCGGCGAATGATAGTCATAGCTTCAGCCCGCTCTTTTTCATCAGAAGACTTCGATAAAATAAGTTTTGCCTGCTCAACTGCTTTATCAGTGAGGTTTTTGTCGATTTCATTTTGCCCGTAAGCCCGGGAAACTAACACAGTAACTGTTTCTCCATTGGTTTCCAGATAGCCACCGCCGATAGCCAAATCATCCTCGCCACCGTCTTTTTTTATTTTAACAATACCCTCGACTAGTAAAGAAAATAGATGAACGTGGTGTGGTAAAACGGTTATTTCCCCATCTGAAGTCGGCACGGTGACAGAATTAACCTGTTTATCCATGACGATCTTGCGGGGGGTAATAACTTTAAGACGTATAGTATTCATATTGAAAATTTTATGGATCCCCGCCTTCGCGGGGATGACCGACTTTTTATTTGATTTATGTCGGTCACTTCACCTCTTCTATTCCTCCCACCATATAAAAATTCATTTCTGATTTAATGTCGTGTTTGCCTTCCAAAATTTCTTTAAATCCGCGGACGGTTTCAGCAACAGGGACATATTTACCAGCTCTTCCGGTAAAAGGTTCAGCGACAAACATTGGTTGGGTTAAAAATCTTTGGATTTTTCGGGCCCGGGAAACTGTCAGTTTATCTGTCTCGGACAGTTCTTCCATTCCAAGGATGGCGATAATATCCTGGAGATCTTTATATCTCTGCAAAGTCTTCAAAACATCTCTTGTTACTTGATAATGCTCTTCTCCAACGATATCAATATCAAGTGCTCTTGAAGATGAGGTTAATGGGTCAATTGCCGGATATAATCCCTGTTCAGACAAAGCCCGCTCAAGGGTAATTGATGCGTCAACGTGAGCAAATGTGGCAACGGGCGCTGGATCTGTGTAATCATCGGCTGGGACGTAAACTGCCTGAATAGAAGTAATCGATCCTTTATTAGTTGAGGTGATTCTTTCCTGCAATGCGGCCATTTCTGAAGCTAAGGTTGGTTGATATCCCACAGCAGATGGAATTCTTCCTAATAAGGCGGAAACTTCACTTCCGGCTTGGGCAAATCTAAAGATATTATCAATAAATAGCAGCACATCCATGTTTTTCTGATCTCTAAAATATTCAGCCATAGTCACTCCGGTTAGTGCAACCCGAAGCCTATTCCCTGGAGGCTCATTCATTTGACCGAAAACCAATGAGGTATTTTTTAAAACCTTAGTTTCTTTCATTTCCAACCAAAGATCATTACCTTCACGGGTTCTCTCACCAACTCCGGTAAAGACAGAAACTCCGTGATGATTTTTGGCGACGTTATGAATCATCTCTTGGATCAAAACAGTTTTACCAACTCCGGCTCCTCCAAAGATGGCGACTTTTCCACCTTTAATAAATGGAGCAATTAGATCAATGACTTTAATACCGGTTTCAAAGATTTCCTGTTCAACCGACTGTTCGACAAGTTTTGGAGGTGAAGCGTGAATTGACGAACTAAATTTTGATTTTATCGGACCCAATTCATCGACTGGTTCTCCGAGGACGTTCATAATTCTTCCCTGAGTTGCCTCACCTGTTGGAACGGTAATAGGCTTACCGGTATTGGAAACCTTCATACCTCTTTTTAAACCAAAGACGTTAGCCATGGCCACTGTTCGAACAAAGCCTTGATCTAAAATTGCTTCAACTTCAAGAACAATTTTTCCTAATTTTTTATCTTCAATAATTAAAGCATCATAAATTTTAGGAGTTTCATTCTCTTTAAATTTAATGTCAACAACCACACCCCTGATCGAAACAATTTGGCCTACGTTCATAATTTGATTTAAAATTTTTAATAATTAATTTGACTCAACAGATTCCTTGGCTGTCACCATATCCAGTAATTCGCTTGTAATCTTTTCCTGTCTTATTTTATTTCGCACCATCGTTAGATTGTAAATTACATCAGTTGCATTATCAGTGGCGTTTTTCATTGCCATCATCCGAAGAGAATGTTCTCCAGCTTCGCTTTGAATGAGAGCAAAACGCAATTTTTCTTCAACAAAACTTCGAAGTAATGAATCGATAATTTTTTTTGGGTTTGGTTCAATTAAATATTCCGATTCTTTTGTTTTTATTTCTCCAGAGGATTCAGCTTTTTGAGTAAAGTTTATCGGTAATAAAGTTGTAACAACAGGATTAGACTGAATGGTTGAAACAAATTGATTGTGGTATAGATCTATCTTTTTGTAAGTTCTGTCCAGATATTTAGTTAATGCAAATTCAAAAAGAGCGGAAACATTATTCATTGGAATATTAGAAGAATAGTCCGCTGTAATGTTAGCCGAAAATTTACTTAATAAATTTGCTTTTTTCCCAACAATAATAAAGTCGGTATTTTTAAAATCGGTATTTTTTACAATAAAACGGAGCAAATTAAAGTTAAAACTACCGCAAAGTCCTTTATTACTGGCAATCACTATTGCTAAGTTTTTTCTTTCAATCTTATCCTTCGGAAAACTAATTAGCGGAGAAAGCGAAGGGTCTATTTTTGGACTTACAGCCCGGATAATGTTTTCAATCTCAACTTGATAAGGCCGGCCGTCAACCGCAACCTGTTGAGCCTTTTTCATCTTAATAGCTGATACAAGCTGCATGGCTTTGGTAATTTTTTTAACGTTTGTTACCGATTTGATTTTCTTTCGAATCGTTCGAATGTTCATAAATATATTTAGGGTCGGGGAACCCGACCCCTACAATTAAACAATGTCCTTAATCATTTTTTCTAAATCCTTTCCGTCCTTTTCGTCCATTATTTTATTTTTATTAATTTTTTCTACCCATTTCTTTCCTTTTGTTTTTAGTGTCTCTAAAATCTTGGTTTCAAATTTTTCGATTTCATCAATGGGTAATTTATCAAGATATCCGTTACTGGCAACCCAAAGAATCGATACTTGTTCGGCCAAGCTTAAAGGCTTGTTTTTCTTTTGTTTTAATACTTGGGTTACCTTGGATCCACGGTTCAAGAATTTCTTGGTTTCTTCATCTAATTCAGATTCAAATTGAGAAAAGGCTGCCAAATCCCGGTATTGAGCAAGATCGAGTTTTAATTTACCGGCAACCGCTTTCATTGCCTTTGTTTGAGCGTTTCCTCCAACTCTTGAAACTGATAATCCAACGTTAATAGCCGGGCGGATTCCCGAGTTAAATAAATCTGTTTCAAGTGAAATTTGTCCATCGGTAATGGAAATTACGTTGGTAGGAATATAAGCTGACAAATCTCCATCAAGAGTTTCAATTATCGGTAGGGCTGTAATCGATCCTCCGCCATATTTTTTATCAATTCGACAGGCTCGTTCAAGTAATCTTGAATGTAGGTAAAAAACGTCTCCAGGATAGGCTTCTCGTCCTGCTGGCCGTCTTAGAATAAGGGACATTTGACGATATGACCAAGCATGTTTAGTCAGATCATCATAAACAACCAGTACGTCCTGTCCTTTATCCATAAAATATTCGCCAATTGCGCTAGCAGTGTAGGGTGCTAAATATTGCATAGCGACCGAATCAGAGGCTCCAGCATTAACAACTATAGAATATTTATCAGCACCGTGTTTTTTCAAAAGCTCTACAATTGCGGCGACCTTAGAATTTTTTTGACCAATCGCACAGTAAATACAAACAACATCCTGCCCCTTTTGATTAAGAATCGTATCAACAGCAATAGTCGTCTTTCCGGTTCCACGATCTCCAATTATCAGTTCTCGTTGTCCTCGACCGATTGGAATAAGCGCGTCGATAGATTTAATTCCAGTTTGAAGCGGAACATTAACCGGTTGTCTTTTAACAACTCCGGCTGCAATTTTTTCAACAGGGTATAGAGTCTTAGATTTTATTGGAGCTTTTCCATCAAGAGGTAGTCCAAGAGAATCAACAACTCTACCAAGTAATGCCTCTGATACCGGAACAGAAAGGGTATAACCTAAAGCTTTTGCTTTATCTCCTGCGGCAATGCTTGTGTAGTCACCTAGAATAATTGCACCGACTTCATCCTCGGTCAGATCAATCACGTATCCTAATACATTTTTCTTGAATTCAATCAATTCTCCATATGCCACATGGTCTAGTCCCTCTAAAATTACAACTCCATCCTTTACTTGCGAGACAATACCATTTTCTTCGGTAGAAATTTTAGGTTTATTTTTTAACTCCTTTTCAAGAGTTTTTATGTATTCATCAATCAATTTCATATAATGTATTAGATAATTTAGATAACGATCCCATAAGGGACAAGTCGATTGTTTTTGATCCGACTTTGATAATGATTCCGGCGATTATTGATTTATCAATCTGATAATCCGCTTGTGACCAATTCAGTTCTGAAAATTTTTTTCCTAAAACTTTTTTATCTTCAACGCCGAGAATATCGGCGCTAAAAACCTGCACGCGACTTTGTTCTTTATGGATGTTATCCAATAAAAAACTTTTTAAATCCTTTTTTAGTTTTGGATTAATTTTCATACATTTTTAGATTACCCTGATAGTTTTTAATAATTGCTCCGGTAACTTTTTTTCGGGATGATTCGTCAAGGGATTCTTTTAAAGCGCTTTCGACAATTATTAGACTTGTTTTAATAATTTTATCTTTGACCTCCCTGTATAATAGATTCTTTTCTTCCTCTAGTAGCTTTTTATTTTTATTCTTAATTTCAAGAGCGTCTGCTTCTGCCTGTTTAATTAAATCCTCTCTCATACTCTGAGCTTCTTTCTTAGCTTCAACAAACAAAACGTCAAACTCTTTTTTCATTTTCTCTTTCATCTTTTTTTCAGCTTCAAGATTTGCTTCTTCACTTCTTTTAAGCTTTTCCAGCATCTTATTCTTCTCTTCCTCGTTTTTCCGCTCTTGATTCAAAAACGATGTAAAAGGTTTAACCATAAATTGTTTTGCTAAAATAAAAAACAAAACAAAATTGATCATTTGAGCCAATAATAATTTTCCATCTATTCCTAAATTTTCCATAATCTTTTTTTTATGCAAATTTCAAAATTAATGCGACGACTAAGGCGTAAATAGCAATAGCTTCTGCGAATGCTAAGGACAAAATCATTGTTGTCCTGATGGCAGATTCTGCTTCTGGGTTTCTACCTAACGCCTCAACTGACTTACTACCAATCATTCCGATTGCAAAGGCTGGGAAGATTGTGCCAACAGCGATAGTCAAAGCGACTGATAACAATTTCATTACTTCAGCTGACATAAATAAAATCACCCCTTTCTTAAATTAACTTTTAATGATGTTCTACTATTGCGCCATTTATAAACACTGCCGTCAACATTGAGAAAACTAATGCTTGAATAAAACCGACAAATATTTCCAAGGCAATGAAAGGAAAAGAAGCAAGAACCGGAACCAAAAAAGCAACAATTGTTAATAACACTTCTCCGGCAAAGATATTACCAAATAAACGAAAGGCAAATGACAAAATTTTTGAAAACTCGGAAAGAATATCCAAAGCTCCGACAAAAAATGAGATTGGATCGGAAAAATTGAAAAATTTATGAAGATATTTTTTAATTCCTAGAAACTTAATTGAAAAAAATTGAATTGAGAGAACAGAAATAATTGCTAATGCCAATGTAGTATTTAAGTCAGCATTATTTCCCCGAAGAAGTGGAATAAACACTTCTCCATGTTCCTCAACTACTTTGATCATCAGGCTGCCAACTCCTGGGAGCAGTCCAAACCAATTTTGAAGAAGTATATAAAAAAAGAAAGAAAAAAGTAATGGGAAAAATACTTTTGTATTTTCTCCAAGGACTGAATGAAATAAGTCATAGATATTTTTAATAATGAATTTTATCAAGTAATAAAAGTTACTTTTCCTTTTTAAATTTGATTGGTGATTGAAGTAAAGAGCTATAAAGACAGTTAGAAGAAAGACAACCGCTGAGGCAATCATTGAATTAGTAATAGGTATTCCAAATAAGTGAGTCACTGCTTCAGCTTTAATACTAATCTTTGGCATTTCAGTCAGTATGGTAATGCCGCCATATGTTGCCTCTTCAATGACTTTTTCTTCGCTCATCTATATAAATTCTGTATAAATTGTAAATACTGCTTATCGTTCCAAAAAAAATAAAAAAAACCGTCAAATATGGTTTAGTGCGAAACTTGTTATCTAAAAATAAACCAACTATCAAGCCTATTAATATTGGAGTGACTAAACTATAACCAACATTAATATTTATATATTCCGAAAAAAAATCTTTTTTAATCTTCGGTTTCTTGTTAAAGTTTTGATCAGTTTTTTTTAAATTTCCGTGTTTGTCAATTTCAAAATAGTTGCTTTTCATTTTAACAGTCCAATATTAATTCGTCAATGGTTAATTTAAGTTTAATTTAAGTTTAAGAGGGTTTACTGACATATTCTAAATGGGAAATTCTTGATTCGTGATTATTTAATGTCGATTGATTATTTCGATTAATATCCCTCATTTCAACACGAAATTCATTAACTTCCTTGCGAAAATCATTTAGTTCTTTTATTATGTCACTTTTTACTTCTCCAATAAACTCAATAATTTCAATAAAACCACGATCCATTTTTAAATCAAGAGACTTTAGTTCCTCTTTTGTTGCAAAAAACTTCGAATCCTCTTTTGTAACAAAGATCGCCTTCATTTTTTTAATATCCGCATCTGTGATCATAGTTTTTTAATTTAATCAAATAATTAGTAATTATTCAATCATAAAATACTATAAAGTCCTGTCAACTGCTTACTTGTCCCTCGAAGCCCGAAGGGCGAAGTGGGATAACCTACAAAAGTGTGGTTTTAGATTATCAAAAAGAGATTATTTTGGCGTTTGTTAATTATTATGAGGATGTAATATAATTAAAGAATGGATCCATTCATTATTAAAGTTTTACTATCCCTTTTAATTGGAATAGTCTGGGTTATTGTTTCGACAAACATTGCTGAACGAGTCAGTGGTAAACTTGGAGGTTTAATCGTTGGCTTACCATCAACAGCAGTTATTAGCATACTATTTGTCGGTTTGACGCAGGGAATGCCTGCTGCATTAACTTCCAGTATGATTGTCCCCTACAGTAGTGGGCTTTACTGTTTCTTTTTTATTACCTTTCTTTTATTGACAAAAAAGGGATTTAAAATCGGTTTTATTAGTTCTTTAATCGTCTGGTTTGTCTTTGCTTTTGTTGCTGCTAAATTTCCTCCAAACAATCTTCTTGAGTCAATTATTGTCGGATTAATTTTAATAACATTGACGATATTTTGGGCGGTTAAAAAAATTCATATAAATCATAAGTTAATCCCAAAGAATATTGTTAGTGGTCCACTATGGTTAAAAGCTGTTATTACAGGAACAGTTATTGGAATTATTGTAATTATTAGTAAAATAGCTGGGCCAAGATGGGGAGGGATTTTTGCTACTTTTCCGGCTTTAACTATTTCTTCAATGCTAATTACTATTAGATCAGGCGGAGTAGAATTTACTCGTTTAATTGCTAAGAATGTTTTGATAAGCACAACAACAACAATTAGTATTTATGCAATTCTCTGTTATTTTCTGTTTCCAATTGTAGGAGTAATTCTAGGTACAATTTTTTCATACTTAGGCCTTTTGATTATAAGCATACCCTTATATTTTTTATTTTTAAAAAGATAGAGGAATAAAACGAAGACAAAAGGGACTCTCTTATATAAGGTCCGTCCTTAATGAGGACGGACCTTAATTTAATTCTGATTCACCTTTTCAAGGTCGACGGCGTTTTCAAGAATTATTCCGATTCTACCTTCACGCTCATTAACCTTGCCCTTTAACATAATTATTTTATTAATATTCAAAAATGATTTTAAAGCGGTGTAACTCCGGGGGAAAACCACGACTTCAATGGTTCCGCTTTCGTCAAAGATTTGAATAATAGCCATTTCCTCATTATTTTTCTTGGTTTTAACAATTTTTTTTCCGCTGATAAGTCCGGCTAAAATTATTGGTTTATTAGCGTCTTGAATAGTTACTTCTCCGATCTTTTTAGTAGTTTTTTTTTCAATAATCGCTTTATATTTAGCCATGGGGTTTTTTCCGATTAAAAAACCGATCACTTCCCTTTCCATCGTAAACAAAACATCTTCTTCATATTCGGGGATAGTTTTAAAATTATCAGTTATTTTCTCTTCGGCAGAAGTAGCAAAAAGGTCATATTGTCCTTTTTCAGATTTTGTTTTAATTCTTTGAATATCGGCAACAACAAGCGGATAGTTTAATAGCAAGGTAGCCTTATTACCAAAATTTGAAAAACCGCCTGATTTAATCAAGCTTTCAACGGTCCTTTTATTAACACGGCGTAAATCAACACGGGCCAAAAAGTCCTTTAACCCATGAAATTTTCCGTTGGCACGTTCTTCGAGGATTGAATCAATGGCGGCTGTCCCAACATTTTTTAAAGCTGAAAGTCCAAATCTGATCTCCGGACCTTCAATAGAGAAACTATAAATGGATTTATTAATATCCGGTGGTAAAACTTTTATCTCCATTCTCCGGCATTCCTCGATGGCTTGTGACATTTTTATTTCCCTTTGAGGTCCTGCCACACCATGAAGTTCGGCTGTAAGAAGTGCCGTCATATATTCAACGGGATAGTTAGCTTTAATATATCCGGTCCAGTAGGCAATTAATCCGTAAGAAGCGGAATGAGGTTTATTAAATCCGTAAGCGGCAAATTTCTCCATGAAATTCCACACTTTTTCAATCATGGCAATTTTATATCCATTTTTTTCGCAACCTTTGAAAAATTTTACTTTATCTTTTTTCATCAGTTCTTTTTTCTTTTTTCCCATCGCCATCCGGAGATTATCTGCTTCACTCATTGTAAACCCGGCCAGTTTGTTGGCAATCTCCATTACCTGCTCCTGATAAACAAGAACTCCGTAAGTTTCTTCAAGCACTGACTTAAGATCCGGATGAGGATACTTTATTTTTTTTGCATTAGCTTTTCCCTCCAAAAATGCCGGAATAAGGTCCATAGGTCCGGGCCGGTACAGGGCCACCATAGCGGAAATATCTGATAATTTATTTGGTTTAAGCTCTTTAGCTAGATGTTTCATTCCGCCGGATTCCAATTGAAAAACCCCGACCGTATCCCCTCTTGAAATAAGTTCGTAAGTTTTTTTATCGTCAACCGGAACTTGGTGGATATCAATTTTTTTCCCGGAATTAATTTCTACATATTTTAAAGCTTCTTCAATAATCGTTAAGTTTCTCAGTCCTAAGAAATCTACTTTTAAAAGTCCGACCGCCTTTTGGTTTGAAACGGCGTTCAGGTCGATACAGTACATGTCGTACTGAGTAATAATTTTTCCCTCTTTGTTATCTCTTTGAAGAGGAACATATTCTGATAAATTTTTATCTGAGATTACGACTCCGGCTGCATGTACTGAGGAGTGTCGGGGCAACCCTTCAAGGCGCCGGGCAACATCTAAAACTTTCTTGGTTTCCGGCTCGGTCTGATAAGCAAATTTTAACTGAGAGGACTCCTCTAAAGCTTGTGCAATCGTCATATTAAATCCCTGCTTGCCGAAAGGAATCATTTTTGCCAACCGGTCACCAGAGGAATACGACATTCCAAGCGCCCGGCTGACATCACGGACAGAAAGCCTTGCCTCCATTTTTCCAAAGGTAATAATTTGAGCAACCTTATCTTCTCCGTATTTGTTGGTAACATATTTTAAAACTTCATCACGGCGGGTATCGGCAAAATCGATATCGATATCCGGAGGAGTCGGACGGTCCGGGTTTAAGAACCTTTCAAAAGGCAAATTATGATCGATTGGATTGATATCGGTAATTCCTAAGACATAAGCAACTAAAGATCCGGCGACCGATCCTCTTCCCGGGCCAACGGCAATTCCCTGATTTTTTGCCCAGTTAACGAAGTCCTGAACAATCAAGAAGTAAGTTGAATAACCTTTATTATTTATAATATTTAATTCATATTGAATTCTTTTATTTACCAATTCCTGCGAGTATGAGGCGACTCTTTTCTTCCTTTCTTCGACAAGCTCGTTTAAGTATTGAGCTACGGGTTTATTATTGGGAGTGGCAAATTTCGGTAAGATCCACTTGCCATTCGGTATCTCAACATTACATTTATCAGCTATTTTAACTGTATTTTCAATTGCTTCAGGCAAATCGATAAAACTCCCTTTCATTTCGGCAGTTGATTTAAAATAATAATCAGGAACATTGATCATAGACATTGGTCGCGTCTTTTCGACCATCGTATGTTGGGTTTGTATACAAAGAAGAACTTCCTGGGCATAAGCATCATCCTTTTCTAAATAATGAACGTCATTGGTGGCAACTAAAGGTACGCCAAATTTTCTTGAAAGCCTGACCAATTCTTTATTAACCCGCTCAAGTTCTTCGATTCCAGGATGTCTTTGAATTTCTAAATAAAAATCGTCTTTAAAAATTTTTAAATATTTTTCTAAAATCTTTTCTGCTTCTTTCGTCTGATTTTCCAAAATTAAAGATGGAATTTCTCCGTTTAAACAGGCTGATAAAGCTATGACTCCTTCATGGTATTTTTCTAAAACTTCAAAGTCAATTCTCGGTTTGTAATAAAATCCTTCAAGAAAAGCATTAGTGACTATTTTAAGAAGATTTTGATAACCAACTAAATTTTTTGCCAATAAAACTAAATGATATTGGTCCCGATCGACCCCGGGCTGTTTGTCCAACCTGGAATTTTTGGCCTTATAAGTTTCAACGCCAATGATTGGTTTAATGCCTTTTTCTTTGGCTTTAACGAAAAATTTAAAAGCTCCGTATAGTGCTCCATGATCGGTTATTGCAACTGCCGACATCTTTTCGGCTATAGCTTTATCAATAACATCATCGATACGGCACATGCCGTCGAGAAGGGAATAACCGGTATGAACATGTAAATGCACAAAACTCATAAAATATTATAGTTTACTTATAACAAATTCTCTCGCTTTATTTTCCCAACTATTATCTAACTTTTTTAACTTAATATCTTTTCCATATTTTCTTTCAACTGCTTTTTTGATTAAGTAATCAGCAAGTTCCGGGTTTTTAGGAAGTATTGGCCCGTGAAGATAAGTGCCAAAACTATTTTTATAATAAATTCCTTCAGTTTTATCTTCTCCGTTGTTTCCGTAACCTTGAAGAACTTTTGCAAACGCTAATTTTTTATCTGTCAGATACGTTCTTCCACCATGATTTTCAAAACCAACCAATTTAATCCCTGGAAATTTTTCCGACTCAATAATAGCGTTTCCAATACATCGTGGTACGTTTAGTCCAGGGCTTTCCGTATACAAATCAAAAACACCGATCCCATCGATAATGTTACCGTCAGCTTCTTTATAATATTTTCCCAAAAATTGGTAAGCACCGCAAACGTATAGTCCCGGGACCCCTTCGTTAATTGCTTTTTTCAGAAAGGAACCTTTATTTTTTAAATCTACGTTTACAATTTCCTGTTGTTTATCCTGAGCACCTCCCATAAAGATTAAATCGACTTTAGATATTAAATTGGCTGGTTCGTTGATAGAAATTTTTTTGATAAGAGGTTCGATTCCCATCATTTTGGCACGGTAACTTAAAGCAATGATATTTCCCCGATCGCCGTAAGTGCTCATTAAATCGGGATAAAGCCAGCCGATATTAATATTCATATTTTTTTTCCAGTTAAAATTTTTCTAACTTCGAGCATAGCCGAATAAGTCGGTAATATGTACAGCATCTCTCCCACTTCAGTTTTATTTATTATTGTTTCAATTGCCTCTGAAAGATTTCCATAAGTTTCAATGATCTTATTATTATTTTCGTATCTGAGTCTCAAATTAAGGTCATAAACTCTGTCTCCGGATACCGAAATATTATTTGAAACATTTATTATTGGTTTAAAATCAACGTCCCAAATCCATGAGACGTCAAGCCCGTCGGGAATTCTATTGTTTAAAACAATTAAAAAGTTTGCTTTATTTTTTCCAATCATTTCACTAACAGTTTGAATTGACTGATTAAAACCAGCGGGGTTTTTGGAGAGTAGAATAAATATTTTTCGGTTTTTATAAATAATTTGCTCCTGGCGGCCAAAGGCAGGAGTGAATTCGGCAAGCCATTTATTTAAAACAGAAATGGTAATCTTAGACTGGATCCCCGTCTTCACGGGGATGACATTCAATGAATTAAAAAGTAACAGTACTGCATTTGTGTTATACACATTATATAATCCGCTCATTGGATAGTTAATTTTCACGTTTGAAAAATCATTGAGGTCGTCTCCCCTTTTAAACTGACATTTAGAACAGTAAAAATCCCCTAAATGAGCATATGAAAGTTCGTGGTATTTTAAGAGTGATAGACAAACAGGACAATAGATTGAATCAACATCATTAGGTATTTCTTTTAATTTCATCAATTTTTTATCAATTCCAAAAAAAGTGACTTTTTGGGTTAGTTTAGTTCCAATGTAATAAAGCTGGGGATCATCGCCGTTAATAAAAATTTCTGTTTTGTTACTAAGTTCCTTCAACGACTTAAGCCATTTTAGCGCTATTGTGTTAACCTCTCCGTAACGGTCAAGTTGATCGCGGAATAAGTTAAGAATTAAAATTTTATCCGGGGAAATCTTATTTAAAAGTAAAGGCAAATTAAGTTCATCACTTTCAAAAATTACATAGTCAAAATGCAATTTAGAAAAAAAATTACTGTTTTTGATGATCGAAGATGCAACGCCGTTAAGAAGATTAGCGCCCTCATGATTAGTAAAAACTCTCTTTTCTGATTTTTCTAACAGAAATTTTAAAAGTGCAGTTGAGGTAGTTTTTCCATTGGTTCCAGCGATAACTATAATTTTCAAATTTTTATTTTTACTAATAATTTCCTCGATAAATCTGCTATTAAGACTTAAAGCAATATGGCCCGGCCAGGTTGAACCGGAACCAAAATTAAAAAGCTTGCTTATTTTGATAATTAGTTTGCCTAAGATAATTAGAAATATGTTCATATGTTTTTTAGTATTCTGATTCTTTCTTCAATCGGAGGATGGGTTGAAAATAAATTGATAAGCCAGGAGGAATTTTTTTTCTTAAACGGATTATCAATAAAAAGGTGGGCGGTTGAAGAAGCGGCTTTATGCAACGGAGTAGAATTATTTTTAAGTTTTTCAAGGGCACGGGCCAAACCTTCGGGATAACGGGTTAGAAGAACAGCCGAGGCGTCGGCAAGGTATTCCCTTTTTCTGGAAATTGCCAGTTGAATAATTGTGGCGATTATTGGAGTTAAAATCAGTGAAATTATCAGTAAAACAAAAAAAATTGGGTTGCGGCTGCTACGGTTATCATCATCTCCCCGGCTCCACCACATGCTTCTCATAACCCAGTCGGAAATTAAAGCCAAAGTCCCGACGAGTACAGCCACAATTGAGGCTAAAAGAATATCAAAATTTTTTACGTGACTTAGTTCATGTGCGATTACTCCTTCAAGTTCGGTACGGTCCATAATTTCCAAAAGCCCTGTAGTCGCGCAAACAACTGAATGTTTTGGGTCCCGTCCGGTTGCAAAAGCGTTGGGAGATGAGTCGTTAATAACGTATAAGCTAGGCATTGGTAGACCGGAGGCAATGCTTAAATTCTGGGCAACCGTATAAAAATTAAAAAAAGTCTTTTTATCGGCTTTTTGGGCTCCGGTTGTCATTAAGACCAGTTTATCTCCGTAAAAATAGCTTCCAACTGAAGAAGCTAAGGAAATAAAAAATCCAAAGAAGAAATATCCCCAGGGGGAATCGAAATATTTACCCAACAAAAAAAAGAACGAAGAAAAAATCAGGATAAAGAAAAACATGATAACAAATGTCTTTGTTTTGTTTTCCGAAATTTGATTGTAAACAGTCATTATTTTAGTCAAATTTTACTTTGACGCTTTTCTTTGCTTCTTCTTCTGCTTCAAAGAATTCAAATGGTTTGAAAGCAAAAGCATTGGCGATCAGACTCGATGGAAACATCTGGACTTTAGTATTAAAGTCGAGAACATTGGAATTATAAAACTGACGGGAATAAGCGACCTTGTCTTCCGTATCTTCTAGCTGTCTCTGTAGATCTTGAAAGTTCGTATTGGCTTTTAAATCTGGATAAGCTTCAGCGACGGCAAATAGAGATTTTAATGCTCCACTTAACATATTGTCAGCCTGAGCTTTTTCTTGAGGTGATTGAGCTCCCATCAGTGCGGTTCTGGCTTTGGTAACTTCGGTAAATACACCCTTTTCATGTTTTGCATATCCTTTGACAGTCTCAACAACGTTTGGGATCAGGTCGGCCCGTCTTTTTAACTGAACATCAATACCGGACAATGCTTCCTGGATCCTTGTTTTCAAAACAACAAATCCGTTGTATTGAGCCACCAAATAAACGATTAATACTCCTAAGAAACCAAGTGCGTAAATCATATTTTATTATTAGTAATTAATAATAGAAACATTATAGCATGATAACTAATACAGTTGCATCTCATAATTTATTATGGTACAATGTTAACAAGATTTTAGACCTGCTTGAATTTGTCTACAGTTTGAATACTTTAGTACATTTCTTGAAATTTCGACAGTCATGAACAATTGATGTTATCTGGACTCTTGTCGAAAGGAAAGCAACATTTTTACTTACAGTACTATGTTTGTAATCAACGAAGAAAATTTCGGCAGATTTAAAGTCTTATTTTTTTGGTTTATAATATATACCGTAATGAAAACTTATTGGCAGAAAATTAAAGGAATTGTTGGTCCGGCTTATTCTAAGGACTTCGATCAAATTGGTCAAAAAAATACCCGGAAGAAATTAGAGAATTACATCATTTCTAATTCAAATAAAAAAACATTATTTCTTGACGCGGGTTGTAATACTGGAGTCGAAGCCTACATGCTATATCAAGAAGGATACCGGGGAAAATATGTTGGAGTTGATAATAATTCAAAAGCCGTCAAATTTGCAAAAAATAATTTAAAGAATGAGAAAAGAGTCAGTTTTTTTGTTTCCGATATTTCTAAGTTGAAGTTTAAAGACAGGTATTTTGAAATTGTCCTTTGCAAAGATGTCATAGAACATCATGAATTCTATGACAAAATCTTGGCCGAACTTTCAAGAGTGACTAAAAAATATCTGATTCTTTCGATGTTTATCAAACCAAGCTTCCTTTTTAAAGATAAGATTTTTCAGCACCCAGACGGATATTATTTAAATAAATATAATCGTAAAAAACTATTTGCTTTTCTTATTCAAAATGGCTTTAAAAAACCAAAAATAATTTACCAGGACTGGCAAGACGTTGTTTTTGTTTTTGAGCGGATTTAAAAATCTTTTGTTGTGCGCGACCAAAGGGACTCGGACCCTCAACCTCTTCCGTGACAGG
>CAZMBH010000013.1:0-19895 GCA_964564535.1 uncultured Gammaproteobacteria bacterium
ATTTTGCATTAGAAACAGGTTTCATTTCATGCTCATCTTGCATTGGACAAGACTCCCTCTTGACTTTTTAGTAGCAAATACGTAAGATAAATTCTAAAGCTTGAAAAGCCTTCTTGTTTTTTTGAAATTTTTAGTTATAATAAGTAAGGCTTTGTAATTTTATTATTAATTTATTTTATATAAATATATGGCAGACGGTGTTTTCACGAGGAATAAACCTCATTTAAATATTGGTACGATTGGTCACGTTGATCACGGAAAGACAACTTTAACTTCAGCAATTCATTACGTTCTTTCGAAAAAAGGACAAGCAAAATTCTTAAAATATGAAGATATTGATAAAGCTCCGGAAGAAAAAGCCCGTGGAGTCACCATTAATCTTCATCACTCAGAATATGAAACAGACAAAAGACACTATGCCCATATTGATGCCCCAGGACATGCAGATTATATTAAGAACATGATTACCGGTGCCGCTCAAATGGATGGAGCTATTCTAGTTGTATCCGCTCCTGATGGTCCAATGCCACAAACTCGCGAACACATTTTGCTTGCACGTCAGGTAAACGTTCCGGCAATCATTGTTTTCTTGAACAAATGTGACATGGTTGCTGATAAAGAAATCTTAGATTTAGTGGAAATGGAAGTCAGGGATTTGTTAACTAAATATAAATTTCCAGGAGACAAAATTCCTATTATCCGTGGTTCTGCTACAAAAGCTTTGGCCGACGACCCGGAAGGATTAAAAGCAATTGAACTTCTTATGAAGACAGTTGACGATTATATTCCGGATCCAGTCAGACCAGTTGATAAACCATTCTTGATGCCTATTGAAGACGTCTTCACAATTTCAGGACGGGGAACTGTCGTCACAGGAAGAGTTGAAAGAGGCATTGCAAAGGTAAACGAAGAAATGGAAATAGTCGGAATCAAAGATACCAGAAAAACAGTTATTACCGGAGTTGAAATGTTCAAAAAGACTTTGGACGAAGCTCGAGCCGGTGATAATGTCGGTTTATTGCTTCGGGGAGTAGAAAAAGAAGATGTTATCCGTGGACAAGTGATCGCTAAACCAGGATCAATCAAACCACACACAGAATTTGATGCAGAAATTTATATTCTTACCAAAGATGAAGGTGGACGACACACACCGTTCTTTAAAGGATATCGACCTCAATTTTACATCAAAACCACTGATATCACCGGAGAAGTAGAGTTACCAGCCGGTGTTGAAATGGTTATGCCTGGTGATAACGTCAAGATCAAAGGTAAATTAATCTATCCAGTTGCCATGGAAGAAGGGTTGAAGTTTGCTGTCCGTGAAGGAGGACACACAGTTGGAGCTGGAGTTGTCACGAAGATTATTAAATAAGTTTATCAAGTTATAAAGTTCATAAAGTTTATCAAGAAAGAAGTCTTGATAAACTTGAAAAACTTGACAAACTTGAAACTAGTTTTTTTAGCACCTTAATACTATGCCGAAAGGAAGAATTAGAATTAGGCTTAAGTCATATGATCATCGTTTAATCGATGAAACGTGTCAAAAAATAGTTGATACGACGATAAGAACCGGGGCAAATGTTGTTGGTCCGATTCCTCTCCCGACAAAAAATGAAATGTTTGTGGTCAATAAAGCTTCATTCATTGATAAAGATGCAAGAGAACATTTTGGTTTAAAAACTCATAAAAGAATGATTGATATTTTAAATCCTACCAATCAGACAATTGATTCTCTTATGCATCTTGAACTTCCTGCCGGTGTTGAGGTTGAAGTAAAAATGTAAGGTGTAAATTCTCCTTGAACATTTTGAATCATTGTTATATAATGCAATTTACATGTTAATCATCCTTTTGTTCGGGAACTAAGGATTTTTATTTTCGGATTGGAATATTAGCCCCAATCTGGGGCATTTTTTTTGAGTCAAATTAACTATGTCAGCTTTTATCTTAGGAAAAAAATCAGCTTCGTCCCAACAATTTGATGCTTCAGGAGATAGGATTCCAACAACCTTTATTGATACTTCTTCATGTCATCTTATGAGCGTTATTACCCCGGAAAAGCGGGGATATTTTTCCGTTAAGCTTGGAATAGGCCAAACTAAAAATATTAAAAAACCAGCTAAGGGAGAGCTAGAAAAGGCGGGGATAAAGACCCCGCTTCGTTTTTTTAGAGAATTCCGATTAGAAGATTATAAAGAAAAAGTTAAATATATTGAAGAAGGTGAAAAAAAAGGAATTCAGATAGGAGAAGTAAAAATTTTTATTGGAGAAGTTATCAATCCAACACTTTTAATCAAAAGCGGTGATTTGGTAACTGTTTCAGGAACTTCAAAAGGAAAAGGATTTCAGGGAGGAGTTAAACGCCATGGTTTTAAAGGAAGATCCCACACTCACGGCGCCTCTCGAGATGAAAGGGCTCCAGGATCAATTGGAATGACAACCACCCCGGGAAGAGTTTTTAAAGGAAAAAGAATGGCCGGCCGGATGGGTGGAGACAGGGTTTCAATCAAAAATATTGAAGTACTTGAAGTTAAAGAAAATGGTTTATTAATTAAAGGATTAGTTGCCGGCGCCAAGGGCGGGCTATTAGAAATAAGAAACTCATAAACATGGTTACAGTTAAAAAATCAGAGACAAAAATAAAAACATCAGTCGCAAAAAAGGATAGTCTATCTTTATCTGTCTACAGTATTGACGGTAAAATAACGAAAACCGTTGAATTACCAAAAGAAGTATTTGCCGCTAAAGCTAACCCAAGCTTATTAGCTCAGGCAGTCAGAGTCTATTTAGTCAATCAAAGACAGGGGAACGTCAAAGTAAAAACCAGAGGAGAAGTTATCGGATCAACCAGGAAAATCTACCGACAAAAAGGTACAGGAAAAGCCCGACACGGAGCTATTAAGGCCCCGATCTTTGTCGGAGGCGGCATTGCCCACGGACCAAAACAAAAGGAATATAATTTGAAATTTAATAAAAAAGAAAAAAAACAGGCGTTACACATCGCTTTATCAATAAAATTAAAAGAACAGAAAATATTTGGGTTGGATGAAAAAGCTTTGACTATCGAACCGAAAACCAGAACAGTTGTTAATTTTCTCAAGGTAATGGAATTGAACGGTAAAAATAATCTGATGATTTTGAAAAAAATATCTGGAAAAAATAATTTAGTTCTATCAATGAGAAATATTTCTAATATTACTTTTGTTGATGTAAATTCTTTAAACCCTTACTTAATTTTAAAAAGCAGTAGTTTAATTTTTGTCGAAAACGCCTTAGAAGTTTTTAATAAACCAAAAAATGCTGATAAATAAAATTTTAATCAAGCCAATTTTAACCGAAAAAGCCACTAATCTGGTTCAAACGAATGTTTATATGTTTGAAGTTGATTTAAAAGCAAATAAAAATCAAGTGAAGCAGGCTTTGGAAAAACTTTACAAAATAAAGACAGGTGAAGTGAAAATAATGATTAGAAAAGGTAAAGAAAGAAGAGTCGGCAAAAAGGGATTGCTTAAAAAATCAGCCAGTAGAAAGATTGCATTTGTTAAATTAATTGAGGGTAAAATTGATTTATTTCCTCAAAAATAATTATGGATAAAAAAATATTATCAAAAAAAGTCAATCCGGTAAAAAGTCTGATGAAAATATTGAAAAAAAGATCAGGACGGGATAATAGCGGACAGATTTCAGTTCGTCATCAAGGTGGTAGACAAAAAAGATTTTATCGGGTCATAGATTTTAAACGAGATAAAAGAGATATGGAAGCTGAAGTGATAAGAATCGAAAGAGATCCGAATAGAAATGCATTTATCGCCTTGGTAAAGTATAAAGATAGCGAGTTAAGATATATACTTTACCCAAATAAACTTAAAGTTGGCGATAAAATCATTGCTAGCGAAAACGCCGAAATAAAGATAGGTAATGCTTTGCTTCTTAAAAATATTCCTATAGGGACTTTAGTGCATAACGTTGAACTTTATATTGGAAAAGGCGGACAGATGATAAAAAGCGCCGGAGCTGCTGCGTCTGTTATTGCTAAAGAAGACGAATATATTCATCTTAAATTACCATCGGGAGCAGTTCAAAGATTTTTTAAAGATTGTTGGGCAACGGTTGGACAAGTAGGAAACATAAATTTTAAGGATGAAATAATTGGAAGCGCCGGTAGAAAAAGACTTATGGGAATTAGGCCGACCGTTCGTGGTACGGCTCAAAACCCAAGAAGCCATCCACACGGTGGAGGAGAAGGAAGATCAGGAGAAGGAATGCATCCAAAAACTCCTTGGGGTAAATCAGCCCGGGGAACTAGAACAAGAAATAAAAATAAATGGAGTAAGTCATTAGTTATAAAAAGACGCAAATAATTATGGAAACAAAATCTTATTTTATTAATCTGCCGGTTTCGCCAAAAAAAGCCCGTTTTTATTTACCGGCAATCAAGAAATTAAAACCAATAGATAGTCTTGACTTTCTAATGTATGAGAGGACCGATGCGTCAGTTATTTTGTACAAAGCTATAAAATCAGCGATCAGTAGCGCCCGCCAGATATTGAAAGTAGAAGATAATCTGTTAAAATTTAAACTTCTGTCAGTAGAACAGGGTCAAAAATTAAAACGCTATCGACCAGGTTCAAGAGGAAATGCTAATCCCATTAACCGAAGAATGAGCCACATTAAGATTATCCTTGAAGTAAGTAAGGAAGTTATCAAACCTGTTAAAACGGTTAAAACAGAAAAAAAGATTGAAGCACCAAAGTTAAAAATTGCAAAAGTTAAAAAGTAATGGGACAAAAAGTTCATCCAAGAGGTTTAAGGCTTGGAATAGTATACAATTGGAATTCAAGATGGTTTTTTTCTAATAAAAGAACTTTCAAGGATTCACTTATCTCAGACCTAAAGATAAGAAAGATTTTGATGCAAAAGCTGGCTTTCTCTTCAGTTACACAGATTGACATTGAAAGAGCCATAAACAGAATCACATTGATTATTTATGCAGTTAAGGTTGGTATGATAATTGGTCGGGGTGGAAAAGGGTTGGAAGAGATTAAGCAATTTGTTCTTGATAACCTCAAAAAAGGTGAAAAAGTCAAAGAGCTTAAGATTGATATTAAAATTGAACCGGTGAAAAAACCTTTCTTGAATTCTTATTATGTAGCTCAAATGGTAGCGGAAAAGTTAGTGAAGAACTTTCCTCACCGTTCTACAGTTCATAACGCTATGAATAAAGTGATGGAAGCGGGAGCCAAAGGAGTGAAGATCCAACTTGGAGGAAGAGTCGGAGGAGCAGAAATTTCAAGAAGAGAAAAATATTTCTTGGGTTCAGTTCCGACATCAACAATTAGAGAAGATGTAGATTTAGCAAGATATCCGGCTTTAACAAGATCAGGATATGTTGGAGTTAAGGTTTGGATTTGTAAATAAATATGTTAGCACCTAAAAGACAAAAGTACCGAAAACAATTTAGAGGAACATTCCGAAAGATTGCTGTAAAAGGCGATCGGTTGAACTTCGGATTTTACGGTTTGAAGGCAATGAAAAGTGCCTGGATAAAAGACCGGGAAATAGAAGCGGTAAGAGTTATTTTTGCCCGGGGAACAAGAAAAAGCGGAAAATATTGGTTTAGAATATTTCCGGACAAACCATTTACTAAAAAGCCGCCGGAAGTCACAATGGGTTCAGGAAAAGGTGACGTGGCATATTTTGTCGCCAGCGTTACACCCGGAAGAATATTATTTGAATTAGACGGTTTGTCAAAAGAAGAATCAATTCATGTATTAAATAGCGTTGCATCGAAGTTATCGGTGAAAACAAAAATTGTCAGTAAAGAAATATGAAAAAAACCACTAAAATTTATAGCGGAAAGACAGTTAAGGAATTAGAAAAAGACGCTAATTTGATACGAGAAGAAATTGCAAAATTACAGCTATCTTTTAAGAGTAATCCTCCAAAAGATACTAATAGTATTGTTAAAAAAAGAAAACAATTAGCAGTTTTGTTAACAGTATTGTCAGAAAAAAAAGAAGTATGAAAAAAACACTGATCGGAAAAGTAGTCTCGACAAAAATGACAAAGACGGTTGTCGTAATGGTTGAAAGAAAATTCAGACATGCCGTATATCATAAAGTAATAATCAGACACAAAAAATTTAAAGCTCATAATGAAAAACTGGATTTACTAGTCGGCGATGTCGTCAAAATCGAAGAAACGAGACCAATTTCAAAAGACAAGCATTTTATTGTTATTGAAAAATTAAAGAACTAATCAAATATGTTGCAATTAAGAACGATTTTAGAAGTAGCAGATAACACGGGTGCCAAAAAGGTATCAATGATCGGTATGGCCAAAAAAGGCAATAGAAAGTTTGCCTATTTAGGAGAAGTCATAAATATTACCGTCAAAGAAGCCCAGCCTTTTGGTTTAGTAAAACAAGGCGAGGTTCACTCAGCGGTAATAGTGAGAACAAAAAAAGAAGTCAGGAGAAAAGACGGCAGCTATATAAGATTTGATGAAAATGCCTGTGTATTATTGGCCAGTAAAGAAGTAAAAGATCCGAAGGGAACAAGAATTTTTGGTCCGATTGCAAAAGAAGTTAAAGAAAATGGTTTTTCGAAAATTGCGAGTTTGGCAGAGGAGATATATTAATATGAAAATTAAAAAAGGCGATAAAATAAAAATGACGATAGGTAAAGACAAAGGCAAAACCGGAGTCGTTGAAAAAGTCTACAAAAATTCTAACAAAGTTTTGGTAACGGGAATGAATTTGTATAAACGGCACGTGAAAAAAAATGAAAAAATGCCTCAAGGCGGAATTGTAGAAATTCCTCGGGCTATCGATGTTTCAAAATTAGCGGCAGTTTGTCCGAAATGTGGAAAAATGACAAGGTTAGGATTTAAAATCGAAAAAAATAAAAAATTTAGAATTTGCAGAAAATGTGACAGTAAGATTTAAATTAGTAGGGGTTTGATTAATCAAACCCAAACAAAAAAATAAATATGACATTTCAAGAATTTTACAATCAGGAGATAGCGGAAAAACTGAAAAAAGAACTGAATCTTAAGAATATTATGGCTGTGCCTAAGATAATTAAGATTTCCATTAATGTCGGAGCCGGTGAAGCTGTCACCAACAAGAACATCATTGAAAAAATTCAGGAACAGATATCAACTATCGCCGGTCAAAAATCGATTATCACCAAAGCCAGGACATCGGTTTCCGCTTTTAAGATCAGAAAAGGGTTGGCGATAGGAGTTAAGGTTACTCTAAGAGGAAAAAGAATGTATCAATTTTTGGAAAAAATGATTAAAATTGTCATCCCAAGATTAAAAGATTTCCGGGGAGTTTCTGAAAGCAATATTGATCAGAACGGCAACCTTAATATAGGTTTTCCGGAGCAAATTATTTTTCCTGAAATAGATTTTGATAAAATTGATAAAATAAGAGGTTTACAAGTGACCGTAGTTACCAATGCAAAGAATAAAGAAAAAGGAAAGAAATTATTTGAAATGTTAGGAATTCCTTTCAAAAAATAATTATGGCAAAAACATCAGACGTTGTTAAATTTTTAAAAAAACAGAAATATAAAGTTAGGTTTCACAACCGTTGCTCGATTTGCGGAAGGTCAAGAGGGTATATGAGGCGCTTCGGATTGTGCAGAATTTGTTTTAGAGAAAAAGCATTACAGGGAGATATTCCCGGAGTTAAAAAAATTTCACTATGAGCAGATCAAGAAAAAAAGGACCATATATTGATGACAGATTGTTAAAAAAAGTTTTGAAACAAAAAGAAACTAATGATAATACTGCCATCAAAACATGGTCAAGAGCATGTCAGATCCCACCGGATTTTGTCGGACACAAGTTTGGGATCCACAATGGAAGAAAGTTCATAGAAGTTTCCGTAACCGAAAATATGGTCGGTCACCGGTTAGGTGAGTTTTCAATTACCAGGACATTTAGAAGTCATGGTAAAGTTACCAAAAAAGTTGTTGAGGCAACATAAAAATATGGAAAATTCAATTATTGATCTAGTTATTAGAATTAAAAACGGATATATGGCGAGAAAACCGGTTATTGAGTCGCCCCATTCAAAATATAAAGAAGCTGTTTTAAAGAAATTAGCCGGCTTAAAGTTTATTGAAAGTTACGTAATCGAGGGTGAAATAAAAAAGAATATCAGAATTAATTTGAGCTATGAGGAAGGTAAACCGGCCATAACTGATATGAAAATTTATTCAAAGCCGGGAATGAGATTATATATTTCCTATAAAAACTTGAAACCTGTCTTAAGTGGTTTTGGATATTCGGTTCTTTCAACCTCAAAGGGAATTATGACAGATAGGGAAGCAAAAAAAGCGAAGTTAGGTGGAGAATTATTATTTAGTTTTTGGTAAGCTCGCTCAGCGAGTTTATAACCCCGCTTAGCGGGGTAAATATATGTCTAAAATAGGCGAAAAACCAGTTGTTTTATCAAGTACGGTTAATGTAACGATTGATAATAATAAAATAAACATCAAAGGACCACAAGGAGAAATGTTTTTTGACGTGCCAAAAGAAATATCTGTTGTTAAAGAAGAAAACAATCTGATTATCAAAAGAAAAAATAATGAAAAAAAAGTCAGATCACTGCACGGTTTGTACCGGCAGTTGATAAGCAATGCGATCACCGGAGTTGAAAAACCTTGGGAAAAGAAACTGGAAGTTGTCGGTACAGGTTATACGGTAAAATTGCAGGGCGAAGACTTGGTTTTTAAAATCGGATATTCACATTTGGTAATTTTTAAAAAACAGCCGGGAATTAAATATGCGGTCGAAGGAAATAATAAAGTAACCGTCTTGGGTTTTGATAAACAGATGGTTGGTCAGATTGCCTACCAAATAAAAATGATAAGAAAACCGGATGTTTATAAAGGAAAAGGAATCCGTTATTTAGGGGAAAAATTAAGAATTAAGCCAGGTAAAAAAGCCAAGGCTGCCGGAGCAACAACGGCTTAACAAATATGACTAATGTAAATTTAGATAGAAAATTAAGGAGAAAGAGAAGAATAAGTTCTAATATTTCCGGGACTATGGACAAACCAAGAATATCCATTTTCCGTTCAAGCCGTTACATCTATGCTCAAGCAATTGATGATAAGTCTAGAAAAACTATATTATCTTTTTCCAACAGTGATCTTAAAAAAACCGACAGTTTTAAAAAAGGCAAGAAAACAGAAGACTCAAAAAAAATTGGGATTGGGCTGGCAAAAAAACTTATTGAGAAAAAAATATTAACAGGAGTGTTTGACCGGGGCTGTTATGCCTACAATGGTCGAGTCAAGGCGATTGCAGAAGGATTAAGAGAAGGCGGATTAAAAATTTAATTTCCAAAACAAAATGTTCAATCAATATCGTCAGGAAGACAAAGAATTTCAAGAAAAAGTCGTTAAAATACGGAGAGTTTCTAAAAAAACAACAGGAGGTAATTATGTGACCTTTTCTGCGCTGGTGGTTGTAGGAAATAGAAAAGGCAAAGTTGGTATTGGTTTGGGACGTTCTGTTGAGGTTCCTCCTGCGATTCAAAAAGCCATCAGTTATGCAAAAAAACATATGATCACTGTTCCAATGAGAAATAAAACCATTCCTCATGAAGTAAGAGTCAGTTTTAAAGCCGCCTTAGTTTTATTAAAACCGGCTCCGGAAGGAACAGGTTTAAAAGTCGGTAGCGTTGCCCGTGTCATATTAGATTTAGCCGGTGTCGAGAATGCATCAGGAAAAATTATCGGTTCCAGAAATCAAATTGTTAACACTTATGCAATAATGAAAGCATTAAGCATGTTGCGGACAAAATTTTAATTATCTTATGAAAAATTTCTTATCCAATTTACCGAAAATAAATATAAAAAAGAAAAAGCGTCTAGGCCGGGGACTTGGTAGTGGAAAAGGTTCAAAGTCCGGTCGGGGAACAACCAGACACCAAAAAGCAAGAGAAAGTGTACCTCTTCATTTTGAAGGAGGTCAAGGAAGAATTGTGAAAAAATTTCCTTTACTGCGCGGTAAAGGAAAAAATAATTCCATAAAAGAAAAGGCTTTTATAATAAATTTGGAAAGCCTGAATAAATTAGCGGACGGTTCAGTTGTCACCAGAGAAAAATTAATAAAAGAAAACATCATCACCAACGGCAAAGAAAGTTTACCTATAAAAATTTTGGCCAACGGTAGTTTGAAAAAAAAGCTGACAATTAAACTGCCGGTATCAAAAAAAGTTAAGGAAGCTGTCGAAAAACTCGGCGGTAAGATCGAACTTTAAAAATGATCAAAAAAATAGTTGAAAAAATAAATATCCTGCTTAAAGATCCGGAATTAAAAAGAAAGGTTATATTTACTCTATTTATTTTTTTAGCTTTCAGGTTTTTTGCCTTTTTGCCGGTACCGGCAATTAATTTGGTAAAACTCAGGGAATTATTTGCACAGAATCAGTTCCTATCTCTTCTTGATATTTTCTCCGGGGGAACTTTAATTAATTTTTCTGTAATGGCGCTAGGTTTGAACCCTTATATCAATGCTTCAATCGTTTTACAAATGCTGACGATGATGATTCCTCATCTGGAGAGTTTATCTAAGGAAGGGGAATACGGCCGGGCTAAAATAAATCAATATACCCGGATGCTGACGGTGCCTCTCACTATCGCACAGGCAATAGGAATATTTATGTTACTGCGAAACCAAAAAGTTATTGGAATATTAAGTCCGATAGAATTTTTTTCTTTTATTGTCACCATGGTTGCCGGAACATTTATTCTTGTTTGGTTTGGAGAATTGATCTCTGAATTCGGTCTGGGAAACGGAATTTCACTTTTAATATTTGTCGGAATTGTTGGTCGTCTCCATGTCTTGCTTGGAAGAACAGCAACAATATTCAACCAAGAAATCATCTTCAACATAATTATATTTTTGGCTCTTTCCTTATTTGTCATTGCGGCAATTGTTTTTATTAACGAAGCAACAAGAAGAATTCCCGTCCTATATGCAAAAAGGATCAAGGGAAACAGAATGTATCAGGGCGCTACCAATTTCTTACCGCTAAAACTTAATCAAGCCGGTGTAATTCCGATTATATTTGCGGTTTCATTCGTTCTTTTCCCTCAATTAATCGGAAACTTTTTAAAATATGTAAAAAATCCTGCCCTAGCCAGCATCGGTAATTTTCTTTCGACCGTCTTTTCTCCAACAGGATTTTTTTATAATTTCTTCTATTTTTTTCTTGTCGTCGGCTTTACTTATTTCTATACAATTATTGTTTTTAATCCCCAAAAAATTTCTGAAGAAATTCAAAAACAAGGCGGATTCATTCCCGGAATCCGACCTGGAGTGGCGACAAAGGAATATCTGCAAAGAATCTTATATAGGATTACAACTGTCGGAGCAATATTTTTAGGAGTAATTGCCGTAATGCCAGTTTTGGTTTCAAAAATTACCGGGATGACAAATTTGGTGATCGGAGGTACCGGTATTTTGATCGTTGTTTCTGTAATTTTGGAAACTTTCAAAACCGTTGAATCGCAGCTCGTAATGAGGAATTACGATAAGTTCGTGAAATAAATTATAAATTAAAAACTTTTATTACTATGGCTAAAAAAGGATCAAGAATCGACGTTGGTTTAGTTTGTGAAGTATGTCAATCGGTTAACTATGTGGTCGAAAAAAATAAAGTAAATACAACCGGAAGTTTGAAACTGAATAAATACTGTTCAAAATGCCGAAAACATACCGCTCATAAAGAAACTAAAAAATTAGATTAAAATAATATGAAATTAGTCCTTATTGGTATTCAGGGATCCGGTAAATCAACTCAAGGTAATCTATTATCAAAGCAACTGAAAATACCGTATCTTTCAACCGGTCATATTTTCAGAGAAATAGCTAAAGAAAAGACCCAGTTGGGCCGTTATATAAAAGAAACAGTTAACGCCGGTTTACTTGTTCCAGATGTAAAAACAATTGAAATCGTTAATACTTATTTGGCCCGTCCCGAATACAAAAAAGGATATATTTTAGACGGTTTTCCAAGAACCTTGGAACAGGTAAAAGAATTTAGAAATAATGTTGACAAGGTAATCTATCTCGATATCTCTCAGAAGGAAGCAATTTGGAGATTGTTTCATCGGGGTGACGATGCCCGGAGTGACGAAACCCTCCCCGCCCTTAAAAAAAGGATTAGTTTATTTTACAAATTTACTGAACCCGTAATTGAATATTACCGGAAAGAAGGTAAATTAATTGATATCGACGGAACAATAAAGATAGAAGAGGTCAATGAAGAAATTCTTAAAGGTCTGGGTAAACAATTGGTTAAAAACCAGGTGAAGAACTGGAAAAGAAAACAAAAAACTATTATTGCTGTCGTTGGTCTTCCAGGAAGCGGAAAAACCGATGCCGCCGCTTTTTTTAAGAAAAAAAATTTTACGGTGATTCCATTCGGTAAAACTGTTAACGATTATATAGACCGCAAAAATTTACCTCACAGTGAAAAAGTTCACAAAAAAGTCAGAGAAGAATTGCGGGTAAAATACGGAAAAGCGGCAATTGCGGTTTTGAATATGGATGAGATCAAGAAAACCTTAAAAACTAATTCGATTATTATCGTTGAAGGAATGAGATCTTGGGAAGAATATCTCTATTTAAAAAAAGAACTGCCAAAGGTTAAATTAGTAATAGTCTGCATCTATTCAGAAAAACACCTGCGGTACAAAAGAATTTCTAAAAGAAATAATTTATCGGAACATTACGGAGAAGAAAGAGATATTAATGAAATAGTTGGGATTAATATGGGTCCAACCATCGCTTATGCGGATTTTGTCATCAAGAATAATTATTCGCGGGAAGAATTTCATGACAAATTAGAATTAACATATCGAACAATTTATTTTTCTTAAATGGTGAATTTGAAAACCGATACCGAGATAGAAGTTATGGCTGAAGGTGGCAGAAGATTGAAGAAAGTAGTTAAAGATTTACTTCCACTAATTAAACCGGGAATAAGCACTAAAGAAATTGACGATCAGGCAGAAAGACTTATACACGCCCAAGGAGGAAAATCGTCATTTAAGACCGTAACAGGTTATAATTTCAGTACCTGTACGCCAATTAACGAACAGATCGTTCACACGAAACCTAGCGGCCGGATTTTAAAGACGGGTGATGCCCTGACTTTAGATATAGGAATGTTGTATAAAGGTTGGCACACCGATTATGCGATCACAAAAGTAGTCGGCGGTCAAAGTAAAAATCCAAAAATTAACAAATTTTTAAAAGTCGGGGAAGAAGCATTGTATTTAGCGATTAAAAAAGCTCAGGTTGGGCAGAGACTGGGATCAATTTCCGAAATAATTGAAAGAGAGATCACCGGCAACGGCTACTTTATAATTAAAGAACTGACCGGGCACGGAATCGGAAAAAAATTACATGAAGATCCGTATGTGTTCGGCTTCGTGGATAAGCCAATTAATAAATCGCCTGTGATAAAAAAAGGATTGGTAATTGCCATCGAAATTATATATGCGATGGGGACAGATTCCATGGTTTATGAAGATGATAATTGGTCAATAATTACCGAAGATCGAAGCATTTCAGCCTGCTTTGAGCATACAATAGCGGTCACCGATCAAGGACCGATAATTTTGACATGAATATATAATAATTTTATGTTAAAATATAGACTTTATGAAGGATGATGTGATTACGGTTGAGGGAGAGGTTGTCGAAAATCTTCCCAACACCTTATTTAAAGTCAAACTTTTAAATTCGGAAAAGGTGATTTTGTGCTATCTGTCAGGAAAGATGAGGAAAAATTATATTAAAATTCTTCCTGGCGATAAGGTAAAAATAGAGTTAACTCATTATGATTTGAATAGGGGAAGGATTACTTATAGAAATTAATTATGAAAATTCATTCATCGGTAAAAAAAATTTGTCCGAAATGTAAAATTGTTAAAAGAAAAGGAAATTTATATGTTGTTTGTTCTAATGTTAAGCACAAACAAAAACAAGGATAAAAATTATGGCAAGAATGTTAGGTGTCACATTACCGGATGAAAAAAGAATCGATTATGCATTGACAACTTTGTATGGAATAGGCTGGACCAATGTTAAAGCGGTTTTATCCCAGACCGGGGTTGATGCAAGTAAAAAAGTTAAAGAAGTAACTGAAGAAGAGTTCAAGAAAATTCTTGAAATAATTGAAACAAAGTATAAAGTTGAAGGTTATTTGAGAGAAGCCATTAATGAAAATATTAAACGGTTAAGAGAGATAGGAAGTTATAGAGGGATAAGACATATCAGGGGACTGCCTGTTGATGGTCAAAGAACTAAATCAAATGCCCGGACAAAACGGGGAAAAAGAAAAACAGTCGGAGCCCTCAAGAAAGAGATGTGGGCAAAGCTTGAGCAAAACAAAACTACCGAAGAAGTAAAAGCAAAAGCAGCTAAATAAAATTATTTATAAATATGATTAAAAAACAAATTAAAAAAACTGTTATTAGAGGGAAGATTTACATAACTTCTACGTTTAATAACACTTTAGTAACAATCACTGATGATCGTGGCAATCCACTCGTTGTCGGATCAACGGGAATGCACGGATTTTCAGGTACTAGGAAATCAACTCCATACGCTGCGACGGTGACGACTGAAAATGCAATAAAAAAGGCTGAAGAAAAGTTTGATTTTCAAGTGGCTGACGTCTTGGTTAAGGGGATTGGTCCGGGAAGAGAGGCGGCATTAAGAGCGATTAAAGCATCAAGAATTGACGTTAACCGAATTATTGACATTACACCGGTTCCTCACAACGGAGTGAGGCCGCCAAAAATTAGAAGAGTTTAAAAAAATATGAGATATTTAGGTCCAAAAAATAGAATATCAAGGAGAGAGGGAGTCGATCTGGAATTAAAGACGGTCGGTTCTAAATCTCATGCCCGTTTGTTAAAAAAACTTAACGTTCCTCCTGGTCAGCACGGAATCAGAAAAAGAAAAAAAGTATCTGAACGAGGTACTCAACTGCGGGAAAAACAAAAGTTAAGATATATGTTTGGCATCACTGAAACGCAATTGAAAAATTATTTTAAAAAGGCGAGTCTTAAAAAAGGAAATACAGCCTCTTATTTGTCTCATTCTTTGGAAAGCAGACTTGATAACGTAATTTTTCATTTGGGTTTTGCTCCGACCCGGGCTGCCGCACGTCAGTTAATAACCCACGGACATATAACCATTAACAAGAAAAAACTTTCAATTCCTTCTTACCAGGTCAGAGTTGGGGAAGAGATAGGTTTTTTTAACGATAAGACAACAAAAATTCCGTACATAGAAAGTTCCTTGAATGTTAAGGATATTATTTTACCTGCTTGGCTGGAGAAAAAGGCAACCGTTGGAAAACTGATTGCAGAACCGACTCAAGAGGTAATTGAAAAACTGATAAATCTGAGATTAATCATTGAATATTATTCTCGATAATTAATAGTTCCCGACTAAGTCGGGATTATAAAAAATATGTATAGTCCAATTTTTTTCACCCAAAAAACTGAAGAGGGTAATTATGGAAAGTTTGTTATTGAACCATTGCCACAAGGTTTTGGTCAGAGTATGGGTCACGCTTTAAGAAGGACACTCCTTTCTTCATTAAAAGGGGCAGGAGTCACTTATATAAAATTTGACGGAGCTCCACATCTTTTTTCTACAATTCCTGGAGTAAAAGAGTCTGTTCTGGAAATAATGTTGAATTTGAAACAATTGAAATTTGATGTTAAAGACGGCGGTCCGTATAAAATTGGTTTTGAAGGAAAAGGATCAAAAAAAATATTAGCAAAAGATTTAGAAGGTGAGATCAAACCAATTAATGGTGATTTATATATCGCTGAAATGACTGATGATAAAGCTAAACTTTCTTTTGAAGCCATTGTTGAAGTTGGGACAGGTTATTCTACGGTTGAAGACCGGGAAGAAAAAAAGACAGGTTATATTCCGGTTGATGCTTTTTTCTCTCCGATTAAGAAAGTTAATGTAAAAGTTGAAGAAGCCAGAATTGGAAGAAAAGGTAATTCAGACAAGTTAGTAATTGAACTGGAAACTGATGGTAGTATCAAATCTGAAACAGCCATTAAAGAAGCGGCTAAATTGTTAACAGAATATTTTAGCTACCTACTTTCCGGAAAAGACGCTCCTGAATTAAAGAAACAGATAAGTGTCGCAGACGAAAAAAGAGATGCGATTGATAAAAAATTATTTGATATTATTATTGACGAATTGAATCTGCCTTCAAGAGTTATTAATGCATTGCTTCGGGAAAAAATTGAAACAGTTGCCGATTTAGTCAAAACCGGAAAAGAAAAGTTAACAGGTATGAAAGGTGTCGGAAAAAAATCAATTGAGTTGATCGAAGAAGAATTAAAGAAGATGGAAATACAGTTAAGCTAATAAAATATGAGACATAGAGTAAAAAAAATAAAATTTAGTGACGGGGTTGACGCTAACCGGGCTTTAGTCCGGAAATTAGCTATTAATTTCTTTTTACAAGGAAAGTTAACAACAACTCTGTCCAAGGCAAAAGCAATCAAGCCTGTCATTGAAAGATTAATCGAGAAGATGAAAGTTAAGACAGAGGCAAATGTCAATTATTTAAAACATATATTAGACAGCAAAGAGGTTTTAGTGATTGCCTATAGAGATATCAGTCCGGTTATTGCAAAAATAAACGGCGGATATATCAGGATCATTAAGTTAGGCCAAAGGGAATCGGATGGGGCCGAAGTTGGCAGGATTGAATGGGTATATCCGGTAATTAAACAAAAATAAATATGAATAAATTAACTCAATCAACAAAACCAACTAAAGAAAAACAAGTTGTCAGAAAATGGCATTTGATTGATGCGTCGAAAAAGGTCCTGGGGCGTTTAACACCGCAAATCATCCGATTAGTCCAAGGGAAACATAAAACAAGCTTTGTTCCAAATATGGACGTTGGAGATTATGTAGTCGTCATTAACGCTTCCAAAGTTATAGTGACCGGGAAAAAAACCCTAGCCAAAGAATATACAAATTATTCAGGGTATCCGGGTGGTTTGAAGACGATAAACTTTGCCGATTTATTAAAGAAAGATTCGCGGGAAATTATTAAAAGAGCTGTTTCCGGAATGCTGGCTAAAAATAAATTCCGTGGTGACCGTTTGAATAGAGTTATTGTATTTCCGAATGCAGAACACAGTTATAAAGATAAATTTGCAAACAAATAATATGGCTAAAAAAATAAAAAACTTAAGTTATTACGAAGCGGTTGGAAGAAGAAAACAATCAGTTGCCCGTGTCAGACTTTACTTAGTTAAAAAAGGATCAGAAGTGACAGTCGGCAAGTTAAAGATTAAAGAGGGAGAAATTTTTATTAACGGTAAATCAATGGATGAAACTTCTTTTAAAAATTATAAAAAGAATTTTTTGTCATTTCCGTTAACCTTGACAAAAAATGAAAAACGGTTTGGGGTTTCAATTATCGTGAATGGTGGAGGAACAACCGGACAGCTTGATGCCATGGTTCATGGGATATCAAGAGCTCTTTTGATTGTTGATAATGATACATACCGTCCGATGCTAAAAGCTGAAGGATTGTTAACGAGAGATCCAAGAAAGAAAGAAACAAGAAAAGTTGGTACGGGAGGAAAAGCAAGAAGAATGAAACAATCACCGAAGCGATAATTTACTTATATTTTATGATTCCTCTTTCTATAATCATTGTTTCTTTTAATACAAAAGAAATAACCAGGAAATGTCTTCTTTCTTTAAAAAAAAACTTCGGCAAATATCCGTTGGAACATGAAATAATCGTTGTCGATAATAATTCAAAAGATGGAACAGTGGGATTCTTACAAGAACTTGAAAAAAAATATTCGGGAAATCTTCATATTATTTTAAATAATAAAAATCTGGGCTTTGGTAAAGGAAATAATATTGGATTAAAGAAAAGCCTTGGAAAATATGTCCTTTATCTTAATTCCGACGCCATTGTCACCGACATAGATTTCCGCGATCTGATAAATCTAATGGAAACACATAAGGATATTGGGGCTTTGACTGTTAAGGTAGTTCTACCGTCAGGTGAGATCGATCCGGCTTCTCATCGGGGTTTTCCAACTCCTTGGCGTTCGTTTACTTATTTTTCAGGTCTGGAAAGAATTTTCTTTAATGTACCTTTTCTAAATAAATTATTCGGCGGTTATCATTTAGTAAATTTTAATTTGAACAATATCCATGAAATCGATGTTCCAACCGGCGCGTTTTTATTTACGAAACGGGAAATCGTTGATAAGTTCGGCGGATTTGATCAGGACTATTTTGCCTACGGTGAAGATATCGAAATGGCTTTTCAGATAAAAGCCCTTGGGTACAAAATTTTCTACTATCCCTTATGGAAGGTCCTTCATTTAAAATCAGTTTCGGGATTAAAGAAAAAAAGCGATAATATAATCAGAAAAAGAACGAGTGATTATTTTTATGATTCTATGAAGATTTTTTATGACAAGCATTATTCCAAAAATCATAATTGGCTGTTTAATAAATTGGTCTACTTAGCAATAGATATTAAAAAAGGTTTAAAAAAATGAAAAAAATTGGAATTGATGCAAGATTATTTTCTCAAACAGGAGTTGGAACTTACATAAAAAACCTCATTTATTATTTAGAAAAAAAGGAACTTAAAGATGAACTTTTTTATATTTATTTAATGCCTGGGGATTTTAATAATCTTTCGTTTAAGAATAAAAATATTATCAAAAGAAAGGTTAATTACCGCTGGCACACTCTGGGAGAGCAAATAGGTTTTGTTTTTGAACTTTATAAAGATAATCTAGATCTGATGCATTTTACCTACTTCAGCTACCCGGTTCTATATTGGAGGAAATTTATTGCTACCGTTCATGATACAACCCCGTTATTGTTTAAAACTGGAAAAGCCTCCACAAAAAATCAGTTAATCTACAACATTAAACATTTGTTTTTTAGAATTATTCTTCGTTGTCAGGTGCGCCGGGCGGTGAAAATTATTACCCCAACCGAAACAGTAAAAAACCAACTGGAAGATATTTATGGAAACAGAATATCAGATAAAATATCACCGATCTATGAAGGGGTTAATTATCAGATAATTGAAGCGAAAGAAAATAAGGAGCTGAGCAAAAAATTTAATAATTTTTTTATATACGTCGGTAATTTCTATCCTCACAAAAATGTTGAAAATCTAATTAAAGCATTTGAAAATGTTGATAAAAAATTTAAATTAATTCTTCTTGGTCCCGATGATTATTTTACGAGTAGAATACTTCGATGTATCGACCTTGCCTGCCGGCAGGCAGGTACATCGAATCTTAATAAAAACATTATTTTATTAAAAAATCCGACCTTGTCAGATCTAAAGTTTTTTTATAAAAATGCGCTGGCATTGGTTCATCCTTCTTTATCAGAGGGGTTTGGACTGCCATTGATCGAAACGGCATATTTTAATACGCCGATTATCGCTTCAAATGTTAAGGTTTTTAAGGAACTACTGGGAAATAATTATTTGTCTTTTGATCCAAATAGTGTTGATGATATTTCAAAAAAAATAAATAGCTTTATTGAAAAAAGACCGGAGTTTAATTATGAAAATATCATGAAAAACTATTCCTTCTCAAAAATGACTGACGAAACATTGAGGATTTATCAAGAAGTATTGAAAGAAAATTGATTAATAATTTTTGTCATCCCCGTGAAGACGGGGATCCAGTCAATTTAGCATGGATTCCCGCCTACGCGGGAATGACACGGTTGCATTTTATTCTAAAGAAGTAGTATCCTGACTTGCGCAAAAACTTCATAAATTGATTTTTAGTATAAGGTTCATCCCT
>CAZMBH010000014.1:0-19316 GCA_964564535.1 uncultured Gammaproteobacteria bacterium
TTGAATCTCTTCTTTATTTAATGGTTTATCTATAAAAGAATATTACCATAAAATACTTGGGATAATTATTTTAAAGTGATTTTCTTTTCTTCAATTTGTTTAAGAATTCGCTCGGCCCGTGAAAATCCTATTTTAAATTTCTTTTGAATTAAATACGCAAGAGGAAAATCGAATTTATTTAGATAATCATGAACTTCTGGTAATAAAGAATCCTTCTCATCAATAACTGGTTTACTTATTTTTTTCATACGTGAAGAAATTATAGTAATTCTAACAAAGAACAAGATTGAATTTGTTACAATATGGCTAAAAGTATGGACAATATTCCTAAACTACGGATAGGTTTTATTGGTCTTGGGTTGATGGGTTCACGTATGGCAACTAATCTCATAAAAGCAGGTTATTCTCTAGTTGTCTTTAATAGAACTTCTTTGAAAACAAAAGAATTAGAAAAACTTGGCGCTCAAGTTACTAGTAGTCCAGCTGAAATTGCAAAACAAGTTGATGTTGTAATTTCTATGGTTACCGGTCCAAAAGATGTTGAAGAAATATATTTGGGCAAAAATGGAGTAATTAACGGTAAAAAAGAAGGATTAATTACAATCGACATGAGCACCATTGGACCATCGACTGCAATAAAAGTGAGTAAAGAATTAAGTAAATATGGTATTTATTTCATTGATGCGCCTGTAACCGGTGGCTTAAGTGGGGCAACTGAAGGAAAATTGTCAATCTTTGTTGGAGGACAAGAAAAAATTCTTGAAAAAATAAGACCAATTTTATCTGTGCTGGGAAAAAAAATTAATTTTATGGGTCCTGTAGGTACAGGTCAGGCGATTAAATTAGTCAATAATCTTATCACTGCAGAATCGATGATTGTTATATCTGAAGCATTACTTTTTGCAGAAAGTGTTGGGATAAACCGGAAAAAAATGGCCGAAACACTTGAGGGAGCGCCAACATTATCATTGTTTATGAATGAACGATTACAAGTCATAGCCGATAACAACTATCCGGTTTGGTTTACGCTTAGAAATATGCATAAAGATGTTGCTTTAGCGATTTCTGAACTAAAGAAAAATAATAACCTTTGGAAAAAACTGAAATTCTCTCCTCAAACCTTAGCAAGTTATAAAAAGGCTATTTCAATGGGATTTGGTGATGTCGACTTTGCCGCTGTCTTCAAAGCAATTGAAAAATAAGACTAAATACAAAGTTTATAAACTTTTATAAATTACTTTATTTCCTGTCCAGGTAAGGAATTTTTTAAGATCTTCTGTACTGATAATTAATGTTGCTGTATTTGTATTTGGATGATAACCTTGTTTGTCAAATTTTAGCAATTCTTCATCGACGATTACCTTAACTGTTTTATCAACATCATTTATCAACCCAAATGCCGAAACAGACCCCGGAGTAACCCCGAGATATTTCATCATTTTTTCCGGAGATGCAAAACTTAATTTGCTATCGTTTAAGAATACCGCCAGACTTTTTAAGTCTAATCTTTTTGATCCTAGTGTTAATACAAGATAAAAATTACTTTCTTTTTGATTTCTTAAAAAAATACTTTTATTGTATGATCCGCTCCCAGTATCAAGTTTTTTTGCTTCCTCAACAGTAAACACAGCCGGATGTTCGTATTTTTTATATTCAATTCCAAGTTGATTAAGAACAGAATAAATATCGTTCATAATTTTATTTCTTAAATTAATTGAATTAAGCTTTATCTTTCAAATGATAAGATTCTTTCAACCATTCAATAAATTCATCGTTTATTTCTTTATCAGAAGCTATTTCGAAACAATGCTTAAAAACTTTTGCTGATAGTGGTACGGATTGTTTTAACCTTTGACTATTAAATTCCCTGTTCAATGCAAATCTAATTTCCAATCCGTTTTTTTTTGGTAAGGCAGCCAAAAAATCATATTTGCCAAATAAATGAATACAGCAAGGGATTGAGATTATTTTATATTTGCCAATCTTTTCGCTTATTTGTTTAACTAAAAATTCAAAGAGTTTTTTTGCCTTATATTTATTCTTAAAATGTAATTCTAAAGAAATTTTTTTGCAACTATGAGGTTGTTTTACTTTTGCAAAAATCCTGCCACATTTAGTGCAAGTCCACATATGACAATTTTACATTAATTAAAAGCTTATAAAAATCCGAAAAAAAGGAGAATTAAAGCCACGGCAGTAAAAACTGCAAAAAAACCAACAGTTTTAACAAACAGATTGACTGCCTCTTTTTTCTTACCTCCAATAAAAAGCATAAGAGGTTGATAAAAAAATAGAATTGCCATTACAGCAACAGACAATGTCAAAAGCGATAGAAATACGATAGGAGCAAAAAAAGTATCCGGCTTGTTCTTTAATGGACTTGTCAAGAAAGTCATAACTATGACTCCAAGAATGATATATGTTGAAGCGCTAAGGGCATTAATAATAGGGTTCTTAGACATGATTTAATCATACTAAATTTGCTCCCTAGACCCAAAACAAGCTTATGAACGAATTTAGCCTCATTATTACTTTATCTTAAAAAGATTGAGGCAATAATTGGAATATAAATCAAAGCAAATAGTGTACTTAATAAAACGGTCATTGCAACTTTTTCGGGATGAGTTTTTAAAAGAGTAGCAAATGCTACAGTATTAGCAGCCAATGGTATAACAGATAGCAAGATTAGTACTTTATGGGTATCTGAGGTATATACTTTTAAAAAATTTGTATCAATAAATAATAAAAAAAACATTAGTAATGGCCAAACAATAAATTTTGCAAAAAAAGATAATCCAATAAACTTAAAATCAAATTTGTATTCAATAATTCCTGATAATCCTAAACCAATAATCATCATTCCCAGAATGACATAAGCTCCTTTAAAATTAGCAATTCCATCGGTATAAATTGAACCAAAATGCATCCCAGAAAGATTGACTATTAATCCCAAAATAACCGCATATATTAAAGGAAGTTTCAATAATTTTTTGAGGCTTTCTTGTATTGAATGATGTCCGCGAGCAGCAATAAAAAAACCAACGGTGTTCTCATACAAAAGTATTCCTAATCCTGCAAATATAAATAAACCAATAATATTACTCGGAAAAAGTAGTATGGCAACTGGCAATCCGAAGTAGCCATTATTCCCATCGGAAGAAATAAATGCAAGCATATTTCTCGTTGTATCTTTCCAGAAAAAACCACCAATATAATAAAATAAAAAACTAATAAAACAACAAATAAGAAATATAAGTAAAGGCAGTGATAAACTACTAAACGATATTGTTGTAGTATAAACGCCATTAAAAAATATGACGGGAGCAATAATATATATTACCAATGTCGCTATTGAGTCTTTTTTTACTCCAAGATATTTCCCTGCAATAAAACCTAATAATATAAAGATGTAAAGAGGAATAAGTTTTAAAAGAATCGTAAAAAATACTTCCATATAAAATTATTATATAAAAACTCTGAAGAATAATTATTAAGTTATATTAAGACAAAACTGGGGTACCAATTTTGAAGCTAGCTCCCCCAAGCTGAGGCTGTTAGAACTGAATATGATCAAATTTAGCATCATTTTTAGATCAGGTTATTTTTAAATGTTTAATTTGTTCAAACCTTAAACAATGTGATATTCTGGATATATGGATAACCAGACTCAGCCAAATGTTTTACCCTTTCAACCACAAAAACAAACTCCGATTTTACCTACAACTAATTGGGTAAAAATTCTATTTTTTATTATTTTTGGATTAATCATTGTTGTTGCTTCATTTTTTGCAGGTTTTCAAATTGGCAAAAAACAGACAGTTATAGTTAATCCTCCAACTCTAAATAAAGTCCTTTATCCTTCATTTACGCCTACTCCAACCCCGCCCATACACATCGGGAATGCTATTATCCCGCCAATTCCCACCATCTCCCAAATTTCCGTTTGCAACTCCCTACCTTCCGCGCTTTTCTCTGCCCCAAACACGGAAGCCAAACAGTTATGTCAGGTCATCGAATTACGCACACGTGACCTATTGCTGGCTACCTATAACCTCCATCACCTTTTACGCGAAATTCAGAATGGTCAAATTCAGCAAGTAGGAATGAACAGAATCAATGATCTCAACGGCAACCTATCGTCAATTTGGCTTAATCTCGCTTCGTATGGATTAGGTACAGATCCCTATGTGGACATTCATATTTTTTTCTCGGGTTCAGCGTTCTCAGATGCCCCACTGTCGCCTAGTTTTGGTCTCCCCACTCAGTATCTCCTTATTGGTATGCCTCGTTTATATAATCAGTATCTGGAAAAGTCCAGTCTTCCCCTTACGGAAATCACCGCCAGACAAACTAAATTCCTACAATTAGTACAGCCCTACTCTAATCCTTCAGTTTTTCCTTTTAAGAATTTTTATGAACGGGCCTACTTTAGCTATAGAAATAATCAATTATTGGAATCAGCTCAATACCAAGAAGATCTAAAAGCGCTTGACACGTGGTTGACTGATCTGGAAAAAGTACTCGAAAAAATTCCCTCCTTCTTAAGTTCTTAATTTAATTGCTCCCCCAAACTCAGGCTTTGAGAATGTGTTTTTACTTATAAAGAAGCATAAAGTCTGTTAAGCTCCTTACCATAGACAACATAGACATCTATTGCCTTTTTGTATTTTTTATTATTTTCCATATGTTCATTAAAACTTAATGAATTTCCGTCAGCTTTTTCTTTAAGAGCATGCAATAATAAAAATAATAGGTTGGCTGTTTCTGTAAGAGCTTTTGAATAAAGAAATAAACATTCTGCAAATTCTCTTTCATTATTTTTACTTATATTCTCTTTTAATTTACTTATTTTATCTTTTTCAGCTTGAAGTTTTCCAAATACAATATAAGCATCACCCGATAAAAGACTAAAATTTACTTTTTTAAACAAACTTAAAAATGTTCCTGAGCTTTTCAAGAATAAATTGTGAAGGCAAATATATTCTGTAAGTAGATCATTAACAATAAGCGCCTCATTTTTTAATTGCTCTAAAATATCCACAAGTTAATTGTACCAAAACTTAATTAATTAGCTTATGCTGAGACAATTAGTACGTGTTGTGTTAATCAAAAGCAAAATATAAAACTATAAAGGCTACAAATGGTAAAAAAGCAGAAATATAGTACCATGGAGTTTTTTTTATCTCTTCGGGATTAGTTTTTTTTCCATATTTTATATCCCATAACAGGCCATCTAATCTGCTAATCATAATTATGATTGCAACAATTACCACTCTTATATTCCAAAAATGAACTAATAAATAAAAAAATATCAAATTTAATATTAAAGCAGTAATAGTTGCCCATATGTCAGCACGTTGGTATTTTTCAATTTCTTTTTTTAAGAAATCCAATTTTGTATTTTCTTTTATTTTGTCGAGTTCTGGATTATAAAATAACCCTCTTATAAATAAACCTAATAAGTTAATACTTAGATACATTAATATGAAGAAAAAAACAATAGTTTTTAATACGTGAACGATCATAAATTAATATTCCTAAGTTCGGGTTTTGAAAATGTGTTTATTTTAATTATTATTTCTTTTCAATTTTCTTGCCTGGTAAAACAACCAATAAAATTGCTATGATCCCACTAATATACGGAAATAAAAGTCCAATAATAGCAAATATACTTAGATAGGTAGGCCAGCCAATATCTCGAATTCTTCTAACAACAAGTCCCCCATAAATATAAGCAATGAATATAAACAAAAATATACTGATTAAAAGATAATCTTGACTTAAGCTTTTAACCCCACTTGAAAAAAATGAGGCTGTCAAACCAAATATAAAATATCCCGATTTATTAATCGTCCCCCTATAATGCCAAGCAAGATATTTATTATAGAAACTTTTTATCATATGAATGTTTATTAAGTAATAAAGGTAGGTATATCGCTTGGTAATCCTACCCTCATAAAATATCTTGCAAAAGCTTGGGATAGATGTTCTTTATATGGAGAAATTAATGTCAATCTTCTTTTATGTTTGTTTGTTAAATGATCTTTCACATAACTTATAGGTACACCAAATACTTTATGGAAATCTACAACAAAAAAATCATCTAAAAATCCCTTTTGTGTGGGTTTATCTAATAAGTGATATGATGGATATTCACCTTTTCTAAGTTTTTCTCTTTTCTTTTTTTCTTCAAAAGAGGGGTCTACTTCTGCTATTTGACTGAGGGTAAAAATTGGAGACACCAGAGCCATCTCAATTTTTTTATTAACTAAATCGCATGATTGACTTAATATGATTACATCATATTCTAAAACTTCTCCTTCTAACAAAGTGTCTGATTCAGTGTTAAAATTTGGCTTAACTATTTTACAATCAAAAATAATATCTCCTTGTGTAAGAGGATTTTTTTTATTTATTACTTTGTACCAATTTTTTGCAGACATACATATTTCTATGCTATTCAACTAATACTTTCATCTGTAACAAACGTTCCCTTTTTAACTGATGTAATTTTTAGTTTTATTACGTATGTTTTATTAGGTTTCATATTTAAATAGACATCGCTATTTAGTTCGTAATCAAATTCATCATCGAGGTTATAAGTAGGTTCATAATTTATATTTCCCCGAGTAATCCTGTTCTTATAATCGATTTTTGTTGTAACATCACTTTCTATTGATCCTTGAATAGGCATATGTAAAGCTGAGGTTAAAAGAAGTCCTAATGACCATGCTCCAATAATTAGAAAATTATTTCTATTATAAGTAGGCTTAACAAAACCACTCACTTCTGAAAGCGTTATTTCATCTTTTATAATAGAAGTAATATTATTTGTTGAGTTGCTCATTTGATTATTGACCTTCACTTTTACTCGTAATATAAAGATCCATTTCTTTTTGAATTAAACTAAAACATATTTTTAAAAATTCATCTATTGAATCATTACTAAAGTTATAATTAATTTCCGTTAAGGAGTTTAAATCTATTGATAGTAATACTGCCGTGTCGTCTTTCACATTCTTCAGATTTCTTAAAGTATTAAATTTGATCCATTCATTAAGTTTATATTTGTTTACTTCTTTGTTAGTTAAAAAATTTAATTGAATTTCTTTAACGTCTCCTACCACTCCTTCTTTCATAAATTTTGATAACATATATTTTTTTGAGCTTTCTTTTAGCTTTATTAAATAATTTGAGACTACGGCCAATCTTGGAATATTGACAGATAATTTCGTAATTAAAATTTCAGAAATTTCTTTTAATATCTCTATTATTTTTTTTTCTATTTCTTTAATGTCCCCAACAGGAACATCTTCTTTATCAGATTGCTTATTGTTATAAAACAGGTCTATTCTCGTCGGAGAAATATTTAAATTAAAAACTCCATCGTTTGATCTTAAAATTATTCGTGGAACCTCTAATGGTGCGTCTGGAGGTAAGGGTAAAACTGTTGGATTATTGCTAAAATCTATCGACTTTAGTTTTCCCAGTAATTGTGCAACGAAAAGTTTATCTGTAAGGTTAAGATTATTTATAAATAAAACGCCTTGGAGAGATGCTAACCCTAATTTCATACCCCCATTATACAACTTTAATTAAAAAATGTTATTACAAGTATCTTTATTTGCCTTACTGTATTTTATTAAATGGATTATTATAGCAATATAATTGTGAAAAAAAACGGGTCTTCTTATAAAATATTATCTAGTATGCCAAAAGACTATCCTAACTTTTAGAATGAGAGACCATTCTCCCTCTGAAGTATAAAGAAGTACTTATTAATTAACTGCTTTTTCCCATTCATCAAACCAAACCCCATCATAATTCTGGCGGGCCCAGTCCTCTGCTTTTTTTAAACGATCTAGATACTTTGGTTTTACTTCCCCTTTCATAAGGCTAACTCTTGCGTAACCTCTCTCAACTAAGGCTTCATTCACTAAAACATTATCAATCCAAATATAACCTAATATTCTTCCGTACTTATCGAGTTTGGTTTTATCAAGCTCTACTTTGATTTTTTGATTTAAAACCATTTCCTCATTGAACTTTTTTGCCTCCGGTCCCCAGCGGTCATTACTCTCCGGAGCATCAATCCCCAGGTAACGGAATTTTTCTCCTGTTTCCAAAACTACAGTATCCCCATCGAGCACTTTCGTCACCTTATACATCCCCTCTTTGGGCTCGGGAAGGAGAATGTTTTTTAGTTTAATATTCTGGATTACTTTTGAATTTAATGTATTGTAAAAGTCTTTTGAAAAAAATCCGAGGAAGAAAATAATTAACGCCAAAAGTCCAAATAATAAATTTTTCCTGAAGTTTTTCTTCATTAAAATGATTTTACCAAAATTCCCACTTTAATTAATTAAAGTAAAAGCATCTGAAAAATCAGGAGTTTTTTGATATCATATATACGCACTTTTACATTTCAATTTGTTTATTTTGATTTCCCCTGTAGCTCAATTGGTAGAGCAGGTCGCTGTAGAACTTTTCTATACTGCAGCTTTCAGCAGAAATGTTGAAAAGAAAATCGGGTGAATTCAGGGAAGTCCCGCTTAGCGGGATAATCCTGAGCCAAGCCACGCGCAAGCGAGGAAGGTGCAGAGACTAGGTGATTACACCTTAAAGCGCCCGACACCTAAATCTTTTTAAAGATATGGTGAAGAGATAGTCCAAGCCTTGAAGTAATTTAAGGGCACTTGTAACGACAAGGTTACTGGTTCGAGTCCAGTCGGGGGAGCAATATGTCTTTCATTATTTTAGGAATTTTTGCCGGTATTTTAAGCGGAATAATCGGAATTGGCGGCGGAATTATCATCGTCCCCGCTTTGATCTACCTCTTCAAATTTCCTCAACAGCTGGCCCAAGGAACAACTCTGGCACTTTTAGTACCTCCTATTGGAGTATTAGCCGCCTGGACATATTATAAGCAAGGCTTTGTCGATCTAAAAGTTGCCGGACTTATCGTAATCGGCTTTTTTGTCGGTGGTTTGATTGGAGCTATTTATGCAACCAGTTTAAACACTGACGTTTTGAGAAAAATATTTGCCGTCGCTTTAATTCTTATTGGTATTAAAATGTTTCTTCAAAAATAATTTTTTCTAACTTACATAAAAAAGGTAATATTTGAAAGAATTCTAGTGCGGTACTAAAATGTACTCAACGTGGCCTTAATAAAGAAATTTCTTATTATTGTATTTGTTTTATTCTTCATCTTATTATTTATCCGCTTTGCTTTCGGTGGACCTGAAGATAGTTGGATTTGTGATAAAGGAGTTTGGATTACCCATGGTAAACCTTCATATCCAAAACCGGAAAATCCCTGCGGAAAAAAAATCAGTCTTCCAAAAACTAAGGAAGATTGTTTGAAGATCAATGGCTCTTGGAAAAAGCTCGGGCCCGATCCTTTTGAAACATGTAACTTGAAAGCAACCGATCGGGGAGATATCTGCCATGACAGTAGCGAATGCCAGGGTTTATGCCAAGTTGATCTGACAAAAGAAGAACTGAGACAAGGAATGAGTGGAAAATTATTAAGTAATAAAAAACACGGGGTTTGCTCTGTCTGGGTTGTTGAGCTTGGATGTTTTGGAATGATGAAAGAAGGAAAAGCGCAGGTAATTTGTATTGATTAGTGTTAAAAGTTAAAAATTTAATATGAATAAAAATCTGATTTTTGGAATTGGCATCGTAGTTGTTATCGGTCTTGTTATTTTTTTAAAGAAAGGTTCCGGGCAGACAAGAAATCCTTTCACTCTGAAAAAAGAAATAAGTGTTGGAACAGATGTTTGTGCTGAATTTCCTGATAGTTGGGTTGGGTCGGCTATAAATAAAACGGTTATCAAAACAGAAGCACACAACTCAACCGTCACAAACACATGTCAATACTATGTTGATGAAAATAATTTTGTTGCCTTAAGATTAAATAATTTAAGTTTTGAAAATCAAAAGACCGGCCAACAAGCTTTGGGAAGAACAATCATCACAAATGATGATATCTCTCTAAATCATTTTGTTGCTATCCAAGGAGATGGTTTAATTAATGACGTTGTTTTAGAAATTAATCCAAATCTACTTCTTGCTGTTGACCGGTCATCTACTAAAGTAGCCAGCGAAACTGAGATTGTTGATTTTGCCGCTAAAGTTGCTGAACGGATTAAAAATGGTGAGAATCTGAAATTAGTTTCAGTACTAACTATTGAACCAACCAAAAAATTAGAAAGCGACGGTGTCCCCTTGCCACTTGATACAGATATTATTAATTCTTTTTTTGGGCAAATAGAATTAAAAAGACCAAGTGATGCTGTAAATATGATGTCATCGACAGTCATAAATAATGACTCACAAAAGCAAGCTTGGGCGGTACAATTTAACGCAATTAATTCCATAAAGATTTTAAATGTTGAACCTTCAATGAAGGAAGAATGGACAGATACCAAACATTCTTATAAATTGACTCTTGATGTAGTAATGAATCCAGATTCAGCTAATGAACCAATCCCATATTTTGGCTGGGAAAATGGTCAAAATATCCGTTGGGTAACTTTAATCAAAGAAGGAAAAATGTGGAGAATTGAAGGGCTGGCCACTGGACCCTAATTTTATTGAAAATAAAAACTAAAAAAGTATAATTAGTGCATGACAGAAGCCCCAAAAAGAATGCCACTGTTTAAGTACAATGAATTTCTCTCCCCTGAACAATTTAACATTAGCCAAAAAATTATTAGGGCTGTTTCTTTTGAATTTTTCCAAACTAGTTTTGTTAAATTAAAAGGCCGAAGACCAGATGTTCTCCGAAAAGTGGATGAAGATCGGTGGAAAGTGGAAAAAATGATGACAAGAATGAAAAAGAAAGAAAAATTTGGTGAAGATGAATTCGCCGGATTAAGAATAGCAACTGCAATCGCTTCAAAGATTGACTTGATCTATTATTACAAACTAAAAGAATATAACCAAGAATTACTTAAAGAATCAGCTAATTTATCAAGTCAAATAAGTGTTTTGTTAGGTAGTGAATCAGAATTTTTTCATTTTTTTGAAAAACATAAATATTGGAAGCAAACGCTCATACTAATCAAAGATTATGCATCTAATCAACTACGTAAAAATAATTTTTCAAAATCCATTAATAAAAGATCTTCTGAGTTAGCTAAAAAAATGGGCAAAACAAAAGGCCCTCAACTTTATTTTCTGCCATTAGAAGAAGACCCAAAAGTGTTAGGGGAAAAAACCGAGAAGAGATCTTTTATGCCGCAGTTACTTTTTACTTTGCCAATTGATGAAACAAGATATTCTCATCCCCTAGGAATAACTCATCACAATTTATTTTATGGTTTTGTCATGCTTCAGGCTGGAAGCGCACTAAGATGGGAACAATCAGCGGTCGCATTTGATGGTGGCTCTTTATTCTTAGTAAATAATTTTATCGGCAATTATGAAAAAGTGATAAAGAAAGCCATGCAAGTTGCAGAAAAGCGTGGGATTAAAATAAATAGTGATGAATTATGGCAAATATTTGCCGACATAATTTTACTTCATGAAATCGGCCATAGTAACAACTTTGAGAAAACTGATTTGAATATGGGAGACTGGACTGAATGGCTAGCCAACACTTTTATGTATAAAAAAAGCATTGATGCTATTTTCCAGTCAATGGATTTATTTGAAAAGATTATTTTTGCACTTATGTCCCAAGCTGATTTAAATAAAACGCGCTTGAAAGATCCAGAAGCAAGGGAATATATTGATTCTGAATTATTATTTATGCATCTGCTAATAAAGAGCGGATTAATTAATTTGACTGATTTTACTTTTAACCGTGATCCAATTAAATTAGCTCATTTAAAAGAATCAATTAATGAATGTCGTAAGTTCGAGAAACTTAACGAGGAGTTACTTGAAATCAAAAAAAATAAACAAAATATTATTAATTTTTGGCAGAAATATTTTGGAGATGATGACAAATAATAACCGATCATTTGCATTTTGAAAATTAATGTTATAATTACTTTCGTGTGCTTTTCTAGTCAGCAAATCGGCATTATAAATTATAAAAAAATATTTTTTTATGATACAAAGCGCCCTTGATCGACTGACCAAAGTTCACCCCGAAATGGAAATTTGGTGGGACTCCTCTCCTCTCGTTTTTAAGCCTTGGTTAAAAAAAATGCTTGATGCCGCTCCTACAAACAGAAGATCTGCTTTAAAAGAACAACTCAACCGGATCTATAATATTTCCGATCCGGCAAAAAGCTTGATTCGCGGTTGTACAACAAATCCGCCTTTATCACTTGCGGCTGTTAACAGTGACCTGCCTTTTTGGAATAAATGGGTAGACAACATGATTAAGACTAATAAAGGTTTAAGCCGTTATGAATATTTTTTATTAACCTATAAAGAAGTAGTTAGACGGGGCGCAGAAATGATGATGCCGATTTGGAAAGCGACCAACGGAAGATATGGATATATTTCCGGACAACTTGATCCCCGATTGATTACTGAGACTGAAAAAATGATCAAGATGGCAAAAGAAATACGGGCGATTGCTCCAAACGTTATGATCAAAGTTCCTGCCAGCACTCAAGGAGTTGAAGTAGTCAAAGTATTATCTTCACTGGCAATTCCAACTAATGTGACCACTTGTTTTTCTCTTCCTCAAATTTGGGCAGTAGCCAAAGCGGCCAAAGAAGGAATGGAAATCGGACTAAAAAATAAAGTCGATATGAGTAAATGGAGAGCGGTCATTACAATGATGATTGGCCGTCTGACTGAACATCCTGTTCTTGATCAACAGGCAGAACGACGGGGAATTAAATTATCTTGGAGTGACAAACATTGGTTGGGAGTTTATGTTTTCCGGAAAGCATATAAATTACTTGAGGAAAATGCCATGCCCAGTAAAATGCTTGCATGTTCTATGCGCGACGGTCCACTGGTCAACGGTAAATATCATTTCTGGGATGTAGAAAAAATCGCGGGTAATATTGTTTATACAATGCCCCCTTATGTTCTTGAGCCATTATTCAATCGTTGTGATGATTTGAATTTTAGTGAAGAAATTTTATTGAATGATGTCCCTGAAGAGGTCTTGTTTAAAATGAGTAAGATCCCATATATCCAACAAGCTTGGGACGAAAACGGAATGGAAGTTGATCAGTTTAATACTTTTCCAGCGACAGTGGCAACAGCTGAACTATTTTCTCAAGCTTCTGCAGGATTGGAAAATTATGTTGGAGAACGAATGTCAAAATTAAAAATTAATCCGCCAGCTGGCGGAAAAAGATAAGTATGAAAAAAGCCATAGATGTGTACTATGTTCCTTGGATCAAACCGTTAAAAATGTATGTTTCCAACCATATTGAATTGGCTTGGAAAAAACCATCTCTTCACCGGATGATGTCCAATGAAAATCCGATTCCTCCGTCATTAAAAGTTTTAAAAACTATTGCAAAATACAGCAAGATCGCCAACCGCTATCCTGACCAAGGTTTAATTATCCGGGGAAAGATCGCAAAAATGAATGGTTTGGAAGGACCGGAAAATGTCGTTCTCGGTAACGGGTCGAGTGAAGTCTATGATATGATCTACCGGGCTTTTCTTCGTCCAGGAGATGAGGTGATTCAACAAACACCATGTTTCGGAATTTATAAATTACGATGCGATCTTTTTGGTGGAAAAATTATCTCTGTTCCAATGGAATACCGGGATAAAAAAATGATCTACGATCCAGAAGGAATTATTAAGGCGATAACCGATAAAACAAAAGTGATTGTGATTGCCAATCCAAATAACCCAACCGGTAATTTCATGGATGAGAAAGATTTTGTCCGGATTGCCGAGCTTGGAATTCCATTCGTAATTGATGAAGCATATATCGAATATGCCGGTTTAAAAAAATCCTTGGCAAAGCTTACTAAAAGATTCAAAAATGTCATAATCACCAGAACCATGTCAAAGGCCTATGGACTAGCCGGATTAAGATTTGGTTATTTACTGGCAGATAAAGAAGTGGCTATGAAAATTGCCGCAAGTCTTCTCCCTTGGAACGTGGGAACGATTACAATGTGGGCAGCTCTTACCGGATTTGAAGATCAAAAGGGATTAGCTCAGCGGGTTAAATTTAATAATAGTCAAGCGGCTTTTATTGAAAAAGAGATGAATAAAATTCCGGGAATAGTTGTTTTTCCAACCAGAGCCAACTATGTATTGTTTGACGCAGGAGCTACCGGAAAAACAGGTGAAGATGTCCTTAAATTCGCCCAAAAAAAAGGCCTTATCCTCAGGGGTGATAAGCCAAAGTACGGAAGCGAAGGCTGGTTCAGAGTCACCATCGGAACAAATCAAGAGAATAAATTATTTATTAAAGTAATGAAAGAGTTTTTTTCAAAGTAAATAAAATAAATAAACTATGGGTATAGCTATGGGATTAGCGACGATGATGGGTTGGGGGGTAGCAATATTTTTTGAAGCGATTGCCAATCGCAAGACAAAAAATTTTATTGTTCTTTTTTGGATGGAACTTTTTGGTTTAATTCTCGGTTTGTTTTATTTTTTTTATAAATTTTCCTCCTTTAATTTTAACCTAATCTATCATTATCTACCTCAGATCGCTATTATTGCCCTATTGCAGATATTTGGCTATCTTTCTTTTTATAAAGGTTTGGCTAAGGCTCAGGTATCTTTGGTCAGCTCTATTGCCACTTGTTGGGGTCTTGTGACTGCTACCTTAGGAATAATATTTTTGAAAGAAACTTTGAAAATTAATCAGATATTGGCAATTTTATTTATTGTTGTTGGCATCATTTTAACCTCAATAAATATTAATGACCTTATAACTAACAAAAAAATTAAACTTTTAACAGGTGTTAAAGAAGGACTCATGGCAATGGCTGGCTGGGGAATTTCTTTATTTATGCTTGCATCTTTAACCAAGACAATGGGTTGGTTTTTACCGGCTATAAGTTTTCGCTTTTTTCTTCTGGTATTTTTATTTATTTATATGTTTTTTACAAAAGAAGATTTTATCGAAAAAAAAGTTAAGTTTCCTTTGTTAATATTAGTTTTGATTGGTATTTTCGATATGGGAGCGTTTCTCACCTATTCTATAGGGGCATCAGGATCTTTTTCCTCAATCGTTGCTCCAATCGGAAGTGCTTATGCATTAGTAACAATTATCCTGGCTAAGATTTTTTTGAAAGAAAAGATTAAACCCAATCAATACTTCGGCATTGCCGGCATCCTTGCCGGACTTGTTCTTATCTCTCTATGAATTTCAAAGAAAAAATTTATAAAATTTGTAATTCTATTCCCAAAGGCAAAGTGGCAACATATGGGCAACTTGCCCGCCTGGTTGGAAAACCAAAAACTTCCCGGGCGGTAGGCGTTTTTATGAAAAATAACCCCGATGCTCCTATGGTTCCCTGTCACCGGGTTGTTGCCAGCGATGGAAAACTTACCGGTTACTCAGGTGTTGGAGGAATTGCTCAAAAGAAAAAAATGCTGATCAGTGAAGGAGTATCATTTAAAAATGATAAAGTTAATCTTTCCGTGTCGAGGTGGAAAAGGGGTTGGTTATAGACTAAATACCGTGAATATTGGTGAAAATAGACATAAATTCACGATATATTGACAAAACACCGTGAATATTATATCATTCCCATCATATGGCATTAACAAAAAATGTTAAATCAGAGATAGATAGGCTCAAACGAGAATATGACTCTTTAAAAAAGAATAAGGAATCTCTTTTGGATATAATATTTGAAGCAGAGCTTCCTGAATCAGTCTATAATTCTAATGCAATTGAAAACTCTACTCTGACCATTGCTGAAACAGAAAAAATTCTGCTTGAACTTGACGTTTCTCGTAATATTTCGCTTAGAGAAATATTTGAAGCAAAAAATTTAGCCAGGGTGTTTGAATACATTAAAAGCAAAATTAATTCTAAAAATCTAGACATTGAGTTGATTTTATTTTTTCATAAAATGCTTATTTCAAATATAGATGACAATATTTCTGGCCGATTTCGTAAACAATATGAATTTGTTCGAATTGGAACTCATATTGCACCGGCGCCAGAGCACATTGAGGCAATGATTGATGCAATGATTTTGGAGTATTCAAGTAATCAAACTACTTATTTTTTAGAAAAAATTTCTCAATTTCATCTAAATTTTGAAAGCATCCATCCATTTAATGACGGTAATGGTAGAATCGGACGAGTTCTTATAAACTATCAACTTATGCAGTTAGGCTTTCCGCCAATTATTATCCGAGATAAAGAAAAAACGATCTATTATGAGGGTTTTAAAGAATATAGGGAGAAAAGGAAAAATATTACTATGGAAAAAGTCTTAACTTTAGCCCTATTGGAATCATTTCACAAAAGAATTACATATCTAAAGGGGGATTCTGCCATCCGCCTTTCCGAATATGCACAAAATACTAATCAACCATTAAAAATTTTATTAAATAAAGCGAAAAGACAAACAATACCAGCTTTTAGAGAAAAAGGGGTTTGGAAAATCAGTAATTATGAAAAATGAAAAGACTTTTGTTAAAAAGTTAATAAAACAAGCTGATAAATACCTTGAGTTGGCTCGATGGGAAGAAGCGGAAAAAATTCTTCGCCAGGCAATAAAAATTGATCAAAATAATCCTGAGGCTTATTATCTCTTAGGCGAAGCATTATGTAAACAAGAGCAATTTATTGAATCAATCAACTTTTTATCTAAAGCTAATAATATTATTCCAAATAATTCGAAAATTTTACATCTTTTGGGTTGGACTTATTTTATGAATGGTAATTCTGATACTGGAAGAAAGTTCATGAATAAAGCTTATTATCTTGATCCTGAAGATATTCAATTACTATGTGATATAGCCGTACTTGAAAATAAAGAAGGAAATGAAGATCAGGCTCTGATATTTATAAATAGAGCCTTAGAACTTGACCCTGTTAACGAAATGGCTAAAGAAGTACTTCAAGTTATTTTATATTTTAAAGAGCTTCGCTCAAAGCTTGTAAATAAGGTTAATTAATAAATTAATATTAATTATGACCTGTTTATAGGTCTTGACAAGAGACCTGTTGATTGTTATTATTATTACTATTATGAATACAATATCTATTTCCCAACTCAAAATTAATCCATCTAAAGCAATTGGAGAAGCATTATATTATCCGCTTGCTGTTGAAAATCGTAATAAAATTGAAGGATATTTATTGGGTAAAGATCTTTATGAGAAGATCGTTTTTTTCATTGAAGACAATATTGATAGGAGGGCTGTCGAAGCAACTGATTTTACAAAGGGAGAAGATTTTGACAAGGTTTTAAAAGAACTTAATATATGAAGATAATAGTTTCTTCAAGAGCTAAAAAAGAATTAAGCAGGATTCCCAAGATTGATCAAATCGCTATTGCTGGAAGAATTCGTTCCTTATTAGAAAAATCAGTAATAAATGAAGCAAAGCTTTCCGGTTATAAAGATATTTTTCGTGTACGAGTTGGAAACTATCGGATTGTTTATAGAAAAACTTCACAAGAAATTCATATCGTATTAATTCATCATCGTAAAGACGTCTATCGAATCGTTAATCAACTCCTAAAATAAAAATAACCCCAATGCTCCGGTTCATGCCTAACCGAGCTGTTTTATAATTCTTGTTGTAATTTACTTAATAGCAATCATGCTTATTTCAATTGTTGCTCCCATTGGTAATTCTTTTACTACTACAGTTTCTCGTGCCGGATAAGGTTGAGTAAAATATTTTTTATATACTTTATTAACCTTTCCAAAATTTGCCCACTCCGTAATATATAAAGTAGCCTTGACAACATTATTAAATGTGACATTAGCTGATTTTAATATTTCTAGTAAATTTTTCATTACCTGATGTGTCTGCTCTTCAATAGTTCCTTTTAATAATTTTCCATCTGGTGTTATATGAATTTGACCAGAAGTAAAAATAAAATTACAATGCATAATTCCATGCGAGTATGGTCCAATTGCTTTTGGCATCTTTGATGTTGAAATATTTATTTTCATAATAATCACCTCCTTTTTAATTTTTTTGCTATCTCCTTATAAAACATTATGGAAAAAGTGTTGAACTTATGTATCTGTCACCACGATCTGGAAAAATAGTAACGATCGTACCATGTTTGATGATTTTGGCAATTTCCATTGCTCCCCACAGGGCTGCTCCTGATGATATCCCAACAGAAATACCTTCTTTTTTGAAGATATCGCGGGCCAGTTCAAATGCAAGATCATCATTATTTATAACCAACTTCATATCCAGTCTACTTTCTTCATATATAGGTGGATTGTATGCGAGCATATTGCGTAAACCTTGTATTTTAGACCCTGGCATTGGCTCAATCCCGATAATTTGTATCTTTTTGTTAAATTCTTTTAGTTTTTTTCCAACCCCCATTAGAGTACCTCCAGTACCCATGCCCGCTACAAAGTGGGTGATTTCATGATTATCCTTAATAATTTCTGCTCCAGTTGTCTCATAATGAGCCAGTGCATTTGCTTTATTACTAAATTGATCAAGCGTCGTATATTGTTTGGGGTTTTCATCTACCATCTTCCTGGCGACTTCTATTGCATAGTTTGTGCCTTTTTTTCCATCGGTTAATACAATTTCTGCCCCATATGCCGTGAGTAATTTTTTTCTTTCAAGAGAAACACTTTCGGGCATGACAGCCACGAATTTAAAATTATATATCGCAGAAATCATTGCTAATCCAATTCCGGTGTTACCACTGGTGGCTTCAATAATTTTTCTTTCTTTATTTAATAACCTTCTATTTCTAGCCTTGTTGATCATATAAAGAGCTATCCTATCCTTAATCGAACCACCTGGATTACTTCCTTCAAGTTTGGCTAGAATCTTTACTTTAGAATTCGGTGAATACCTTTTTAATTCAACTATCGGCGTATTGCCGATTGTTTGTAAAATAGTTATATTTTTCATAATTTTATCCATAAAAAAACCCTCCATTTCGGAGGGCAATTCGTCACAAAACAGACCCTCCGTCAGGAGGCTATACAAACGTAATTTGATACTAATGTCTGTTTTTTCATGTAAATAAAGTATATATTAATCATCTTTAAATTCAAGAACAAACTGGATTCCCGCCTCCGCGGGAATGACAAATAAGATATAAAGAGCTATTCATTAATTAACGGAATGATTCTTGAAATAATTCTTCTCACATCTTCAATATTTTTTACCTGCATTAATTCATTTCTCACTTCAGCTGCATGAGGAAAATCTTTAACATACCAAGCTAAATGTTTTCTCATGA
>CAZMBH010000015.1:0-4185 GCA_964564535.1 uncultured Gammaproteobacteria bacterium
TTCTCCCTGACCTCCTGAAACAGCTTTGAAGAAGCACCCCCGCCAAGAATCGTAATTAAGACATTCAATATTGGACGACGATCATCATTAATCCCAAAAGTAGGAAAACCTAAGCAAAAATGGGCCTGCTCGGTTTTTTTATGATGAACTAAAATTCTCGGCTCCAATTGTTTTTCTTTTACTTTAATAAAATCTGATTTGACACCCGACTTCCAATTACCAAATTTGTCTTCAATTATTTGAATATATTTTTGGAAAGGCATCGAGCCTAATCCACCGGCAACAACCAATACTGCGTTATTTGGATGATAAAGGCTGTTCATATAATTAAGAAACGTGTTTCTATCAAAAGATGTGACCGTTTTTTTGTTACCGGCAATATCAAACCCTAAAGGGTTATTTTGATACATAAGCCCCTCAAAGATTTCCCCTATTCTCCGCTGCGGAGTATCTTCATACATATTTATTTCCTCAACAATCACTCCTTTTTCTTTTTTAATTTCCTTATTCTCAAACAAAGAGTTAAGTAAAATATCGGAAAGAATATCTATAATTTTAGGGAAATGATCGGTAGAGGCTTTTATATAATAACCCGTATAGTCTTTTGAGGTAAAAGCATTCCAGTGCCCGCCCATCCCTTCAATAATCTGGGAAATAATTTTCGGATTTGGATATTTCTTACTGCCTTTGTAGAACATGTGCTCTAAGAAATGGGCAATCCCGTTATTCTTTTCATTCTCATAACGGCTTCCAGCTCCAATCAATAAAAGTGTTGTTAACGTTGGAAATGTTTTTGTGTCAACAAAAATTACCTGCAGCCCATTTTTTAGGGTAAAAGCCTTTGGATTCATTGTCCAAAATTATACCACGTTGAATAGTTATGAAATGGGTTTTATTATAAAAGTTATTATTATGGCTAAAATTGAGTACATTATTAATGGTGAAAAACGTAAAAAGAAATCTTGACCGAAAAAAAATATTAAAAACAGACTTAATATCAAGGAAAAACTTCGACCGACATTTAAAAATGCTTCCCCATCGAATATATAGGCATATTTCTCCCCTTCTATTTTCTTTGATTCTATATCTATTTGATTCATAATCAGAGGACCTCCTACTAACCACATAAAATTAAGAACTAAACCGCTAATCAAAATATAAACGACTGTTGATAAAGAATTAAAAAATATAGCAAACACAGTCGATGCAAGAATCGCAACTAAAAGACTAATAATAAATGTTGGCAGCTGATGCTTTTTAGTAGTTTTTCTTCCAAATGTATAAATAAATACAGCCCCTAACATAGAAGATATTGAACTTAATGTTCCTAATATGCCCTCATTCCCAATTCTGGATAAAATTAGAAAGCTGGAAATAAAAAAAATTATTCCTTCACTTATTCCTATTCCTGTTTGGAAAATTCTCATTGCCCACCATTTTTTAGTTGATTTTTTTATCTCTAATCTGTTAATCGAAGGTGATTCATAATCGGATTTTAAAATAATATACCCTGAAATAAATAAAAAGATAAAAACTAATGACATTAGAGCTTGATAACTTAATCCCCAAACTAGAAGCCAACCGACGATAAATGAAATCAGTACTGAAGTAAGGATATCTAAAGAGTAATTTAATCCGACAAAATAATTTCTATTTTTTTCATGCGTTTCATTTAACGTTATGTAATTTCGATTGCCCCAATGTAATCCGCCTCCTATTCCGAAAATGATTCCGTAAACAAAAAACTCCCAAAAACTATTACCTATAAAATAAACCATTAACAGAGTAGTTATTCCTAACAAAAATGTACCAACAAAATATAAGTATTTGATATTTATTTTTTTTAATAAAAGTCCATTTAAAAAGAACGCTAAAGTTAGACCGGCAAATTGCCCCAGAAAATATAAAATAAATACCAAAATATTGTTTGTATTCTTAAAAATAAAAGCATTCATAAAAGTACCAAGAATCGGATAAGATACGCTCATAAAAAAGTAAGAGATTATTAGTCTCTGTGTTTTTTGTGGCAAGGTTTTAAAATGCAAAAATTCACTATTTATTAAATTTGTCATATTATCTTAGTAAGAACACCCCAATTACAGCGATTATTCCTGCAAGGATTTTTTTTAATAAATTACTTTTTTCGTTAAGAAGAAAAATCCCTGCTATTACGGTGATTATTGTAGACAACTGAACAACAGGGATTACTTTTATTGCTTCTGCTAAAAGAAATGCTTTTAGCCCCAAATAATATCCGATGAAATTAAAAAGTGAAAGTACAATAATTCTCCAGGAAAATTGTTTAAACTGAAGTTTAATATCTTCAATTTTTGCATATGGAAACAATAAAACCATGAATGGAACCGTCCACATTAATAAGTTGTAAATTTCCGCGTTAAAATACGTTGCCCCTTTTTTATCCAGCGCCATGGCAATTCCTAGAAAGAGACTGGTTGTCAATCCGACCAATACTGCTTTTGTTGATACTTTTGATTTTTTGCTTTCCACGCCTAAAAAAAGCGATGTTAAGATGAGTAAAAATCCAGCTGCTTTTGATATGGTTAACATTTCTTTATATATCAATAGGGATAGAATAAAGGCTATAACTACCGATAAATTGGAAATTATAGAATACACTGAAGCTGGTAAGAGTTTTGTGGCAAAAAATCGCAGTCGTTCAAACATTCCAAAAAAAAATGCCGCAACCAAAAAATAGATCCATGCCTCCGTTTGAGTGGGAAAAATAATTTTTTTATACGAACCGGTCAATAAGAATAGTAAAACAGCCATTGAAATGGAAGTTAAATTAAAAGCTAATGATAAGGCTCTGGGATTTTTGCTGTCAACAGAAACTATTCTGGATAGAATCCCTAAACTAGCAAAACAAAGTGCTGCGCCAAGAGAATAATATAACCAGGTCATAATCTCAATTTTAACAAATCGATTTAATATATAATAAATTGTTAATAATTTTATTATTTATGAAAAAAACTTTTTCGGCTGAGGAAGCTAAAAAAATCGGTGAACAATTGGGAATTAACTGGAATAAGTTTGATGTTGAACAATATAGAATAGGAATGAATGTCGAACTCGAACACGGAAGTCAAGATCCGGTTACAAATGTAACAAACGATGACCCTTTAACAACTGGAAAAATCGCTCTGGCCCATCTAAATGAATTTCCCGACTATTACACCCGATTGAAAAAAATGGAAACAGAAGCTGAAGCGGCATTAAAATAATATAATTGAATGATGAATTTTAACTTTAATAAGATAAAAGAAATTTTGCCTTTGATCAAAAAAGCCTTTGATTACTTTGTTTGGGTAATGTTTTTTGTCCTTCTAGTACTCGGCGGAATCATTTTTGTTACCGACCGCACGTATCCGGGAGCTAAATTATATCCTTTTAAACTTAAATTTGAAGGATTCGTTTTAGCCACAAGCAAAATATTAAACAAACAGGTGGACTTTAGTATTGATCTAGTGGCGAAAAGATCAAATGAGGTTGCAAAAATATTAACACCAAAAAACAGTAAGGAAACTTTAGGACGATTGGATACTCAGGTTGTTCTAACAGCAAGTTCTATTTCTCAAATACAAGACCCTACGGAAAGAAAAAAGGCAGCAACAAAATATATTGCCAAACTTAATCAGGTATCATCAACTTTGACTGAGAAAAAAAAAGAGTTTGCTCCAATGCCAGTTTCTCCTACAATTGCACCGCAAGTCAACTTGAATCAAGTTCAAAACAACCCTAGTTCGCCAACCCCTACTCCACCGCCATCAACTTCTAATGAGACACCGGATGTCTCCGAACAAATTGATAATACTCAGGAAACTATCGAAGATACCATTGAAGAAATGGACGAAATTATTAATCAACCCACTATGCAACAGGATGTTCCTATAACGCCTACTCAATCCCCAACAAGTACGCCTCAACCCACAGATACTCCTATGCCACCAACAAGTATTCCTGAATCTGACACAAACAATCAAGGATTTAATAATAATTCTGATAAAAAAAAAGGGGATAAAAAAGAAGATGAAACTCCTACGACTGCACCAACTGATGTTCCTCAACCAACTATTCAAGAAAACACCCCAATCCCAACCGAAGTTCCTGTTAGTAATTAAATTGTGAGCCCACCGAGACTCGAACTCGGAACCAACAGCTTAAAAG
>CAZMBH010000015.1:4285-10583 GCA_964564535.1 uncultured Gammaproteobacteria bacterium
AGTAATTAAATTGTGAGCCCACCGAGACTCGAACTCGGAACCAACAGCTTAAAAGTCCGCCTGCGGCGGATCTGCCAGTTGAAGTCTTTCCAACCAATCACCAAGGTTTCTTTTAATAAAATCACGCCCAATTCCCGTTTTAAACCACTTCTCTCTTTTAAAAACTTCTTGTCTACTATTATATTTTTCAAAATAAATAAGCCTCCAAAATCCTTTATTTTTTGAAGTATAAGAAGATTTTTTATTTTTTAAAAAACCATTATGTCGAAGTAATCTTTTTTCAAGATCTGATGTATATCCAACATACGTCTTACCTTTATTAATGTTGTATATTATGTAGATAGTAAAAAGTATATTTTGTATACTTTTCATGTGAGCCCACCGAGACTCGAACTCGGAACCAACAGCTTAAAAGGCTGCTGCTCTGCCAGTTGAGCTATAGGCCCTGGCGAAATAGGTATTTATTATAACATTTTATGAACAAGATAAAAGCAGTTATTTTAGACGTTGACGGCGTCATCGTTGGTGATAAAAAAGGTTTTAACGCTCCCTACCCTCCTTTGGAAGTTATTAATAAGCTAAAACAAATTAGAGAAAAAAATATTTATATTATTTTGTGCAGCGCCAAACCTTATTATTCTGTAAAAAAAATTGTTGATGATGCCCGATTAGATAATATTCAAACGGCATTGGCGGGAGCTATTTTGGTCGACCCTGTAAGTTTAGAAATTGTAAAAAGACATGTTATTGACAATGGTATTGCCGTTGATTTAACAAAACAACTTTTTGACAGTAATATTTATACCGAAATTTATACGACCGACAAATATTATATTCAAAAAAACCAAAAAAATGAAATAACAGAGCTTCATAATTTTACTTTATCTTTTGAGCCTATCATTGTTGATGATCTAATAAATCAGGTAAAAGAAAGCGAGATAGTTAAGATTTTACCGGTGACAAAAACCGACCAGGAAAGAAAAATTGTCGATGAAATTTTTTTTGAATTTAAGGAAAAATTAGTAATCGGCTGGAGTACCCACCCAGCTATTAAAGGCTATTATTTTGGTAATATAACTACCCAGGGAATCTCTAAAAAGCAATCAATTTTAGAGATTGTTGAAATGTATAAGATTAAAAGTCAGGAAATGTTAGGAGTTGGCGATAGTCTGACCGATTGGGATTTTATCGGAATTTGCGGATATGCCGGAGCTATGGGAAACGCTGTTGACGATCTAAAAACTTTGGTTTTATCTAAAGGAAAAAATGGTTACATCGGAAAACCTGTTAATGAAAATGGAATATTGGATATTTTTAGGTATTTTGGGTTATAAAAGTGTCATCCCCTCGTAGGAGGGGATCCAGACTATAATCACATTTTATAAAAGGTATATTTAGCTTGGATTCCCGCCTTCGCGGGAATGACTTCATCAAAACTTTGCTATACTTAATAAAATGAAAAGTTTTTCATTAACCAAATTTGCCTGGCTTTCAATTTTTACCGCTATTGCAACGATTTCTTTGAAATCACTCGCTTATTTCTTAACCGGTTCGGTCGGACTTCTTTCGGACGCATTGGAATCTTTAGTAAACTTAGCTGCTGCCGTGATCGCCCTGACAATGCTAAAAGTGGCTGAACAACCGCCTGACGAACAACACCGTTATGGTCATTCAAAGGCTGAATATTTTGCCAGTATCATGGAAGGTTTTTTTATTTTTGTTGCCGCAATTGCAATTATCGTTAGCGCTTTTGACAGAATCATCCATCCAAGAATTATTGAACAAGCATTTTTGGGTTTAGGAATTTCTATAATCGCTTCTGTAATTAATTATGTTGTCTCAAAAAAATTATTAAAGGTTGGAAAAAAACATCATTCAATTACCCTTGAAGCCGACGGCCATCATTTAATGACGGATGTCATCACTTCAATTGGTGTTATTTTGGCTGTCTTTTTGGTAGCAATGACCGGATGGCAAATACTGGATCCAATCGTTGCTATTCTGGTTGCTTTCAATATTATTTTTACCGGATTCTCATTAATAAAACGTTCTGTTTTAGGATTACTTGATAGCTCAATCCCCAAGGAAGAATTGGATATTATTAATAATATTTTAAAAAACTACGAACGTAGGGGTTTAAAGTTTCACGGCTTACGTACGCGCCAATCAGCCCAAAGAAGATTTGTTGACTTCCACGTTTTAACACCGGGTAATTGGTCAGTGAGGAAAGGCCACGATGTTTTGGAGGATATTGAAAAAGATATCCGCGGATCAATCGAAAAAGTAACAATATCAACTCATCTTGAGCCGGTCGAAGACCCCCGGTCACACGAAGATATTTCAATAGAAAGAGACTGATTTTATAATCCTATCTCCTCCGCAATCGCCTTCATAGAATTTAAGCAAATCTCGACAAATTTTTCGACTGGAAGATTTAATCCTTCAGGATTAACACACATTTTGACTTCTTCGCGACGGGTGCCGGCGGCAAATCGCAAATCTTTGAGTAATCTCTTAACGACTGAAGATAATTTAACGTCAGCCAATTTTCTAGAAGGATAAACGAAAGCAACTGCCATTATTAACCCGGTTAAACTATCAGCACAGAATATCGACCATTCGGCTTTATTTTGCGGTTTTCGGCCGGTTAAATCCGGAGCATGGGCTTTGATAATATTATGGACCGTTTCTGAAATCGTTAGTCCATATTTCGCTAAAGCTTCCAATGTTTTTTGCGGATGGGTCGGCTTAAACTCTCCCGAAAAATCAATATCGTGCAACAGCCCCGCCAGTTTCCAATCGTCTTTTGATGGTTCGTCACTGATTAACAAATTATTTTGTTGAAAATAATCATAAAGTCCTCCCATGCAAGCCTCAAGAGCTAAAGAATGATTAAAAATATTCGGTTCTAATTGTTTTTTTAAAGCATCGGCATATTTTTGTCGGTCAGGATAATCTATCATAGGTCTGGATTCCCGCCTCCGCGGGAATGACATCAAGTGATAAAATTAATAATTTTTCCCGGAACATAGATAATTTTTTTTGGTTTTCCGGTTATATATTTTTTTATTCTATCATCTTCCAATGCTCTTTTTTCAATATCCTTTGACGTTTCCTGCCTGGACACCCTTAGGGTAGACCGAAGTTTGCCGTTAACTTGAATAGGCAAAACAATTTCCTCTTCAATTATTTCTCCGGAAACAGTTGGCCAGACTGACAAATGGATTGAAGATTTTTCTTCAAAAATATTTTTCCAGATTTCCTCAGTCATATATGGTGCAAAAGGAGCAAGGATCTGCAAAAATTTCTTGGCATTTTCTTTTGATAATCCTTGAGGATTTCTTTCGTAATCATTTAAAAATTCCATCATCATCGCGATTGCCGTATTAAATTTTATTCCTGGAATATCGGACGTAACTTTTTGAATTGTTTTTTTCAGTTTTACTACTAATTGCTTGTCTTCTGTATTGTCATCTCCGACCCCGATCGGAGATCCAGTTTTCTGGATTCCCGCCTTCGCGGGAATGACAGAATAATTCTGAAATAAATCCCACACTCTTTTTACAAACCGATATGATCCCTGTAAAGATTTTGTTGACCAGGCAATCTCTGCATCAAAAGGGGCCATAAACATTTCATAGATCCTTAGAGCATCAGCCCCGTATTCTTTTATCACATCGTCAGGATTGATAACATTACCAAAAGACTTGCTCATTTTCTGGTGATCTTCGGCAAGAATCATACCTAAATTTCGAAGCCTGGTAAACGGTTCTTTAAAGTCCAGTAATTTTAAATCATATAGAGCCTTCACCCAAAAACGTGCATATAAAAGATGCAAGACTGCATGTTCAGCTCCTCCAATATACCAATCAGTTGGCATCCATTTTTTCATTGCTTCCGGACTCCATGCTTGTTTATCATTTTTGGGGTCTGCAAATCGTAAGAAATACCAACACGATCCCGCCCAATTTGGCATTGTGTCGGTTTCTCGTTTTGCTTTTCCTCCGCACTTAGGACAAGTAGTGTTTACAAATTCAGGAATAACAGAAAGAGGAGATTCTCCGGTTTTTGTCGGTTCATACGATTTAACATATGGAAGTTTTAAAGGTAATTGATCTTCAGACAAAGGCTGCCACCCGCATTTTTCACAATTAACCATCGGGATCGGTTCACCCCAATATCGCTGTCTGGAAAAAATCCAATCGCGAAGATGATAAGTTGTCACTCTTTTCCCCCAACCTTTTTCTTCAAAATAATCCATGGTTTTTTTCATGGCTTCTTTAAAAGGAATTCCGTTTAAGAAGTCAGAATTAATCATTACTCCCCCATGTTCAACGACATCTCCTCGAATTTCTATTGGCCCTTTTTCACCCTTTAAACCCGTGACCACCCTTGGAATTGGAATGTTAAATTTTTTTGCAAAGTCAAAATCACGATAATCATGGCCGGGACAACCTTGTACTGCACCTGTACCAACCGTTGCCAAAACAAAATCCGCAACATAAATAGGAATCTCTTTTTGAGTAACATGATTTATTGCGTATAGCCCTGAAAAAGCTCCCGTTTTTTCTTTATTCTCCTTTAATCTATCCTGTTCACTTTCATTCGTTGCCCATTGAACATATTTTTTTATTTCCTGATAATTTTTATCTGGAACTTTTAATTCTTTTGTTAATATTTTATTAATAAATTCATGTTCTGGTGCTACTACTATAAATGTTGCCCCAAAGTTCACTGGCGTTGTTGTAAAACAAACAAGCTCATACTTTATACTAGATACTTTATACTTAATATTAATCCCTTCTTTCCTCCCTATCCAATTTCTTTGCATTTCAAGAATTCCTTTTGGCCAGTCAAGTCCTTCCAGATCAGAAAGTAAACGATCGGCATATTTTGTGATCTTAAAGACCCATTGAGGCAGATCACGTTTTTCAATTTTATTTCCGCATCTTTCATGAGTTCCGTTGGGTAAAACTTCTTCTTCAGCTAACCCGGTTTTACAAGTCGGACAGTAATTGATCGGAGTATTTTTTTTGTAAAGCAGACCCATTTTATAGAACTGAATAAATAGCCATTGGGTCCATTTATAATAATTTGGATCGATCGTTGATAGCTCCCGATCCCAATCAAAAGAAAATCCCAAAGAAATCATCTGTCGTTTAAAGGTGGCAATGTGTTCAGGAACCATATCCATGGGGTTTTTTTTAGCTTTTACAGCCGCGTTCTCTGCCGGAAGTCCAAATGCGTCCCATCCAATTGGATGTAGAACAGCGTATTGATTCATACGATAGTATCTCGCAACAATATCTGTCCCTGTATATACTCGCACATGACCGACATGAAGGCCTGCGCCCGATGGGTATGGGAACATGGGAAAAATAAATTGTTTTTTACGTTTGTTATCAGGTTCGGGAGCTTTATAATCCTTATTTTTATACCATGTTTCCGCCCATTTTTTCTCAAATTCCTGCGGTTGATATCTGGTTGTCATGGCTAAAATTATAGCAAAAAAACTAATTAAATTTCTTCACAATTTCCCTGACTTTATTTTTTATTTTTTCATCTATCTCAACGGCAATTATTCCATGCTCCCAATGGCCGTACAAAACCAAAGAACCAAGCGGAGCAAATAATATTGCCGGTAAAGCCAGTAAATCTTCTTCCCCATCTACCACCAACCAGGAACCATAAGGTCCGACCTTAAATGTGGACTCGCTGACAAGGACGGACCTTTCCTGAATCATCTGCCGAAGTCTTTCTGCCGTTTTAAGGTTGATCGTGCCGGGATTATTAACTAAGGACGGACCTTTTTTCACAAGCTGATGTTCTGCAAAAAGGTCCGTTTTTACTCTTCGAGACTTCAGATCGATCACTTTCACGTCTGGATCAATTCCTGTTTTCAGCAACGAATCAACAATAATATCCCCAACGGCAATAATCAAAGAATGCTTCGATGTATCGATACGTCGAAGTAATGATTTTTCGTTTTTGAATATTACTCCTAGTGGTTTTTGCAATGTCTTTCTCAAGCTCTCCGGCATGATTATTTCTTTTTGATTTTTGATATTTAATATTTGATATTTCTTGCCCTCTCTGTCAATCTCCCCCGCTCTAATTCTTTCGGAACTGATTAGCTTACCATCTTCTGCCAAAACGTCACTAATTATTATTATTTTTAGTTCTGGAAGTTTATTTTTTTTTCTTAATTCATTAATTTTTAAAGAGTTTTGATAGGTTTCTTTCGAAACAATAATCGCATCAATATTTTTTTCTTTATCGGCACCGCCGGTAAAATGAG
>CAZMBH010000015.1:10683-19061 GCA_964564535.1 uncultured Gammaproteobacteria bacterium
GAAACAATAATCGCATCAATATTTTTTTCTTTATCGGCACCGCCGGTAAAATGAGAAAAAGAAATTATTTTCGCCCGTGATAACCAGTTTTTCTTCTTTAAAAATTCACTGACGGATTTTTTTCTGGCAGCAAAAGACTCAATTGCCTCCGATGAAAATTTATTTTTATAGAGTTCTTTATCAGCTATTCCTAACAAAACTTTTTTTCCTACTTCAAGAGCCTTTGATATTAACGCTTCATGCCCTTTGTGAAAGTGGTCAAAAGTGCCACCGAGAACAACATTCTTAAAATTTGACGTTCGGAAATCAAAATTTGAAATTGCTTTTATTAAATAATCAGGAACTCGATCTTGCCACTTTCTACCTTCCTTAATCAACTTTCTGATTCTCCACCCCTCATATAACCTCCTGTTGTAATAGACAACTTCTAAGACCTTATAACCGGCTTTTTTTAATATTTTATTTGTCCATTCATTATTTCCTAATGCCAGATCAAATTTGCCGACCTGTTTCTTTAAATTAAATACCCATTTTTCATCATCAAAAAAGTCATCAAGAGGCACAATTTTGCTTAATTTTTCTTCTATCCCCTCTTTGTAAAAAACTGCCTTAATAACTTTTTTTCTTGTTTCATAATCGATCGGATTATTCTCGTCCATTATATTTGCACTCCCAATTCCAATAATAATTTTATCGGCTTTTTCTAAGGCTTTTTTTATCAAAAAAAGATGGCCTTTATGAAAAGGCTGAAAACGACCAACGACAAGAACAATTTTATTTTTCATGCTTAATTAGTATACTATACCCATGAAAAACCCGCTTGTTATCAATCCAAAACAAGAGGTTGAAAGAATAATCAAATTCTTTAAAAAAACCTTCACAAAGCAAAAAATTAATAAGGTCGTCCTCGGACTTTCCGGTGGGATTGACTCAACAGTAGCTCTTTATTTATTAAAAAAGGCTTTGCCTCCCAAAAACATTTATGTCGTCCAAATGGATTATTACCCCCGGAAAAAACTAAATATTGATTTAAAAGGAATTAACGTTGTTAACATTTCTATAAAAAAGATTGTTGATCAATTTAATGTCGCCGAATCTAAAATTAGATTAGGTAATATAATGGCTCGCGTCCGGATGATTATTCTTTTTGATCTTGCTAAACAATTGAGCACCTTAGTCTGCGGAACAGAAAATAAGTCGGAAAAATTACTTGGCTATTTTACTCGTTTTGGTGATGCCGCCTCAGACCTCGAACCGATTTCCCACCTTTACAAAACTCAAGTTTATCAACTTGCTAAATATCTGAATATCTCTGATGAAATAATTAATCAATCTCCTTCCGCCGGTCTTTGGGACGGGCAGACTGATGAAGATGATTTCGGATTTTCCTACAAAGAAGCCGACCAGGTTCTTTATCTAACCCACAATCGTGAACAAGATATTAATGAAATTAAAAAAAGGTTTCCAAATGCGGAAAAAATAATTAAACGTGTACAGCAAAATAAATTCAAACAACTGACTCCTTTTTCTCTAGATAGTCATAAATAATAACTAAGTCATTTATTTGTTGTTTAATTGATTGGTGTTCTTTAAAATAAATCTGGAATAATAATAACCTAGCTAAATGATCTTTATAACGCCAACTTAGTGGCTTAATTCCGTTAGATCGAACATTATCTCCATCCATTTCTGTTTGTAAATCATCAGTGGTTTCCCTGACTTTAGCTATCTCATCGCTAATTTCTATTATTTTTATAACCTCTAATAAAAATGTATAATCTCGAAGGTCCAATGATCCAAAATCACCTTTAAAATATTTTAAGTAAATTTGATGATCTTTTTCTGCTACGTCAAGAGTCTTCATTTCAATTATTCTTTTGAAATTTTCTAGCTTAGCCTTTAACCATTTTTTTTCATTTTCTTCTACATTTTTACTTTTTACGGGAGGAGTTAATAAGCTGACTGCTGTCACCACTTTTCTTTTTTCAAAATCAGTTAGACTAGTTTTTTCTAAGACTCTATATAAGTCATATTCGCAATATTTTGAATTGGTTTTCCGTCTTAATTCAATACTATCATGCAACAAACTGATAGCTAACATTGTTCTTTTTTCACTTTCATCATACTTTTGAAACTCAGGTGAGATAAACCCTAGGTAGGTAGAATAAAAAAGATGTTTTAAAACTGGATCACCTGTTATTTTCCTTTTGTCATTACGATGTAAATTTATTGTTACTTCAACAATTGGCATCATATCCCCTCTTGATAAAAATTCAGTGAATTCTGTTAATTTCCTATCATCAGTATTCTCAAAAATGAATCTTTCTGTATTCCTTTTACTCCTCCATAAAGAAATGCCATCATCAAAAATATGACTTTGCAATAAAATCAGGCTAAAAATAATTTGGCCCCTTGGTTTGGTTTGACAGATGAGTTTGCCTCTGTTAGACTCATATTTAGATGGATTATTATATCAATCTAAACCCAAACATTCAATTTCTCTATAGAAGATTCATTAGTTTTTTTTCCAACTCAACAAACTTAATAGAAGTTATGTCATCTATTTTTCTCGGACGTGACAAATTTGTTTTTACACAAGCAATAACTTTGGCTGGTTTTTTGCTCAAAACATATATCCTGTCGGAAAGAAAGATTGCTTCACGAATATCGTGAGTGGTAAAAATGATCGTTAATTTTAATTTTTCCCATATTTCCAGTAAATACAAATGAAGAAAGCTGCGGGTGATCGCATCCAAAGATCCAAAAGGCTCATCCAGAAGCAGTATAGACGAATTAAATGCAATTGTTCTCAACAGGGCGGCTTTTTGTTTCATCCCCCCTGAAAGGCTGTCTGGATACAAATTTGCATATTTGTAAAGATTAAACTTTTTTAACAGATCCAGCGCTTTTATTTTTGACTGATTGTTCGACAATCCTTTAATTTCATACCCCAACATAACATTTTCTAAAACCTTTAACCATGGAAAAAGTAGAGGCTCTTGGAACATATATCCGAACTTTCCCTGTCTATTAGTCTCTTCTTTTCCGTCAATTTTTATTATCCCCTTGCCTTGTACAAAAACGCCGGAAATTATGTTAAACAAAGTGCTTTTGCCACAACCGGAAGGTCCGATTATACTCACGATTTCCTGATCAAAAACCTTCAAGGAAATATCTCTTATGACTGTTTCATCAAACGCTTGGGAAAGATTGTTGATCGTCAGTTTTTCTTTATTCTTCATAGTAAAAACCCATTGGTAAAAGCTTCTTTAACGTCAATCATTTTATTAATAAGTTTTTGGTCTCTTAACCACTGCGCATATCGTTTCCATACTTCTTCTTTTTGGATCCCCCATTTTTCCCCATCTGCCTGGTATTCTCGGCTTAAATAGATTTGACTTTGCTTAACCAACTCCGAATTTAATTCCGGAGCAGATTTAATTAAAATCTCCGCCGCTTCGGTTGGGTTTTTTATTGAAAATTCGTATCCGTGGCTGACTGCTTTCATAAATTTCGATACTAGTTCTTTTTGATTTTTAACGTGATCTTCATTAGTAACAATTACGGGCGTGTAATAATCAAGGATTGGGTTTAAATCCTTCAACATAATCGTGTTTAATTTTATTCCCCGTCGGCGCGCCTCAATCCCATCCCATCCGTAAAAGATCCATTGAAAATCACTGTCCCGGCCGATTGTTTTGAAGAAATCAGTTTCGCCGATGGTGATATTTTGTACCTTGTTATAATCGGCCCCGGCTTCGCTCATAACCGCTTTTATAACAGTTTCCTCTATTGGAGAGCCCCAACCACCATATCGTTTTTTTTCAAAATCTTTTACAGATCTTATTTCACTCTCTTCCAAAGACGCAAAGGCTGAAGTATTATGTTGAATAACCGCCGCGATTGAAACCAATGGAATTCCGGCTACTCTGGCCTGGATTACCGATTCTTGGCTACTAATGCCAAAATCGGCTTTTCCAGCCGCAACTATCTGATTATTTTCTCCTTCACCCGGTTGTAAGATAGACACATCAAGATTTTCTTCAGCAAAAAAACCTTTTTCCTTAGCTACATAAAGACCTGTGTGATTAGTATTGGGAAACCAGTCTAAAAGGACAGTAATTTTTTGTTTTTGACCAACTGTCTCTATTGGTTTATTTATTTTTTTCCCAAAAACTAAACTTAATAAAATTAAAATGATCCCTAAGAAAATTATTTTTTTGATCATAATTATTAATTATTAACTTTTAATTCTTAATTTGATATAGTGCCAGGGGATTGATAGTCTGGCAATAATTTCCACGATAAAAACGACAGCAATACTTAAAATTGTGATTATGACTATGACTGCAAAAACACGATCTGTTAAATAGGATTTAGTTGATCTGATGAGAAGAATTCCCAGTCCCCGATCAGCTCCCATCCATTCGCTGACGACAGCTCCAAGGATTGAATAGGCTGCAGCAATCCTTAAACCGGAAAAAAACGACGGCAAACTAGCCGGTAATTTTACCCATTTGAACATCTGCTTTTGTTTTGCTCCCATCGAAGTTAATAACCGGAATATTGAAGGGTCAACATTTTGAAATCCGTCGAATAAATTAATGGTGATCGGAAAAAAACAGACAAGACTAATAATGATAATTTTTGGTAACAGTCCGAATCCGAACCAAAGGGTCAAAAGCGGGGCTAAAATGATGAAGGGAATCGTTTGAGAAATAATTAAAAAAGGGTAGATGATTTTTCTGATCGTTTGAAACCTTTCCATTGCCACGGCAATAAAAACACTGACAAATACTGCTACAACTAATCCAATCATTGCCTCAATAACCGTTGGAGTTAGATGGAAAAAAATTAAAGAGCGGGAATCCCAAAAAGCATTAATTATTTGAGTCGGAGCCGGTAAAATCCACTGTTCTATTTGAAAAAATTTAACAATAAACTCCCATATTAATAATATAAACAGTCCTGCTACAACTGGTAAAAAATATTTTTTCATAATTATCTTCTGTGCTTTGTCACTTTTTGTTTTATCGTCATCACTCCTTTTGGATTGTATATAATCTTCACGTTGGTAAAAACATTTTTTGCACCTGCTTTAATACAGAGATATTGAGCTTTTTTAACAATCTGAATAAGGGTTTCCAAATCCCCCTCCATCGTTGTTTCCATCGGTCCAACCTCATAACTAACACCAGATTTTTTGATCATTTTGATGACCTCGTCAACTATCTTAATTAATTTTTTATCGGAATTTGTTTTGGGTAGGACTTGAAATGAAATACTGGAGTTGTACATATATTTTTCCTACGCCGGTATTATCCGGACAGGTTCCAAGGGTCCCCCGCTCGACGAGGTTCTCAGTCCCGCTTAGCGGGACTCCCCTAAATTTGGTCCATTATTACAAATAAATTATTTTCTGTCAACGGTTAATGTAAAATGGGTAGCATATGAAACGTGCCATAGTTTTTGTCAACGGAAATCTGTCTGATCTGGGTCAGGCGAAGAAAAATATCAAAAAAACAGATTTTTTGATTGCCGCTGACGGTGGAGCCAATCTCATTGAAAAATTAAAATTGATGCCAAACATTGTCATTGGAGATATGGATTCGATAAAACCAGAATTATTGAAAAAATATAAATCAATCAATTATCCACGAAAAAAAGATAAGACGGATTTTGAATTGGCGGTTGATTATTGTTTAAAAAATAAATTCCAAGAAATTATTATTTTTGGTATTTTAGGCGACCGGATTGATCATTTGATTGCTAATATCTTCCTAATCGCCAAAATACAAACAGAAAACCCGTCAGCTAAAATTAAAATCATTGAAGGCAAAAAAGAAATTTTTGTTTTAAATAAAGAGATTTTAATTGAGGGAAAAATCGGTGATGAAATCTCAATTATTCCCGTCAGTGAAAAATTAGAGGGAATTGTTACCGATGGATTGGAATATCAACTTAATAATGAAGTGTTGTTGTTTGGATCAACTCGTGGAATTAGCAATGTAATGAATAAAACTACAGCGTTAATAACTACTTCCGGCGGAACCGGTATCGTCATTTATTTGAAAACCAATTCGACCAAAATAAATACGACGTAAACTAAAAGAAGTATTAGGCCTTCCTTACGAGAAATATCATTTTTCGAACGAGAAAAAATATAAAAAACTCCAAGACCTAATAAGGTTAAAATAAGAGTTTGAATAGCATAATTACCGAAGATAACTCTTTTACCGTTTAACAACGTTAAGATTCCAAAAAAAAGTGTATTTGCCGCTGCTGAACCTAAATAATCACCTAATGCAATATCTTTTTTCCCCATGGCTACAGAGCGAACTGCCAAGCTAAGTTCCGGCAAATTTGTTCCTATTGATAAAAAAATTAAACTAATAATAAAGGATGAAATACCAAAATATTGGGAAAAATAAACTGTTTGATTAACAATAAAATTACTGGTAAAAAAAATCACGCTTATTGCGAAAATTAATCTCGTAATAATTTCTACAAGGTTCTTTCTACTAGGTAAAGTGTTCTCTTCAAAAATTTTTAATAATCCGCCTTTTTTTTCAATAAAATAAAAAAGAATTACATAAATAAAAATTAAAAAAACACCTTCGGTTCTGGTTAATAAATTATCAGCAATTAAAAATACCGGTGTTGCAACCACTAAAAGGGAAAATATTAAATTCTTTTCAGTTAATTGATGAACTAGCCTGACGCCATTCCCAAATATTGCTAAAATTGGTATCACTAAAATAAAGATGATTAAGGAAGCTCCAAGTAAGTTGCCGACAAATATTTCCGGTCGGCCATTAATAATTGAGTTTAGTCCAACGGAAAATTCAGGAATTGAGGTTAAAATTCCAAGTACAAAAAAAGATACGGCAAAAGAAGACATTTTTAAACGGTGGGCTAAACTATCAACGGCGTTGATTATAATACCTGATGCATACCAAATAACAAAAAAAGAAGCAATAAAAAGAACTAATTTAATATAAATCATAATTACATAATACCATCATTTAAGACCTTGCTTCATTGACAACTATTTTTCTTCCTTTAAATTCTGTTCCGTTTAATTTTTCCATGGCTGTTTTTGCCTCTTCAACTGTGTCCATTTCAACAAACCCGAATCCTTTTGATTTTTTATCAAAAAACCGGACTATTTCAGCATAAATAATTTTTCCGAACGGTTTAAAAAGTTCTTCCAATTCTATATCCTTAACGTTAAAATCTAAGTTACCGACAAAAAGTTTTTTGTTCATTTTTTTATCTTGTCACTTGAAAACTTTGGACTTGTTCTAACAGTTTTTTTGCCTCGGCATTTTCTTCAAAATGGCGTCTGACCGGCTCAATCAACTGATCTAAGTATTTGATCAAAACTGCCTTTAAATCCATCGGATGGACTTTTTTTTCGGCAAAAGTTTTTTCCAAATCTTGGTATGTTTTAAAAGAAATATTGCCCCCAAATTTCTCCGGTCTTTCAATTTTTACTTCACCGATTCCTAATTTTTCAAAAGATTCAAAAATAATATATTTATAATATTCCAAAACCGGATTTTCTTTTATATCCCCTTCTAAGCAATAGGCTTTATTAACTTTTCTTTTAATATCTTCGGTGGTATCGGTCATAAAAATCGCTGAATCAGGATTCGATTTCGACATTTTTCTCTCAATTGTCCTCTGGATAGCGCTTTCTGCCAAGCCATGTTCAACCTCCGAGGTTATGACAGGCTTGGCAAGGCCCATAAGCATGTGATGGGAAACGACTACAGGTTTCCAGTAACCCAACATCGGACCAACTTCCCGGGCCAACATATTGACTTTTCTCTGATCCATTCCAAGTTGGGTGATCTTTGCACCGAGTTTAAAAATGTCGGCGACCTGCATACATGAGTAGATAATATGGGCTCCTGTTAATTTTTCTAAAGATTCCTCCCGTCCCATCATTTCCGCCGTCCTGATAAATCTTTTTAGAGCATTTGATTTGCCCACTTGAACAACCAATTTCCAATAGTCAGGATCTTTCGCCATGTCAGAGGCCCACAAAAATTCGACTTTTGAAAGGTCCATTCCGCTCGCCCGCCAAACTTCAATAAAATATTTACCAACGATCTTTATCTTCTCCAAATCCCCGCCCATTTTATTATTGGCCATCGCATGCCAGTCGGCGACCCACATTCTGAATTTAATTCCTGCTTTGGTCATTTTATTAACATTGATTGCCCGAAGAATTCCTTGAGCGATATGAATCTGTCCTGACGGCTCAAAGCCATCATAGGCAATCAGCTCTTCTCCGCTTTCTAAAAGTTTTTTTAATTCTTCTTCTTGAATAATCTCCTCCCCAACTTGCTTAATCAATTTCAAACGATCTT
>CAZMBH010000016.1:0-1881 GCA_964564535.1 uncultured Gammaproteobacteria bacterium
ATTTTAAAAAAAGAATATTTAGCTTGGATTCCCGCCTCCGCGGGAATGACAAGTTCACGCTTTTAAAATACCTCGAGAAAAGGCAGTTTCGGACGTTGAGTTGCTTATTAAAGATCCATTTTTTGAGATTATTTATCCCAGCCCTGATGCCTTAAGTAAATTTTTTAATTTAATAAAGAAAAAATCATCAATTCATACAGTTGATGCCTTTTTGATTGCAACTGCACTTGGAAATGGAGTAGAAACAATCATCACGATCGATAAACAATTTATGAAAGTAAAAGAAATAACGACAATATTATTGATTTGATATTTAATATTTAATCTTTTATATTTAAACTTCACTTGACAGGCGTAAATAGTTTAACTATACTTCGATTATATTATATAATTATATAATTCTTTAATTATGATTAAAAAATATTTTCCAAGAAATAGTTACCTAAAATTGGTTAAGCCATATATCAATACCAACCTTATTAAGGTAATCATTGGCCAAAGACGGGTCGGGAAAAGCTATTTTCTTTACCAAGTCATTGATGAGATAAAAAAACATGATAAACGCGCTAATATAATTTATATCAATAAAGAATTATATGAATTTGACAATATAAAAGACTATCGAGATCTTGAAAGTTTTGTTAATAATAAAACGGTAAAAAAAGAAAAAAACTATATTTTTATTGACGAGATTCAAGAAATTATCAGCTTTGAAAAAGCCTTGAGAAGCTTGAATGCACAAGAAAATAACGACATTTACTGCACCGGTAGCAATGCTAATTTATTAGCTTCGGACTTGGCAAACTTACTTGGTGGACGCTATATTGAAATACCAATCTATAGTTTATCGTATGAAGAATTTTTACAGTTTCATCATCTTGAAAATAATAAAGAATCGCTCTTTTTATATATTAAATATGGGGGTTTACCTTATCTTGTCAATCTTCGACTTGAAGACGAGCAAGTTTATGGATATCTGAAAACAATTTTTAATACAATTATTTTAAAAGATGTCATCGCCCGCTTTAATGTTCGTAATATAAATTTATTGGAACGACTGGTCGAATATTTAGCTGATTGTGAAGGAACATTAATTTCCGCCAAAAGAATCAGCGATTTTTTGAAATCTCAAAATTTAGATATTTCTCCAAACAGTATTTTAAATTATTTAAATTATTTAACGAAAAGTTTTTTTATTCACAAAGTAAAGCGTCAAGATATAATTGGTCGAAAAATATTTGAAATTAACGAAAAATATTATTTTGAAGATCTTGGTCTTCGTCACAGTCTAATTGGCTATAGACAAACTGATATTAACAAAATCATAGAAAATTTAGTTTTTTCCAGATTAAAATATTTAGGTTACAAGGTAACAGTAGGCCAAATGGGCATAAAGGAAATAGATTTTATTGCCGAAAAAAATGATCAAAAAATTTATTTCCAAGCAGCATATTTACTTTCCTCAAAAAAAGTGATTGATCGGGAGTTTGGTAACTTATTAAAGATAAAAGATAACTATCCGAAATATGTGATTTCAATGGATGAGTTTACGAAAGGGGATATAAAGGGAATAAAGCAGATATCTCTGATTGATTTTTTGTTAATGTCATTTGATTGATTTGCAAATTAAAAATTAATCTTTTATATTTAAACTATGTACATAGGGCCGTTTTACTTCGACACCAAAGAAATATTTTTAATCCTTGCTGCAATTTTGTTGGGGGTGGCTTCCGCTTTGGGTTGGCCTTTGTGGTGGTTTGATAAGCGGGCATTATTGACTCTGGTTGTTTTAATGCTCTTTACCAAAGGTTTGCTACCATCAATTCATAACGAAGCCTTTTTTATTTTGGCCCTTGTCACCATATTCTCTTCTTTATATTT
>CAZMBH010000016.1:1981-16254 GCA_964564535.1 uncultured Gammaproteobacteria bacterium
AAATGTACAACTCAGTGTCAATTTAATAAACTTTCCGGCATAAACACTTATTCAAATCCGATTAAGTGTGGAATAGCTGACAGTTTTTTTCTGACTGCCCCGACGGTGGAAAATAAAAACGGTTGGTGTCGTTCGCCAAACCGAACTCAAGGAGATGCCGACGGCAATGGGACCGTATCACTAAAAGACTATTTTTATTATATTATGGCCAGATATAAAGCAAAATTACCAGCAACGGTCAATCCGGATTTCAACGGGGACAATTTAGTAAATATTAAAGACAGGAGCATAATAATTAAATCGCTGACAACCAATTCTGCTGATGAATAATATGAAAAAAGAGTTATTAAAGTTTGGAATTATTTTCTTCGTCACCATTGCCGTTGTCTTGTGGGGATTAAACTTTATTTTTTTTAACAAAAATGCTCCCAAATCAAAGGCTTCAGGCGAGACGATGAGTCTGACTTTTGATCCGTCCACAAAGACAATCGACGCCAGAAAAATTTTTTCCGTATCCCTCATGGCGAAACCATCAATTAATACGGTAATTCGTGGTTACAAAGTAAGATTAAATTTTGATAAGACGAAATTAAGGTTAAGATCGATCGTATATAAAACTGGTGTGGTAAGTGTGGGGATTGGGAATACTACTGCCGATATCGCCAAGATTAATGCGGATGGCACTTTTGTTTTGGTCGGGGAAGATCATACGGCAACAGGTTATACTTTAGGGTCTGCAAATGGTGTCGAACTAGCCTCTTTATCTTTTACTGTTCTTACAGCAGAACCTAATATAATTCAGATAGTCAATCCGATTTTTTATTCAGTAAACGAAAATGCGGTTCTAACAAGTCCTTGGACTTACGCCGCGACCGGTTTGAGTGTCAATGGTGGCGTTATTCCGACGCCTACTGGGACTACGCCTCCCGTTTGCGAAAGCTTCTCCGATGATTTTTCAGGAACGACGATAAATGCTAATAATTGGAATCTTTGGACAGATAATGCGGGAACTGCTGGTTTTACTACACCAGCGGGAGAAGTCACTTTATTTTTACCAGCAAGTACAGTCCAAAAAGGAGTTATTTTTGATTCTTTTGATAAGCATAATATTGGTGCAGGAGCGGACTTTGTTGCAGAGCTAACGATGAAGTCCATAAGCGCTACAGAAAGTAAAAAATATGCCGTATCAATTTTTTCAATTGCCGCTAATAGTAATGATAATAGACACATAGACATAATGCGCTATAGTGATAGTGGCAGGTTAAGCACAACATTTCAAAATGTTGCTGGTAGCACTACTCCTCAGGTGTTTGAAAAAGAAATAGGTTTAAGTAATACTATGCCGGTAAAAGTAAAAATTGAAAAGATTGGAACAATAGTAAAAACATATTATGATTTATTGGATGGAAATGGATATCAATTATTAAAACAGTTTGAGAATTTTTATTCTGCTGAAAATCGTATATATTTTGGTATACCAAATGGCCCTCCTGATTTTCCTCAAGCTTCAGCTAATTTTGATGATTTTAAGTTGACCTGTTCGGCGGTGCCGTTGCCGTCTACTATCGTGAGTCAGAGCCCAACCGGCGGGCCTGGTAATGTCAAATTAAATTTGAAACTCAAATTCCAGGGGATTTCAAAAAAACCCGACGATAAAAATAATTACATGGATGTTAAAGTAACGGTAAAAAAAGATGGGATTACGGCGTCAGAGCAAGTCTTAGGTTTAACTGCCGATGAGTCTGGGATTTGGAGTCGTGGTCCAAGTGGATTTCCAGGATTAACGGCTGGTTCCGGATATACCGTTCTTGTTAAAGGACCATTTCATATTCAGAAAAAAGTTTGTGTGGCTACTCCCACCGAAACGGCCGGAGGTACATATAAGTGTTCCAATGGCCAGATATCATTAGTTGATGGAGATAACACTCTTGATTTTTCCGGAATTTTGCAACTTACCGGTGATTTGCCGGAACAAAACGGAACGGTTGATGCCTATGATATTTCCCTAGTCCGTAATTGTATCGGAAAAACCGACGAAACCTGTCTAAATAATGCCGATGTCAACCGTGATGGTAAAGTTAACACTCAGGATTACTCTTTAATAATTGCCTCGTTATCAGTTAAGAGCGATGAAGAATAATATGGAAAATAAAGCTGAAAAAAATAAAATATTTAAATATCTGCTAGTTGTTTTTTTTGCTGTGTTTATCGGGACGGGAATATTTATGCTCATGTCTAATAAATCAAAAAATCCTAAAGAAAAAATAAGTACAGTAAGGGTAGAAGATGCTGAGAATTCAAAAACTGATTTTCCGGAAGAGACGACGGCTGTTATTTCGAATACAGTTACTTCAGTTCCTTCATCAACCAGTATGACTTTGGAGACAGATCTCCCTAATGACCAAATGAAGGTTGGAGATATGGTTGAATTAAGTCTGTTTGCCGATTCCAACGGTAAAAATATTGTTGGCTATGACGTCGTTATTTACTACGATTCGTTAGCTTTTGATTTTTCAAAAGGAATTACGATGCTTCCGGATTATAATATTTTTACTTATAAAAAAGGCCACTATTTTACAATTACCGGTTTGAAAACTTTACAAAGCACTCCTTCACCAATGACCAAGGCTAATAAACTAGCTACTTTGACTTTTGAGGCAACTAAACTTGGCTCATTTGAATTTGAGCTTAAATCCTCCAACAATGCTGATAAGACGGATTTGATAACAGATAAGACTGAGGTTTTGATACCGGAGTTGAATAAGGTGACAGTTGAAGTAAAGTAAATAAAACAATAAGTCATCCCCTCGTAGGAGGGGATCCAGTCTATAATTACATTATAAAAAGGTGATTTTAGTCTGGATTCCCGCCTCCGCGGGAATGACAAGTTTTAAATTATGATAAAAATCTTTAAATTATTTTCGTTAGCGATTATTTTCTTTATAGTTGCTCCTTTTGTGTTTTCTGCCCAAGCTGCGTCTCTTAACTTTGACAAATCAACGGCAACGGCTGCCAACGGAGCCACTTTTCAAATATCGGTCACCGTTGACCCAGGGAGCGACGCGCTAAACTCAACCGATGTTTATGTAACATATGACGCAACCTTACTCAAAGCAACGGCGGTATCGGCTGGCGCTATGTTCCCAATAGTACAAAATGATATATCAACGGCTGGAAAGGTATATATCGCCGGTATGGTTAGTGATCCGGCCTCGTCTGTTAGTACAGCTGGAACTCTGGCCACAATTACTTTTCAAGGATTAAAGGAGGGAACGGGTACTTTATCTTTTAACTGTGATACATCTTTTATCATAAAAAATGATATTAATGCTTCAAACGTTATTGCCTGTTCGCAAAATGGTACGTCGGCCGTGACCGTTGGAAGTGGTGGGTCAACAAATGGGACAACGGCACCAACCTCAGCTCCTATCTCAGAGTTGCCTCAGACGGGGATTTTTGATAATGTAATTAAGTTTGCATTACCAGGAGGAATATTGTTAATATTGGGGAGTGTATTAAGATTAGTACTATAAATCAGTATCTAGTATCTAGTATTTAGTATTTTGTTTTTTATACTAAATACTTTATACTTCATACTAGATACTAATAAAATGAATAATCCAGCCACAAAAAAAATTCTTGCAATAGTTATCGGAATATTTGTTTTTATTGCCTTGGTATTTGGGTATTTTACCGTTTTTGGCACCCGGGCGGCTGACTTTGAACCTCGTGACGTTGTTGTATCAAATATAGAAAAAAATTCTGTTAAGGCTACTTGGGCGACCGGAGTTGACACTCAAGGAGTTGTTGAATATGGAACGACTCCGACCGCTTTAAATTTTTTTGCTCCAGAAGCCATTAAAACAAAAATTCATACCATAGATTTGACTCTGCTTTCCCCAAGTACAACCTATTATTTTGATATCCGAGTAGGGGATACAAAATATGATAATGGCGGAGTTCCCTGGACGTTTACGACTAAAGGAGCTGAGGAATCAGCATCAATGCCAACTGCAGTTCCAACTCAGGCGACTTCTCAGCCAACACCGGTTCAGTCGTTGAAAATTTCCGATGGCACCAATTGTACAGAGACTGATTGTGACAAGATAAAACTATTACTAGGTAAAGGCTGTTCGACCCAGGACTACTTTTTGTGTTTAAAGAAAGCCACCCCAACTCCGTAAATTTAAATAATTCCTCCGGGTACAAGAAGGTTAAATAAAAAGCTTACAACAGGTGTTAAAAAACCATTGAGCATAGAACTGCCTGCAATAGGAAAGATTAATAATAATAAAAAAATCATTCCAAATCTTTGCAGTTGTCTCCACTCACGAGCTTTTTCTTCCGGTAATATTCCCTCGACAATTTTAAATCCGTCCATAGGATGAATCGGGAGTAAATTAAAAACTCCTAGGACAATGTTCATTCTAATCATTGGAACAAAAATTATTCCTCCTATAATAATAAGAAAATTAAGTTGTAAAAAAATGAACAGTTTAAGTAGTAAAGCCAGTATTATAGCCAAAATAAAATTAGAGCTTGGACCAGCAATTGAGATCCAAGCGGCATCTCGTCTAGGGTCTTTTAGGTTGTATGGATCAAATTCGACTGGTTTACCCCAACCAAAGCCGAAAAAAAGTAAAAAAAGCATTCCAATATTATCAATATGGACTAAAGGATTGAGTTTTAGCCTACCTTGAAGCCTAGGAGTTGGATCTCCGAGATAATCAGAAGCCCAAGCATGGGAAAATTCATGAATAGTTATCGCCACCAACAAGGAAGACATGTAGATTACGAATAATAATGGATTGGAGAATAGATAGCTAATCATAATAATGTTTGTCATCCCCGTGAAAACGGGGATCCAGGAAATTTTAGCTTGGATTCCCGCCTTCGCGGGAATGACATTTTGACTTTAAAAACGGTTGTTTTTGTATTCCATCTATGTTATCATAATTAATCTCAGATTAACAGATTTAATATTAAATTATGATATTTGGATGTTATCACTGCGGAAAAGGCTTATTATACGGTAGATCACACACTCATCACAGAGGTGTGGCCGGAGGACGATGGAAGAAAAGAGCTCCGAAAACCCAGCGGATCTTTAAAGCCAACCTTGTTCGTTTAAGCATCATTGAAAAAGGAAAAACAATGAGGGTAAGGTTATGTACAAAGTGTTTAAAGAGGATCAGAAAAGATATGATTGACGGAAAAAAGCCATTTTTAACACTGGCAAATGTTAAAAAAGAAATGAATGCTAAAAATAAAGAAACCAAAGCAGTGGAAGATGCCAAAGTGAAAGTAAAGGTTAAAAAGGCTCCTGTTAAGAAAGAAAAGACTGCGAAGAAAAAATCTTAATACTCAATCTTCACCAGTTCATCGTTCTCTTCTCTATACAATTGCCCCTTTTGTTCTAAAGATCTTTGCGTAAAAACGACACCGCTCAAATGATCCATTTCGTGTTGAATAATAATTGCCTCAAAACCGGTAAACCATTTCATACATTCTTTGCCGTTAATATCCTGGTATTTAAGAAAAACACGGTCTTTACGCTTTACTGGACCCCAGATGCGGGGGATAGAAAGACAGCCTTCTAGCTTGATTTTACTGCGTTTTTTATGGGTAGGATCTTTTCTTTTCCGTTCAATATCATTAGAACCCAATTTTATTATTTTCGGGTTAATAAATGTTTTTATTTTTGATTTTTCAGTTGGTTTAATAATAAAAATAGACAGATCCAAGCCAACCTGATTAGCTGCCAGTCCAACACCAGGAGGATCGTTTTGGGCAATCAAAACCTTTTCCATGTCAGAAGCGATTTTTTTAATATCGGCATCAATATTTTTGACAGGTTTGGTAGGGAATGAGAGGATATTATTTGGAACTGTGACGATCTTTAACATGATAATATTATAACAAAGTAGAATTATTTAATCTTTTTATTAAAGCTAATATAGGATTAGTTTAAAAAAATATTTTTTATCAAAAGATTATTGTTATATGATTAAGTAAATATGATTGGACCTGATAACATTACGATTGAAGGGAACAGCTTTGCTTCTCAAGTAAAAGTAAGAATAAGGGAAAAAAATCAATTTTATTTTGGCGGTAAAAACCCAAAATGGAGATTACGTGGAGCCGTTGGAAAAAATGAAGACTTACTGCTTAATTTAATAGAAAGAGATTTTGGAAGAATGACAGATATTGTAATGAACAACTGGACAAAAGCAAAGGAAGCAGGTTTGCCGAGTTGCATGGTAATTAATGTTACCGAGCTAAACTTTTTTAGGGGGCGTTGCTTGATTTGAAACTGTTACCGAAGCAATACAATTATTTAGCATTACAAAAATATAAAATGCTAAACAACTTGTCATTCCCGCGGAGGCGGGAATCCAAGCTAAATATTCTTTTTTTAAAATGTAATTATAAACTGGATCCCCGTCTTCACGGGGATGACAGAAAGTAACAGATTTAAATCAGTCAACGACCAGTGACGACCCAACCGTTCGGTAACACTTATCAATCATGCAACACGTTGCCGGTTGTGAGCTTTTTTCGAAAAACAGATAGAAATACAATAGTAATGACAGATGTTTGAGCCGATGGTTCGGAAATATATGGCAAATCTATCTTATATCATATTACCGACCCAAAAAAAACTGGAGAAATTAGACAATCAAATAAAATAGATGCAAAATTTTTAGAAATATTTAACAGTAAGGAAAAGATGGAAGAAGTTAAAAAGCTGGCTGAAGAATATGCATTATTAGCTTCAGAACACGGAATAATTTTAGCTTGGGATGGCCCATTTGATTTGGTTATACATCCGACCGAAGGTTTTAAATTAATTTGTTTAGATATTGAAAACATGGGACATCGTGACGTTTCTTCTGAATGGGAGTTGACCGATACAAAAGAAACCAATCAAAATAAAGTAAAAAGATTTATCGACTACTTAACGGATTCAGCGAATGAACTATTAAAAACTGAAAAATCTTTGAAGTAAATTTGGAGAGTTGAATTCAATTCTCATTATTAGGTATAATTGATTATGAAACTTTCACTTTGCCTTGCAGTTTTTAATGAAGAAAAAAACCTTCATTACCCGCTGGATTCGGCTATTGATCTGGTTGATGAGGTAGTCATTGTTGACGGGGGATCGACCGATAAAACGATTGAAATTGCCAAATCCTATGGGAAAAAAGTCAGAATAATCAGTACCGATAATCCCCCAATGTTTCATAAAAATAAGCAAAGGGTGATTGAAGCGGCAAAAGGGGAGTGGATTTTGCAATTGGATGCGGATGAAGAACTTACACCGGAATTAAGACAAGAAATAAAAGATATAATCAGGTCAGGTTCTTCCACTGTTGCTTATAATTTACCTCGTAAAAACTGGTTTTTGACAGGTTTTCTTATGAAAGGCGGTCAGTATCCTGATCACACTATCCGCTTATACAAAAATGGCGTAGCAAAATTTCCCTGTCGTGACGTTCACGAAAACGTTGAAATAGATGGCGAAATTGGATTTCTGAAAAATCCGCTTTTACACTATGCCGATCCTGATTTTTCCCGCTATTTGATGCGCTGGGATCGATACACAACTGCAGAAGTTGAAAGAATGCCAAAAGACACAAAATTAAATTTTTTTAATTATATTATCTGGAAGCCTAAAGTAACTTTTTTTATGATGTATTTCCGTCATAAGGGATTTATGGATGGATTTCCAGGGTTTGTCTTTGCCCTATTTTCTTCAATCAGGTTTTGGGTAATTTATATAAAGTGGGTGATTAAGCACCGATCTTGAATTCTACAACCTCTCCGTCTTTCATTTCATAATCTTTTCCGGTGATCTGGACTAATCCCTGTTCTCGTGCCTTAACCCAGCCTCCACATTTAACAAAATCTTTATATTTGACAATATCGGCTTTAATAAATTTTTTCTCAAAATCTGTGTGGATTGTTCCAGCTGCCTGCGGAGCCAGCCAGCCTTTTTTTATTGTCCAGGCCCGGGCTTCAATGACTCCGGCCGTTAAAAATGAAATCAGGCCCAATGTCTCATAAGATTTTTTTACTAACCGGTTTAAGCCAGTTTCCTCAAGTCCGTATTGTTTTAGATATTCTTTTTGATCGTTTGGGTCAAGGGCGACGATATCGGATTCAAGCTTGGCGCAAAAGTAAAGATAATTATCACTATTAATTATTTCTTTAATCTTTTTTTCTGTTTCCTCTTTATTTTGCAGCTGTTGCTCGGAAATGTTAAAAACGTAAACGACTGGCTTTATAGTTAAGAGATTTAATGGTTTTATAGCTATTAATTCTTCATCAGACAACTCCATCTGACGAACGGGAGTACCGGAATCAAGCTTGATTTTAATTTTCTTGACTACCTCGTAGGCGGCGAAAGCCTCTTTTGGAGCGGAGCTCCCTTTCGGCTCTTTTTGTTTATTGACGGTTTCCAAATCAGCCAAAATCAGTTCGGTTTCGATTGTCTTAATATCATCTTCGGGATTTATCTTATCTGAGACATGGACAACGTTACCATCTTCAAAAAGCCGGACAACATGAACGATCGCTTCGACTTCGCGGATATGGGATAAAAATTTATTTCCTAAACCCTCACCTTTAGAAGCCCCGCGCACCAGTCCGGCAATATCATAAAATTCAATTACGGCCGGAACAATTTTCGTCGTATTGACGATTTTAGCTAACACAGGAAGTCGTTCATCAGGAACTTCAATAATTCCGACATTCGGTTCGATCGTGCAAAAGGGATAATTTGCCACATTAGCCACCTGTTTTTTAAGTAAGGCATTAAATAATGTGCTTTTTCCTACGTTTGGAAGTCCGACGATGCCTATTGATAGATTTCTGCCCATAATTATTTTGTGTGTTTTCTTCTGGAATAACTAACGGAAGTGAGCCTTCAACTAATGCTGTGGCTCCATCCGTGACAACGGTATCAACCAGTTGTCTAACTACATACTGTCTTTCTTTGAAATCCAAATGATCAATTTCAGCCTTCATTGTATCACAGAACTGCCTCAAATCCGGAAGTATAATAGACTTTTGTATAGGAGAATTGTTATTTCTGGATGTGGCTAATTTGCCCATAATTTGGCTTTTCTTAAGCTTAATTTCTCCAAGCTGTGATTGTAGTTGTTCAAGACTAATCACTTTCGCTCCATAAGCCTTAACGAATCGTTCCTCATGTTCTTTTTGTTCATCAAGTTCTTTTTTTAACTTCTCTACGTCAATATAATCATGACTCTCTTGATTAGAGGCGATTTTTATCTTCCATCTATCGTATTGTTTTTCAATTAGTTTCGGATTAGTGATTAGGTTATAGATTTCATTCCAAGTTTTTGTATCAAGAATAGTAGCGTTAACTCCGGATTTGAAACATTCTTTAGGTAGGGGAAAGCGATTGACACGGTCGGTACAACGGTAATACAAATGATTTCTTATACCTTCACCGGCACGGGTATTTCCACATGTACATTTAACAAGAGTTGACAATAGATACTCATGCACTTTGTTCCTCATACAGAATTGAGAATTGGCTTTAAGTTGTTGTTGAGCCTTATTAAATGTTTCAGTGTCGATAATTGAAGGAACTGTAATAGAAAGCCATTCACTTTTAACTCTATTTTTTCGACTGCTTTTTTTTACTTTTTTATACCCATCTTTTTTGAAAGGATTAGCTGGTTCGACAGCGACTCGCTTATTGTAATAGGTTGTACCAACGTATGTTTCATCCCTCAGTAGCCTGGAAAGAGTACTGGTTGACCAATAACCTTTTTTATTTTTTCTTGGTAGTATTTTCTGTTCAAATAATCTCAATATAATTTGACGAATTGTCATCTGTTCGTCAACTAACCACTTGAAAATCATTTTTATATTTTTAGCTTCTTCTTGAACTATTACAAAAGAGCCGGGGATAGTTTTTTTGTCTCCTTTTACATATCTGTATCCATAGGGAGCATTCCAGCCAAATAAAATACCATTCTTTGCTTTATATAGCTTTCCTCTCCTAAATCTTTCGGCAATTTTTATTCGTTCATAATCATGAAAAAGCCCCATGACATTTTGGGCAAATCCGGACTCTGGGGTTTCGTTGTTAATATCATGGAGTGATACTATTTTAATACCGGCTTCTTCAATTTCTTTTTTGAGAATTAACTGATTGAGGAAATCTCGAGAAAGACGACCCAAATCATAAACGTATAATACTTGGAATAGTTTCGCCTTTACAGCATCTCTCAACCTGTCTAATCCGGGTCTTGCAAGAACACTTCCGGTCCAGCCATCATCACAGAAGGAAAGGTTATCGCCAAGCATAGAACCATCATTTTTAATGCGTTCTTTTATATCTGCGACTTGAGATTGAATTGTTTCTTGTTTTTCTTGATTTCCAGTCGAAACACGGGCATAAAATGCTGAGATCATCATACTTTTACTCTCCTTTCATTCAAGAATTTATCTAAATCTGACTTTTTTATCCTCAGTTCTTTACCTATTTTATAAGCAATAAGTTTGCCAGATTGAATCCAGCGCCTTATGGTTATGGTTTTGACCTCAAGAATTTTAGCCATCCTCTTTGTTGAATAATATGTTTCTTCCATAGCTTTACTATATAATACTTTATGATACACAGTCAACTTCAAATTTAAAAAGATTTATTTCTGATTGTTGTTTACAGCCATCATTGATATTCATATACTTCTTCTCGGTTTACGAAACTTTTTAATTAAGATTGTAAAGTACGCTGATGGATTTTTAATCGTTTTTTGCCCATTTTTTTGAACTTTTATCAATTGGTCAATCGTTCTCCATATCGCTCGTGGATTATATCTTTGTGCAATATAAAGCCAATGACCTGCGTAACTCGGCCACTCATTAAATAATTCAGTTAGTAAAGTAGCTATTTTAATTGGGGGAGTACGATAATTACATTGTGTTAATTCAGTGATAACTTTTTGTTTACTTTCAGTTAGTTCAAAGTAAACTGTTTGTTTACAGCCGTCATTATTCATTCCATTACTACTACCATTAACATTTTCTTTTGATTGTTCATCCTTAATCTCTCTGATAGGTGTTGACTCAGTGACTGCTTCACACGCTAATAATTGATCCCAAGCATCAAATAAAGGTGTTTCGGAATCATATTTAGAGTGGTAAACATTGGCTATCCGGTAAATGACTTCTTGAAGGGTTAATTCTGCTCTAATTTGTTCATCGCGACAACTATATTTTTTATTTTCGATTATATTGTCCATATCCATTTTCATTTAATTTTTTTATAACCTTGTCGATAAGAAAATTAAACACACGATCGAGTCTTTCTGGTTCATCATTACGGTTCCATTTATATACCACTTCCAAATTGACTCGAGCTTTTTTTGCCATATTAAACTCCAGAATGGATTCTTGTTTTCAGTTGATTTATTGCTTCAACAAGATCTAAACTGGTAATCTTTAATTCCTTATTCCAATGCTTTTGAATGGTTCTCTCGGCAATTTGATCGGGATTGTTAAAAACGAAAGTAACCTTTCCATTACTATTACGTATGAGGTTTTGTAGTTGTAGTCCCGCGGATTTCAACACGCAGACAAGGTAAAAATCTTGTGAGGAGAATCGACAATTTATATTTTTATTTTCCATATAGTTTTTATAACTATATGGATTGTAGATTCTGAAAAAAATAGATAAAAGAACAGATGGTCGGCGACCTTATTTTTTTGAAGAAAGATATCTATTATAATCTCTCAACATTTTTGCTATCCTGTGAGCTTCTTCTTCGTTATATGTCTTATTGGGATGTTCTTTTTGTAGCAATTCTTTTATTGTCATTTTTTTAGCTTCAAGCATTAAATGAGTCATTACTCCCTCTCCATAATTATCAACCCTTGGAGTCTCTATCTTTGTCAGATTAAGTAATTTTTCTATTTTTAGAATAAGATCCGCATTAAGTTCTATAAAGCTACGAATCTGATTATTTGTTACTTCCGAAGAAATTTCTATAGATACTTGTAGTGCTTTAATTTGTTTTACTTTTTCTATGTCGAAGTCATTATTTATTATTGGATAATCTCCTACGGATAAATAAATACTTTCATGCAGAGGTAAATTTATTTTACCTTTTTCTATAATGTCACAAAAAGTAACGAACCAATGTTGTGGAACACGTCTAATACTCATCAATGTCAATAAGTCCAATCGATATTCTTTTATATAATTTTCACACTTTTGCTTATCTTTTAATTTGTTAAATGTTTCAAGAATAAAATTACCAAAGATGTCTTTATAAAGATAAAGAAAAAATTGTTTATATACTTTATCAGCAGCTTGTTTTCTTCTGTCAACAAGACTCGTATTCTTCATATTACATTTATTTGTATTTTATCATTTTATAACTATGTAATCAGAGTTTAGCTATGCTACAATAAAAATTAGAAATGTGCGCCTAAACACTTAGAAAAAAGTGCATGGCCAAAAAATCACAGTCAAGGACAGGGGGCTCCTCTGTCAGTAACACTTGACTGTGTCATAGACCGAAAGGTTTATGGACAAACCCGAAAGGGGGCGTCAACTGACGAGGAGCTTTTGTCGTATAAAACACTACGTCAGCTTTTATAAATTATTCATAATAAATATGAAGAACTTAATAATCACGGGAGTGTATTTAAGTATTTTAGTTATTCTATTGGGACGTTTTAATTTGTCTGGTAACCCAGACCCTTATATTGTATCCGGAGAAGTTATAGGGATGGTTATTGGATCAATCTTTTCAATCCTTATTCCTTTATTTAATGCCCATTTAACAAAAAAATATCTAGATCTCTCGATTGTAAAAAAACATCAATTATTGACGATGTTTATTGTGGGAACAATATCCATCTTTATTAACGACGTGCTTGTTTTTTTGGTCATAGTTGGTTCAATAGGTTTAAACAAAATAACAAAGAAAAAATAATATGACATCCAAAATGGTTCCTATAAGGTTAATAGGAATGATTTATGTTCCTCTGCTTATTTTTTTCCTTATTCCTTCTTCAGTAGTAGGAATAATTATCAAAATAATACTTGCTGTTTGGATTCTTATAGCGATAGTATCGTCTTTTTCAAATACATGGGTCGACTATGAAAATCTTGGTGCTTTTATAGTACTTAATACTCTTTGGTTTATTTTGCTTCTTTGTTTAAATTATCCTTTTTGGTTGAAGTACATATTCGGCTTTCTAATTGTGACAGGTTTTGGAACATTATTTAAACAAATAGATGAAAAAAACAATCAAAAATAATAAAAATATAAATTTACATGGCCTTCTTAAGATCAGTTTTTTTATTTGGGTTCTTTCAGTTTTTGCTTTTCTTGGAGAAACGATATTTTTTAAATCCACTGAGTCAGGTATTTACTCGGGTCTACATTCCGTAATTTTTATCTTCACAATAATATGTGGCAGTATTGCCTTCATTCTATTTGGAATATCTCTTTTTATATTTATCTTAAGAAAAATGGGGGTTCTCTTTATTGTTTCTGTATTTTTACTTTTGACTTCAGTGGTATTTGTTTATTTTGTCATAAAAACAGCTCCGGAAAGAATGCCAAAAACAGAAGAAAGAAATGTCTGTTCTCGATCCGAAATGTATCCCATGTCAGCCGAATTTCAGAGAGCCTTAAGTCTTATTATTCAACGTTATGCTGAAAATAACGATCCGAACATAAATTTATATTCTAAAATGTTGAATTGTGTTAATGTGCAATTTGGCGACACTCTTAAGGATAAGGCGGAAGGCTTCTTTATTTTTGACGTAAACAATTCTTCAGTGGATAAGTTAGATATTTATGTTGATGCTTCATATACAGACTATGATGATTTAACCACTGCTTTTTTGCTCTCCCATGAACTTACTCACGCTAAACAATTCGTTAATGGAAAAATTTACGGAAAAAAATTATCATGTGTTAATCAGGAGGTCGAGGCCTTCCTTCAACAGTTAATCTTTCAATCTTATTTGAATTCCGAGGAACAACGATCGCTTGTGACGCGGGCAGAACAACTAAACAATAAAAATCCTCAATTAAAATGGTTTGTTACTCTATTGGATTTAAGTTGGGAAGCGACCATTCAAGTTGCCGGATATCCTTCTTCTGACAAGGTCTATTCTCAAGAGGAAAAAACCCAATATCGTGAAATTTTGACAAGCAAAATTAGACAAATGATAACTAGCAATCCATACTATCAACAGCAATGCGGTTTATAAT
>CAZMBH010000016.1:16354-18920 GCA_964564535.1 uncultured Gammaproteobacteria bacterium
ATTAGACAAATGATAACTAGCAATCCATACTATCAACAGCAATGCGGTTTATAATTTTTTTATGAAAATCAGATCAAAAGACGACTTCAAATTAACAGGTGTGTTGATGAATAAGGAAGAGTGGTCTGATATTGTTCTTTTTACCAAGGCAGCCTGCGTAGTTTTGCTTATGGTCGGAGTCAAGACTCTATCATTTCTTACCAGGTTTTTTCCTTTCTCGCTCATATGTCAAAATAGAAGTTTTCATTATAGAAACAAGGATATTCGTAAACTCATGGGAGATGTTGCTGTGGCCTCAAGAAAAGCAGGGCACGAGTTTATAGTCGAAGCAGGATTGAGGGATCGCTATTTTTATACTATAAAAGGCTATTTTGTCAGATCAAAAAAAAGATTGAATACGAGTTTAATCGTAAAAAACATTGAGGAAATGTTAAAACTACCGGAAAGCTCCGTTTATGCCAGACCATGGAAGGAAAATAAAAAAAGATTTTTGATCCCAATAGAAATAAACAACAAAAATTAAATGGGGAGCCCTCTTTCAATGCGATCTTTTCTAATTGCATCAGATAGGTTGTTTCCTGAAAAATCAAAATTATTATTAACGATATTTTCGGGTTTTTCCTGGAAATCTCCTATTTGGATCATAAATTTATCCCAGTCGCTATAACTACCTTTCAATGCTTTTGCCAATGATATTTTCATTCGTTCTCCAAATCCGTATCCTTCTAAATCTAGCCATATCAGCTTCAACATTTTAAGTTTTTTTAAGTTCTCATGGCCTATTACGCCGGCGGAAGCATAATTTTTTGTATCGTATGCTTTCAAGGCAGATTTAGTTGCATTTCCAAAGCATTCTTTGTTGTTCTTATCACTAAAATATCTAAACCAAAGGTTAAATTTCGCCGTTTTATTGAATTCTAGTGTTTTTATTTGTTTTGAAGCCATATAATCTATTTTATTCCTCAAAAACCCTTGAAACAAGTCCAACGAGGGGAGTTGAGCCTAAGAAGGTACAGATTTCCTGCTTTTAATCAAAGCCTTTCACAAGTCGACATGGTGGTAAAATAACTGCATGAGCAATTTGCTTTCTATACGTTTAAAAGTAAACGAAAAAATCTATAAGTTAATTTCGGTTTCCCATAAATATGATAAATTTGGAGACAATTTTTATGTCATTTACCCAAATAAAGAGTGGATAAAGAAAACAGGAGGAGAGCGTATTATTCCAATTAAGTATTCACGTCACGCATCAGGGCAAAATAATCGCTTTACATTTGGTCCTTCCAAAAATCGTTTTGGACAATTCAAACCAGAAGAAAAAGATCCAATAGATAAATTAAACCAAGCAGAGGCTCTTTCGTATTTGAGTTTGAACGATCTATATACTATAGATAAATTGTTGGATGAGGCTAAATTGGAAAGTGGTTATAAAGATTTTTTTGTTATAGATACAAACAATTATAAACATCTTACGATTCAATTATTTCTTGCCAAATATGATTATCCTTTATCAAAGTGTAAGTTTAGTTATAAGACAATTCAATCTTTTAGGTATGGAGACTTCCAAATAATCATTACTACAAGGGATTTATGGATTGATCCCAAAAGATATAATAAAGAGCAAACAAGACAATTGCTCAATACTTAGCTTCTATGCCTTAAGTTTTCTTATGGATAACTAAGTTTTGTTATTCAGCCTATAATTATTGGAATCTGTTTCAAATAACCGCAAGATTTATCCAAAGGAGTAGATGAAATTAGGAAAAGTGGATTATAATATGGGCATGAAACTAAAAGATGGAGTTGGTGACAGAATAAAAGAAAAAATAAAATTACTTAAGAGTCGAGTAGCTCGTAAAAAAGTTATTTCTGACATATTATATCCCTCGAGAGAGAAGGAAAAAGATCGTCACATTGCTAACAGCTATGCTGAGATTTTGGACAAAAAAATCAAAGAAATTGAACCACTGATAAGATCATTGCGTTCGCACATTGATTATATTGGAGATCCGGACAAATTTGTTGCCGCCTACTTACTGATTGGAAAAGCCTATACAAGTCTTAAAGTGACAACCGTTTTGGCAAAACAAGGCTATTCATTCCAAATCGTAGAAATCGTTAGATCATCAATAGAATCATTAAATCTTGCTGCTCTTTTTTTTGAAGAAGGACAGGAAAAGTTATTAAAACAATGGTTTAATGGTGAAATTATTGGTAATAGAGAAGCTCGAAAGGTATTAGATATCGCAGTTAATAAGGTAAGCCAAGCAAACGGCGGGGGAGCAGTGCCCATGAAAGAGGCATTATCAGATATTTACGCGCTTTATTCTTCTTATACACATAGTGGTTACGCAGCTTTGTTCGACTTCATTGATGTTTTTAGAGAAGACTTTGATTTTGAGCAGTATTCGCAATTCCATTATGATCGGAAAAATCTTAATCTCATTGATCATCTTTATGTAAACATTTTGCTGGGACTGAAGAATTATTTTATACGTGCAAAAGATGAGGAAAATTTGGCAAAGATAGAGGTGCTACTTGCTCAGGAAGGTGGATCGTTTGCCAA
>CAZMBH010000017.1:0-18704 GCA_964564535.1 uncultured Gammaproteobacteria bacterium
GAAGACAAAAATCTAGACTAGGTGGTGGTACAGTTTTTGGGGTTCATATCCATATAACAAACAAAGCTCCCCGTCAATCGGCTTGCGCCCATACACCTTTCGGCATATGACCCTTGCAGGAAACTGAACGAGGAGCTCTCGTTTCTGCAAGGGAATTTATTGCCATGCTCAACTTTCATTGAGTTTAGGCAAACGAATTGTTAGGTAAATTATAATCTAAACTTTAAGAAAAGTGATAAAATAACATATGAAAACATTTATCACGAAAAATACACCGGTTTCAGATGAAGTGCTTAATGTTATTGCATATCTTCCAACACAAAGTCTTTCAATGGTCGTTGATAAAGATTTTTTTAAAAAATTAAAAGACAAAGACTTTATGCGTATTGCTGTTTTACTGGCGCAAAAAAGTTATCTCACGGGAGGATGTCCTATTGGAGGAGTAATTATTGACAATAAGACACGTCAAATTATTGGAAAGGGTCACAATACCCTCGTCCAGGAGAATCATCCCTACAATCATGGTGAAACATCGGCAATAAGAGATGCGGGACGAAAGGACTTTAGTTCAACAACAATCTTTACAACCCTTAGTCCTTGTGATGTATGTGCTACCCTCATATATATGCGCCAATTTAAGAGAGTTGTTGTTGGCGATATAACAAATGCTTCTGGAAACGAATCCCTGCTCCGACAAAAAGGAATACAGATAGATATTTTAGAAGATGTTAAAGGCATTGCCCTATACAAAAAATATCGTAGGGAAAAGCCTGATCTTGATATAGAAGATTGGAAGGGACTTGCAGCTGTAAAAAAATCCAAATAGCTGTTAGGTAATAATTTCAGGATTAACAACTTCAAATCTAAGTATGCTAACAGCCGGATCAAAATTGTATTTTAGATCTGGAAAAAATGCATAGACCAATTCTGGTAAATTGTAAGATTTGCCATTTCTAAATCCTAAAAGAATAGGATTTCCCTGACTATCAAAACCTTGTCCCGGTTCAAATTTCTGTAAGAATTGAAATAATTGTACAAATCTTTCTCGTTGTCCTTCTAAATCAGAAAATTGTAAATGGATCGAGCGATCAGGTTGCATGGTGGAAACTAAAATATTTTTGTGATGTAAAACAACGGCAATCCGGTTATATCTTTTGGCTATTTCCGCCTCAGCTCCGGCACCTGTTGAAGGGAAAATATTTAAAAAAGTGAATATCCTATGTCTTGCTACTCTTGCTTCATCAGTCCTATATACGTCGCCAGGAGGGATGTTAGGATTGACATCAAATGCTTCTGGAGCCGTTATTGGATCATGACCTTCAATTCCCGCTTCCTTTAAAATACCCAAAAGTTGTGATTGCCACACTTGGAGTTTTGGTTTAAATTCTTTAGGTGTATTAGTCAAGCTAAGAGCACAATAAGCGCCACGTGGATTTTCGAATGTATCAGTAGGTATTCCATCTCCCTTTAATGTTTCTCCAAGATAAACCCTTCTCGCTACTGGATCTTTATAAATAGATAACCCCCCCCGACGCTCTTTTAAAAGCTCTTGCTTGACATTTTGAAAATAAATTTTAGGTTGTTCGGCTGGCATGCTCTGTATTCTACCAAAATGAGGAAAAAATTCAATACTAAGAAGCCAGATTTACTTGTCCTAATCATATATTGTCTTTCTTAAAATCAGTTTTTGTTTCTCAAATTCCTTTCTAGGTTATTTACAGAAACCCGACTAATAAACTAAAAGATTAGAAAAGTGATAAAATGTTATTAATTATGAACATACCAAATGAAACAACTAAAGCCGAAAACGTTAGCGAAGAAAAATTAATCCACAGTGAGCTAGTATCATTATTTCTTGAAACTTCAGAATCTGGTTATGTAGATTTACAAGTTTGGTCAAGAGTTAACGAATTACTACAACAACTTTCTTCAAAAAATCCTCGCTATCAAGCTTATAGGCTTAATAGTGAAAATGCAGCTAATTCAATTCCTGTCATGAGATTTAAGCAGCAACTTAGAAGTGCTATCGACGTGTTAGCAACTAAAGAAGATTTTGAAGAATTAAGTCTTATTGTTAGAAGAAATTTTTTGTCATCAAGTATGACAGTTCAAAATACAGCAACTTCAAATCCTACTCAAATGAATAATCAAGAAGTAAAAATTAGTATGGAACAGCGAGTTAATTTAGTCATCAAGGAAATTGAAGACAATCTTTCTGATGAACAACTTAAAACCGTTCGTCCATTAATCGAAGAATACAAGAAAAAACCGACTAAAAATGCAAGTGAAAAAATGATCGGAGGTATTCTTGGATTGGGTAAAGATATCGCTATTGGTGTTATTGCAAATATTATTTCTAAGCAATTAGGAGTTTGAAAAAATAACAGCAAATATTGGGTTTTTAATCTTAAATATATTTGTAGAAGTAATTCTAATAAGTATTTTATTTTTAAATTTTGAATATGTCAAAAATTAATGAAGCGACCGATACAGACTTGAAAGTGATTGAGGAGCTAAAAAAAGTTGGGTGGAAAGTAGGAGATACGCTTCTTTATCAAAAAGAATATATTCTAACTCCAGAACAACAAAAAATCTTTGAAGGAAGGAAAAGTATTAAACCTGATATAACACTGACAGATCTTAATGAAAATATAATAGCGGTAATTGAAAATAAGTTTGAAGATGAAAAAAAAGCATTAGCAAGACTACGTACACTTTATGCGACTGTCTTGAAACCGAGATTTTTATATGCTTGCTCACCCGAAAGAATTCTTTTTTACGACACTGAATGGAAAGGACTCGAGGCGGGAGAATTTAAGCGAGTTGATTCCTTTATGGCTCTTGAGGAAATGCTTGTAAAAAAAGAGCAAGCTAAAAAAATTAACTTAGACAGAGAAATATTTATTGATAAAAATATTGCCGGAGGAATTAACCCAAGTTGTGGAAAAGAAACCTATTATCAAATCGAGTGTATCCAGGCTTTAATAAGTAAATTTAAGAAAGGGAAGCAAAAAATGTTAGTTCATATGGCCACGGGACTAGGAAAGACAAGAACAATGGTCGCTTTTACTAAAGCATTACTCGAACACAATATGGCTAAACGAGTTTTGTTTGTCGTAGATCGGGTCATGTTGGCAGAACAAGCTTTAAATGATGGATTTTCGCTAATTAATAAAGAGTTTTCCGCAGTCCGCATTACTACTTCAAATTACAGACAGTATAAAAATGCACAGGTCCACATCGTTGTAATTGATACTTTAGAAAATATTTATCAAGATTTTTCAAATTCTTTTTATGACTTGATAATTGTTGACGAATGTCATCGTTCTATAAATATTAATCGTAAGTTGATATTTGATCATTTTCTATGTCCTAAAATTGGATTAACCGCAACACCTAAAAAAGCAATTTCCGCAAAGGGAAAAGATATTTCGGAGGAAGATCTTGCAATTTTAGATACTTATAAAATGTTTGGGTGTGAAACTGGAGAACCGGATTATCAATTTGATTTGGCTCGCGGGATTAATGAAGGATTTTTAGCTCCATATACAGTTTTATCAATTGAAACTGAACTGACAAAATTAGCTCGTGAAAAAGGCGTTGAGTTTACTTATGTTCTTGATCCCGATGAAAGAAAAAAAATTGAACTTGATCAGTCAAAAAAATTAATGCTCGAACAGCTGGAACGCAAATATATTTCGGAAGATAGATGTCTGAGAATCGCCGAGGAGCTTAAAACAAATACCGCATATGGAGAAAAAGTAATTCTTTTTGGAGTCAGTCAAGCCCACTGCACTTTATTGGCCAAGGCAATAAATAAAGTATTTGCAACCCCAAATGATGAAACAAGCCCTCGTTATGCGGAAGCAATTATCTCAGACAACAATGATTTAAACGCAACTTTTAAAAAATGGTTTAAAGATATAAACCACAAACCTTTTATAGCAGTTTCAGTTGATATCCTGGGAACAGGAGTAGATATACCTTGTGTCCGTTATATTTCCTTCGCCGTTTTAACCAAATCTGTTGGTAAATATATTCAAATGTTGGGACGTGGAACTCGACTTGATCCAAAATCGGGAAAATTTAGTTTTAAGGTTTTAGATTTTGTTGGCCTTTGTAAGTTGATGGACGATAATGGAAAAGGAACACCAAAAGAAAATACAGAAATTGTAAAGGGCAAAGGTAGAGGAGGAATCGGTCCGGGACCTGGACCAGGGCCAAAAGGAGATTGGTTTATAATTGATAATCCTGATCCAACACATTTAATCCAAAGGGTGTACCTTCATGGAGACAAGGTAAAAGTAATTGACAATATCCCAATTGAAGAAGCAAAAAAATTGTTTGAAGAAGAATTGCAAAAAGCAAACAAACCTGAGATTGTTAGTATAAAAAAGAAGGTTGAAAAAGATAAATCCTATGAGCCAAGCGAAAAAGAGGTTGACGAAATTAAACAATGGGTAAAAAATCCAGCCGTATATTTAGATGAGGGCCAATTACAAAAAGTTTATGGATTTGAACAAGGATCAATTTGGGATTTTTTCCTTCATGCTTTAAGAATTAAAAAAATACCAACACCAAAGGAAAGAATTGAAAATGGATTTGAGTCGTATATTAAAACATATGATTTTAATGATGAGCAGATAAGGATTTTAAGGGACTTGAAAGATATCGTTTCAGAAAACATAATTGAGAAAAGAAAATTGACCGCAGAAGAAATATTTAATAACCCCGTTTATAACAGAATTATTGGAGCAGATTATCAAGAAGTTAATGAGGTATTTGAAAATAAACTGCCTCATGTTTTTGAAGAATTACAGGCAAATTTTAAGGTATAAAAAATATGGGAAGATCAACTGTTCACTATGCAGACAATGAAACAAACAACGTTCTAAAGAGATTGCATAACAAATTAAGACCAGCCGGAACGCCGGTTGAGCGGGTTGAATACATAATCGAATTATTACTTCTTCGGATCTTTGAAACTAAGATCAAACAAGATAAAGCATTTGCTCCACTTCGAAAATTATTTGAAGGAGAAAATTACCGATTATTATTTTTCCACTTATTAAGTTTGACCGGAGAACAAATATTGTCAGAACTTAATAAAAATGTGTTCCCCTTTTATTCAACGATATTAACTAAAACAAGGAAAGTGATTACCGGAAATTTACCAACAAAAATGCAAGATCAATTAGTACTGATGGAAGAAGTATTCGCGAATTCAAATTTTACAAATAATGTAAAAGGGGGAGTAATTGCGGAAGTAATAGGACTTGTCAATGAGATCGATGAAAAATGGATACTAAAAACAGATTTATTAGGGGACGCAATTGAATCTGCACTTTCGGAAACCGGTGGAACAAAAGACTTGGGATTATATAGAACACCAACTCATATAAGACAGATGATGGTAAAAATGGTTGATCCAAATTTTAATGATTCGATATTTGATCCGGCTTGCGGAACGGCAGGTTTTCTATTTGATGCATATGAATATGTAATTGAAAAGGCAAAACAACTAAGACAAATTCCCAGTGAAAATGCGGCAAATCAATTTTATCGAACCGGTATTGGTGGAATTGAATATTCGGGAAGAATAAGAAAAATGGCTGCAGTAAATATGTATATTCGAGGACTTAACCCCCATAATATTCAACAGGGAGATTCTTTAAAACTTTATGATCCCGCTCGCGACCATGAAAGTAAAAGTATCGTGATTGCCAATCCTCCTTTTGGAGCAGAAACTGATCAACCAGCCTACCCGAATGTCTGGGAAGAATACTCCAAAGAAACAGAAACCACCATTTTATTTGTAAAACTAATGTTTGATCTTCTAAAACAAAGTGGACGATGTGCAGTGATAGTTTCGGAAGGATTTTTGACTTGGAGTCAAAATAGCGCCTGTGCTTTACGAAAGATTTTACTTAACGACGCAAATTTACGGTCAGTGATTAGTCTACCCCAAGGCGTGTTTGTAAGTAAGAGCGGGCAAGGAGCAAAAACTTCAATATTATATTTTGAAAAAGGAACACCGACTGATTTTGTCTGGTATTACAAAATTGAAAATGATGGTTTTTCGATGGGGACAAACCGAAAAGAAATAAACGGTAGCCAGATTCCTGAGCTTTTAGAAATTTTTAAAGAGGTTAAAAAAGGTAAAAAACCAAAAGATACTAAGCATAGTTTTTGTATATCAAAGGAACAGATTGAAACGCTTGATCCAAGAATTGTTGAAAGAATAAAGAAAGAAGTTAGCGAAAAAATAAAAGAAAAAAACGAAAAACGAAGAGAAAAATTGGAAGTGGAATTATATAAAAAACTTGTTGAGAAAAAGATCAGCAATAAAATGTTTGATGAAAAAAAATGGCAGTTTGAAAATATTCTCGAGGGACAGATAGATAACGAAGTCGCTAAAGCAATTGAAAAATCACATACATATCATTTTAATTTACAAAACTATCGAAGTAATTTATCAGATGAACAAATAAAAGATTGGCAAGAAACTTTAACAGATATAAAAATAAAGAATGACTCTAAGATTGAAAAAAAATACCAGGAATTACAAAATTCTGAGCCAAAAAATACCTTACAAATACTAGCCTCTTTTGACCCTCACATTAATTTACACATGGATATTGCTAGAGAATATTTGAGTAGATTAGATAAAAAAGTTTTAACCCAAAGTAAAAAACTACAAAAATTAGAAGAGATTTTGCGAAAAGGATTTCATTATCCATTGATTGAATTAAGTGTTTTGATCAAGCCCAAATTCGAGAAGATAAAAAAAGATGATTTTAAAGGCGAATTTGATGTTGTTGAAAAAATTTCATTTGGCTTTGGAAAAGTACACATACGAGATAAAAGAGAAACAGGAATGGATTTATATAAAGCAGAAACCGGTGATTTAATTACTTCAAAAATCAATGTTCATCAAGGTGCAGTGGCTTTAAGTCCATCTGATTTAGTTTGCTCAACTCATTACCAAATTTACTCAATTAATCAGTCAGAGGTTAATTCTAAATATTTATTATTAATGTTAAGATCAAAAAAATTTCTTGAAAACATAAATATTACAAAAGCTGGAGGAATAAAGAATGAAGCAGGAGCAGAATTTTTAGGAAAATTCAAAATCCCACTACCTTTACTTGAAACACAAAATGAAATTGTCGAAAAGATTGAAAAACAAACAAATATTATCACCGGGGCAAAACTTATTGATAATGAAGGAAATATTGATACAGGTATTTTTGAAAACAATTCTTGGAAAACGGTCTTATTATCAGATATTTGTAGGTTTAGTGGTGGTTCTCAGCCACCAAAAGATAAATTTATTTACGACCAAAAAGATGAATATATAAGATTGATTCAAATAAGAGATTTTAAGACGGAGAAATTCAAAACCTATGTTAAGAAAAATAGCGTTACAAAGTTTTTTAATAAAGATGACGTAATGATTGCTCGATATGGACCTCCAGTATTTCAAATACTAAGAGGTTTAGAGGGTGCTTATAATGTTGCTTTAATGAAAGCGATACCTGATGAAACAAAAGTTTCTAAAGAATATTTATTTTATTTTTTGCAAAATGAGAAAATTCAAAAGTTTGTTATAGATAGTTCTCAAAGAAGCGCAGGTCAGTCAGGAGTTAATACCGACCTTCTAAATTCATATCAATTATTTCTTCCTCCGATCGAAACACAAGGTGAAATTGTTAAAAAACTGGATAAGCAGATGCAGGCGCTTGAAGGAGTACGACTCCTTAAATCTGAAGCAGAGAAAAGAATTGAAGAAATATTAAAACAAGTTTGGGGAGAATAAGATTATGGATATTACTTTTTTATTTAATTCTTCTGGCGAATGGATAGCATATAAGATAGGCACGTATGTATTTAATTCTGCGGGTAAATGGATTGGTTGGACTCCATGGAATGATGATTATATAGTCGATACAAGTGGAAGTTATTTAGGTACTATTTGGAATAACAACAGGTTGATATATTTTTATAACCATGAATACCGAGGTTATCCTGGATACCCAGGTTATCCTGGATACCCAGGTTATCCTGGATACCCAGGTTTTGCAGGATATATAACTTTACCATCGGGAGCAACGGATTTAGACATTAATAAATTAGAACTTTTATTAAATGAATAATCCAATTTTTGTATCAAAAGTTAAAGTAAAAAATGAAAAATTAAAATTATCAAACTTAATTTTGACTCATTCTTATAAAGTTGCTTCATCGTTCATTGATTCTTACGAAAGTTTAAGAAAAACTAGAAAGTCTAAAACAGGTATCACAGATGAAGAGCAAGATTTATTAAGAGCAATGTTAATTTTTGCTACAGCTGGATTAGACTCGATGATAAAACAATTAGTTAAAGACTGTTATGAAATAATAGTAAATGTTGATACAGAAGCACAATCTCAATTAGAGGTATATACTCTCCAGAGACTTAAACAAAAAACTGGTGATACGTTAACTGAATATACAACAGATATTAAATTTTTATCAAAATTATTATCAAATGAATCTCCGAGAAAAACTATTATTAAAGATAAAATTGATAAATTAACTTCGGGTAGCTTACAATCTTTGGATGAACTTTTAAAGGTTGCTTCCGCTTTTGCAATTTCATCTGAAAAACTCGAAATAGACAAAGATAAAACTAAAGAAATATTCAAAGTAAGAAATCAAATAATCCATGAAATGGATATTGCTTTGAACCTAACTAATAGAAAAAGAATTCATAGAAATAAAGAAGAAATGGTTGAAAAAACAACGTATATATTAAAAATAGCAGAAAACTTTTTAAAAATAATAGATAAGAAAATAAAACAAAATTAAAAATATAGGTAATTAATTTATGAGCAAACTAATTTTTGATATCGAAACTGTTGGGGAAGATTTTGATAAGTTGGATAAAACAACTCAAGAAGTATTAACCAAATGGATAAAAAAAGAATCAGCCAATGAAACCGAATATAAAGAAGCACTGAAAGATTTAAAACAAGGATTAGGATTTTCTCCGCTTACCGGCGAAATTGTAGCAATAGGAGTTTTAGATTATGAAAAAGATAAAGGAGCTGTATATTTTCAATCACCTGAAACTAAATTAAAAGAAACAGAAGAAAACGGAATCAAATATAAACCAATGACTGAAAAAGAAATGCTTCAAAACTTTTGGAATGGTGCCAAAAATTATCAAGAATTTGTTAGCTTTAATGGGAGAGGATTTGACGTTCCTTTTTTGATGGTTCGATCTGCTATCCATAACATAAGACCAAGTAAGGACTTAATGCATGGCCGTTATCTCTACCAACAACTTAATGACGCAAAACATATAGATTTATTAGACCAACTTACTTTTTACGGATCAGTCAGAAAAAAAGGCGGACTTCATTTATGGGCTAGAGCTTTTGGAATTGAAAGTCCAAAAGCACAAGGAGTAACCGGAGATGATGTAGGTAAACTATTTAAAGAAAAGAAATTTTTAGAAATCGCCAAATATAATGTAGGAGACTTAATAGCAACAAAAAAACTATTTGAATATTGGGAAAAATATTTTAAGTTTTAAAAAATTTATTTTTTCCAAATCCCTACTTTCTTTTCTTTCGCCCCTTTCTCCGCAGACAATAATTCACGCTGATATTTTTAGTAAATTTTGCTAAAATTGAAGTCAATGAGAAAGCTTGATTTATCAATAGTCATCGTTTCCTACAATACAAGAAAAATCACTGAAGATTGTATAGAATCAATAAACAGGTCGCTGACAAATACAAAAATAAAGTATGAAATTATTATTGTTGATAATAATTCTGTTGATGGCTCGACTCAAACGCTTCAGAAAATAGCCCAAGATAAAGCTAATCATGTAATTTATTTTCAAACCGGAAGTAATCTTGGATTTGGCCGCGGTAACAATTTTGGCGTTAAGAAAGTATCCGGAAAATATATCCTTCTTTTGAATACGGATGTGATCGTCTTAAACCGTGCAATTGAAAAGCTTTTTAATTTTTACATTTTCAATGAGAAACAAGTTCATTTTTTGGGAGCTAAGCTTCTTAATCGGGATCTTTCCCCTCAACCGTCCGCTTGCCGGTTTTTTACTTTACCGGTCGTCTTTGCGACTTTGCTTCTCAAAGGCGACTATTGGGGTTTGACCAGGTCTTCTCCTGATAAATTTTGTCAGGTTGACTGGATTTCCGGAGCCTGCATTATGACAACGAAAAAATATTTTCAACGGTTAAGGGGTTTTGACAAAAATATTTTTATGTATATGGAAGAAGTTGACCTTTTGTACCGTGCCAAAAAAATAGGTTTAAACACTTTTTTTTATCCGGAGTCGCAAATTGTTCATTTGGGCTCTGCTTCTTCCGGCGGTAGGACATACCCGATCCTTCAGGTATATAGAGGGTTTATTTTCTTTTATAAAAAACATTTTTCAATCTTCCATTTACTAATTCTTCATGTTATTCTAAAATCAAAGGCACTGATTGCTTATTTATTTGGTAAAATTAGAGGCAATCAGTATTTGATTAAGACTTATGAACAAGCTTTCAAGATTCCTTAAAATTGTTGATGAAAATTTGTTGAAAGTTATGCTTGCGGTTTTTATCTTCATGGTCCCCCTTTGGCCGAAACTTCCTATAAAAATGATCAACTACACCTATATCGCTATAAGACTTGAAGATATCTATTTAGTTTTCATGTCTTTGGTATTTATTATTCAGCTTATACGGAAGAAAGTTAAGTTAAATACGACTTTTCTTTGGATATTTGTAATTTACTGGTTGGCTGTTTTTGCCTCAACTCTTTGGGGTATTTTTATTGGAAAGACGATTGAGTTTTATCATCTTGGCTTACTTCATTCATTGAGAAGGGTTGAGTACATGATAGTTTTTTTTATCGCCTCTTCTATTATCAGAAATAAAAAAGATTTTTTTAAGTTTATGAATTTCTTTTTGATTTCCGTTTTTCTTGTAGGTCTTTACGGCCTTGGTCAAAAATACTTAGGATTTCCTGCTGTACAAACAATGAATCCTGAATACGCTAAGGGATATGTTTTATATCTTACTCCTGAAGCAAGAACTTCAGCCACTTTCGCCGGTCATTATGATTTGGCTTCTTATTTAATTTTTGCCATTCCAATTATTCTCTCTTTTTATTTTTACTTTAAGAAAAATTACTTTTATTTAGTTACGTTCGTTCTATCTCTGATTGTCCTTATCGACACATCATCCAGGATTTCTTTTGGCGCCTATGTGATCTCTACTTTGATTTTTCTTTTTATTATTAGAAAGTATTTATTTACACTTTTTGTAATCGCTTTAACCGTAGGACTTATGTTTATTTCCAAAGATCTTGGCAGCAGATTCTCCCGAACATTTCAAATAAAAAGAATCTTGATTAATGAAAAAACAGGCTCTGTTTATGTTAATCAAAATATAACCACAAAAGAACTGCCAGCTGGTTCTTTTTATGTAAAATTAAAAGACCAAACCACACAAGCGACTACATCAGCAACTATTGAAACCTTTAAACAACGGATCGCCGAAGAACAGGTTATTAAGGCAACAATCGGACAAAATTTAAACGAAAGCGAATTTAATAAACTAATTGCTTCGTTATCTGCAAATTTAAAAGGAGTCAATACTATCGTCTCCGATATATCTTTTGCAACTAGAATTCAAATTGAATGGCCGAGAGCAATCGAGGCTTTTGGAAAGAATCCATTCCTAGGAACTGGACCATCTTCAATTACTGAAGCAACCGATAATGATTTCTTACGCTGGCTGGGTGAATTTGGATTATTTGGAACAACCACTTTTTTAATAATTCTTTTTCTAATTTCAAAAAATATTTTCTCAAAGATCGGTAAAATTTCAAAGGAACACAAATTATTAGCCTACGGATTTACTTTTGGATTGTTTGCTTTATTAATTAATGCTACCTATATTGATGTATTCGAGGCTTCAAAAGTAGCATATACTTTTTGGTTAATCGCTGGAATTTATACCGGTTATGAAGACAAATAATTTTAAAGGAAAAGATCTATTGATTTTGTTTTTCATACTTACAATAGCCATTTTTTTTAGGCTTTATAAGATTAATACTCCACTCGCTGATTTTCATTCCTGGCGCCAAGTTGACACCTCAGCTGTAACCCGTAATTTTGTAAAAAACGGGGTTGATCTGTTTCACCCTGTCTATGATGATCTTTCAAATGTTCAGTCAGGGATGGATAATCCTAACGGTTACCGGATGGTTGAATTTCCAATCTATAACGCAACCGTAGCAATTTTATACCGCACTTTTCCATTTACAAGCTTGGAAATCTGGGGAAGGCTAACTACAATTATTTTTTCGTTAATTATTATTTCCATAATTTATTATCTGCTGTTGAAAGAAAAAAGCCGGAGATCAGCAATCTTCGCTTCTTTAGTATATTCCGTGTTTCCATTTTTTGTATTTTTTTCAAGGGTCGTTTTACCGGAGACAACTGCTTTAGCTTTTGCCATGTTGTCAATATTCTTTTTATATCTAAATGTGGACCGTAAACAAAAGGGTTTTCCAGGTTTTTTTTCAACGGTTTTATCGATTCTTTTCTCCGCCTTAGCTCTGCTGGTTAAACCAACGGTAATATTTTATCTTCTTCCTGTTCTTGTTATTTTTTACAGAAAATACAGATTAAATTTAATTAAAAAACCGGATTTTTATTTATTTTTTTTAATTACCTTTATTCCCCTATTTGTTTGGAGAACTTATATAAAAAATTTTCCTGAAGGAATTCCTGTTTCTGATTGGTTGTTTACTTCTGTAAATACATCTCAAGGTTTAAAAAATATTATGTTCCGGCCGTCATTTTTTCGCTGGATATTTTTTGAAAGAATAAATAATTTGATTTTAGGAGGTTACTTGACTTTTTTCTTTTTGCTAGGAGTTATTTCAAAACACACAAAAAAATTACTTCTAAGTTTTCTTGTTGCCTGCTTAACTTATGTTTTAGTATTTCAAGGAGGAAACGTCCAACATGAATATTATCAAACTTTAATTCTACCGGTTTTAGCAATGATGATCGGCTTAGGAATCGATTTTATTTTTGAAAACAAAAAAATCCTCGTTAATCCTTTTTTCACATCATTGTTTATCTTTTGTACTTTTGGCTTTTCTTTTTATTTTTCTTATTTTAGAGTGATAGATTATTACCAATACTCCCAGGAATTAGTCCAGGAAGCCAAAATAATCAATAGTCTGACAAGCCAAAACGATTTAATCGTCACTGACCGGACCGGAGACACAACTTTGCTTTATTTATCTGAGAGAAGAGGAGCTCCGTCAATTTTTAAAACTCCGTTGGAACTTAAACAACTCGGCTATAAATATTTAATCACTTCAAGCGATGGTCAAATTAATTCAATGAGGTCCGAATTTCAAACAGTTTTTGAAAACGAAAAATTCACCCTCTTCAAGCTATGAAAATATTAATGGTGACGCCGTACGTTCCCTATCCACCTTCATCTGGCGGCCAGATACGCACATATAATCTTCTCAAATATCTCAGCCAAAATAATGAAATCACTCTTGTCGCTTTATATAAAAATGATGAGGAAAAAAAGTACGAATCATATTTCAAAAAATACTGCAAAAAAATCTATTTATGTAGGAGACCTTCTTCGCCTTGGCAGTTTAAAAATATTTTTAAAACTATTTTTTCATCCTCCCCTTTTTTAGTAGTCAGAAACTATTCAGACGAAGCAAAAACTATTATTAATAAATTACTACTCCAAGAAAAGTTTGATGTCATCCACGCAGAAACATTTTATGTAATGCCTCATATCCCTGAAACAAAAGTTCCAACCGTTCTTGTCGAACAAACAATTGAATACAAGGTTTATAAGCATTTTGTGAATTCTCTGCCCTTTTATTTAAGATTTTTAGTTTATTTTGATATCGATATTATTAAGTTAAAATATTGGGAGCGGTTTTACTGGAAAAAGGCCAATGCCGTAGTAGTCGTTTCCTCGTCTGATGAAAAATTAATTAAAAGTGAAGAACCGTTATTAAAAATTTCAATCATTCCAAACTGTGTCGGCGATGAAATGATTGCCAATAAATTAGAAAAGAAAGAATTTAAATTTCCAACAATTTTTTTTCAAGGTAATTTTTTCTGGTTGCAAAATGTCGAAGCTGCTAATTTTATCATTAATAATATATATCCTCAATTAACCAAAGAACTCCCCCAAATCAAAGTAGTTATTGCCGGACAAAACGCAAAAAAATTAGGAAATTTGATAAATAAAAATATTCATATTGTTAACATCGAACCGGACAACATCAATAAAGTCAAGGAACTGTTCAAAAAAAATACCTTATTTATTGCTCCGATTTTTGGTCCGGGCGGCACCAGATTAAAGATACTGGCGGCAATGGGATCCGGTATGCCAGTTATTTCTACCGGCACCGGAATAGAAGGTCTTGAAGTAACTAATATGAAAAATGTGATAATCGCTAATAATCCAGAAGAATTTATTTCTAAAATAAAACAATTATTAACTGATAAAAATTTATATGAAAAGATAAGGGGTAACGCATATAAACTTGTTAAGGAAAAATACCAATGGAGTCAAACCGCTAAGGAACTTGAAACTGTTTACAAAAATTTATAATTATAAAATGATAAGAATAGGAGTTGATGGAAATGAAGCAAACGTTGAAAAAAAAGTCGGCGTATCTGTTTATGCGCTAAATATTCTTATATACTTTTCCACTATTGCAGATAGTAAAAACAAGTTTGTCGTTTATCTGAAAAAGCCTCCACTACTTGATCTTCCTGACGAGAACGAATTTTTCAAATATAAAGTTATTCACGGTAAATTTCTTTGGTCTCAGATTTTTTTGCCGTTTGAATTGTATTCAAACAAAAATATTGATGTTTATTTTTCCCCGGCTCACTATCTACCCCGTTTTTGTCCGGTACCTCAGGTTGTGACAATTCATGACTTAGCTTATCTTTATTTTCCGAACGAATTTACTAAAAAAGACTTGTGGCAGTTAAAAAATTGGACTAATGTTTCTATTAAAAAAGCCAGGCAAATAATTGCTGTCTCAAAAACAACAAAAAAAGATATTATGAAAAATTATGGAATTGACGAAGCAAAAGTAACGGTTGTTTATAATGGTTTTGAAAAAACTCTGAAAGCAAAAACCTCCACGGTTAAGCTAAAGAAATATATTTTATTCGTAGGAACTATACAACCTCGAAAGAATTTGGAAATCCTTATTGATGCTTTTAATAAATTTATTCAAATAAATAAGGATTTTAAGCTTGTTCTCGTTGGTAAAAAGGGTTGGTTGTATGAAAGTATTTTTGAAAAAGTTAAAACAATGAGGTTAGAAAATAAAGTTATATTTACAGGCCATATAACTGATGAAGAGCTTGTTAGTTATTATACAAACGCTTTTTGCTTAACATTACCATCGCTCTACGAAGGATTCGGAATTCCGGTGTTAGAAGCAATGAGCTATAACTGTCCAGTCATCTCTTCTTTTTCATCATCTCTTCCGGAAATCGGAGGCGATGCGTGTTTATATTTTGATCCAAAAAATACCGACGATTTACTCGAGAAATTAAATATTCTCCAAAATAATAGTAAACTAAGAAAGGAATTAATTTTAAATGGTAAACAAAGAATTAAGGATTTTTCCTGGAAAAAATGCGGAAAAGAAACATTGGAAGTTATTAAAAACTATGCATCCACTACAATCTGAAGACTGGGCTAATGCCCGGAAACAAATGGGGACTGAAACCGTTAACATGGAGGGATTTCTGTTGACTTTTCATAAAATACCGCTTACCGACTACAAAATAGGATATTTACCCCGTTCAAAAATGCCAAGTAAAAAAATTTTACAAAAACTTTATGAATTCGGAAAGAAAAATAAAGCAATCTTTATAAAAATCGAGCCATACGTCGAAAAAAATTCGAAATTAGAAATTCAAAATTCGAATTTAGTTAAATCTCCTCATCCTCTTTTTCCTGCTTGGACTCAAATCCTTGACTTAACCAAATCCGAAGATGAGTTGCTTAAATCCTTTCATCCAAAGACACGTTACAATATTAGACTGGCCGAAAAAAAAGGAGTGACTGTCCGCGAAGAGTCAAACAACAACGGATTTGAAGAATTTTCCAAGCTTTATTTTGAAACCACCAAAAGGCAAAAGTATTTCGGACATGACTATCAATATCATAAAACTGTTTGGAATAACCTAAAAAACAAAATTTCTCACATTCTCATCGCCTATTATAACGATATTCCTTTGGCTGCATATCAGCTCTGGTACTTGAACGGTGTGATTTATTATGTCTATGGAGGCACTTCAGAATTGCATAGAAATTTGATGGCATCAAACCTGTTGATGTGGGAAGCAATCCGATTGGGTAAAAAATTAGGGGCAGTAAAATTTGACATGTGGGGATCCCTTGGACCAAACTATGACACAAAGGATCCCTGGTCAGGATTTACGCGATTTAAAGAAGGTTACGCCACCAAATTTACTGAGTTTGTAGGAAGTTATGACTTAGTAATTAATCCGTTACTTTATAAGATTTATAATATATTTTATTTTTTCCGAGAAATTTTTTTAAAACTACGGTCTTGAATTATAAACTAAACCACGTTTTTAGAATAGACAAAGGCGATACTAAAGCAGCTACAGCTCCTTGACCAGCTAAAGCTTTTGCCATATCTTCGTCCACACTTCCGTCGACTTTTGTTTGATCTGAGACATAATACACAATTGTGGGGTCTCTATAATATTCTTGTTTTCCCTGTCTGATTAACTCATTTTGTATATCTTCAAAGACTTGCTGTAAAGAATAAGATTCTGAATCAAGTAATACTCGTATTATTCTACCAGGCTCAATTTTTAATTTTTTTATGAGTTCAATTATAGTCAAAATGTCTTCTTTTGTCTGTGAAAGTACGCCATTGGTAGACATAATTAATGTCGCCAAATCAGCTTTTGGAATTACAACCATGTTTTCTGGTTGTATTGCGTTTTTTATTTTTTGAAAATTATTTTTTACGAATTCTCCAACTCTGACAAAATATTTTGGCAAAACAACTCTTCCTCTTTTAATTCCATTGCCTTTTTCATCTACCACCGAACCAACCTTACCAAAAAAACCAACATTCTTTACCCCTAACTTTTGATTAAATAACCAAGTTAATGGATATACTGTCTCTCCTAAAGGATAGGACATTGATAAAATTTTAGATTTTTTTTGTTTTAAACCAAAGAATATTTTTCTTATATCTTTCTGATTAATACTCCTTATTAACGATTCATCTACGGCATCAAAATCAATTATATCTACCGGACACCCTAACCCCGTATCTTTAGAATTCACTAATCTATGTCTAAATTTTGTAATTGTTTGCTCAAGCGAATCCTTGAAACTATCTAATTCATCATTCTGACCTTTTTGATATTGATTAAGAAACTGATGTGCACGGAATATTCGAATAATTTCTTTATCTTCATCCTTCCATATATACTTTATTTCTGCTTCAAGTTCTTTTTTTACATTTGCGGGTGCTAAATTAAATATTCTTCCTATTTGCTCGTTTTTAAATAATCCAAGTGTTAAAAGTAAGGGAATACTAAAATCATTCCCATAGATGAGGTGTTTCGGTATCTTAAAACCCGCTTTTTCTGCCTCTCTTTTGATCGTCCTGACAGCATCAAGGACAGTATCTTGATCGCGGGTAGGCGGTGTTTCATCAAGGTTGGCTGACTTATAATCGTATGTTTCCCAAGGCGGCAAGAGAGAGAATTTTTGTGAAGAAGATAAGGTCAACCCTTTTTTCGAAGTTGCCCAAATATATATCGATTTTTTTTTGTTTTTATAGTCATCAAAACTAAAACCTAAAGCTTTTATATTTTTATCCAACTCCGCTATTTGCTTATCGCTCTTCGTCTCAAAAACATTTTCCCTGATACTTTTTTTATAGAATTCAACAAAAGCCAAAAAACTAACTAATTCAAAAGCGTCGATATAATTGTCGGTTTGTGAATGTTTTAACAAATAAGTTATATGCGTCTGACCATCTTTCTCGTCAACCCGATAATTCCTTGATCTTTTATCAGATGTTCTAACATCGTTAATACTTATACCGGAGTAAAAATCCGCGGCATTATCAGTAAAGTGAATCTCTGCGTCACTTAATAGCTTAATGTCTTCCTTTTTTACCAATCTTGGCAAAACGTAGGTGGCTTTTTCCGTCAAAACATTATTTGTCGGATTTTTTTCTTTACCAAAAAAAGCGGGATGATATCCACTTTCAAACAGTTGGCTTAATTCAGAGCGACCGTAAGTTTCACCTTGACTCAACCCTGCAACAGTATTCCAGCAAAACTGCTCCGCAATCGATGTATCATTTAAATCGTTTTCATTTTTTCCCGCTGAATGACTATTAAAATAATCTCGAAAAGGCACATATTTAAAACCTATTTCTGATTGATCATGAATTAATTTAGATATTTCAATATTAGCCATATTAATCCTATAATAATATCAGTTAAGTAGCTTTATAGCAAGTTTAAATTAGTTAGTTTTTTTTCTTCAGCGCCACTTTTAGGACCTGGTCGACGTGGTCGACGTAGTGAAATTCCAAATCTTTAAGAACGTTTTGAG
>CAZMBH010000018.1:0-18693 GCA_964564535.1 uncultured Gammaproteobacteria bacterium
ATCCCAGAGAAGTGTTTACCCGAGCAGTTGGTGAAAGATCAGCCCAGATCATTATTGCCCACAATCATCCGTCAGGTGAAGCAAATCCTTCGGAAGATGATATTAACCTAACCAAAAGACTGGTTAAGGCTGGTGACTTACTGGGTATAGAACTGATTGACCATATTATTGTAGCCAACAGTTCATTTATTAGTCTCAAGGCTAAGCTCTTGATTTAATTATTAAAAATTTAATTTTAATCTTATGAGTAACTATCAATTATCGCGTTATTACCAGTTAAGAAACATCGTTATGCCATATTTCTGGGGAACGTCAGAAGTTCGGCCGACTGATAAACAATTATCTGAATATGTTGAGTTGTTCAATCTCTTTGTCTGGAATGTCAAAGATCCAAACCAGCCGGAAAGGAGGCAGAATGGATACGCTGATTGAATACATCCTTATGCTACTTGGCTGTCTTTGGCATATTGGAGCGTTGGTCGCTGTTATCAGTTTTATTGAAAGGAGATTGAGAAAGTAAGTTTTATTTTATAGCCGTCGGCGTAGAGAGCAATCTTTATACCGGCGGTTTTTTTGTGGTCCTTTAATTTATTTTTTCAAAACGGAATAATTTCGGAAGATTTAGTACCTAATGCTCTAATTACTCCATAAAGTTTTTCAATTGAAGGATTCACTATTCCTCTTTCAATTTTGCCATAATAACTTGGATTCAATCCTGCGTCAACAGCCACCTCCACTTGTTTTAATTTTTTCATCTTTCTTATTTTCTTTATCCTTTTTCCGATAGTTCTTCTGATCTTGGAAGTAAAATAGTATGTCATACAGCAACTATTTTCCTCGAATCCCTTTTATAATATCGTCTTTATATATTCTTTTTAGCCACAAATATACGCTTGAAATCTTTATTAAGAAACATTAAGATGAAGTTATTAGCAGTTTTTGTTTAATAAATTTATGGCAGAAGCATCAACAGCCCCAATATCAGTGACTCCGGAGGCAAGAGCAGTCAGAGCCGGAGGAGCAATTGGAGGAGTTCCAGAATTAGCAAAGTTAAAATTAAGTGAATGGTTTAATACAGCTAAGACCGAAGTCGCTAAAAGAATCGGTTTAACAAAAGCAGAAGCGAAAATTAAGGGAAACGAGCAGGCAGATCCAAAAATTGGAGAATTGGGAGTCAAGGTAATAAAAGGAGTAGGAGATTTAGTAGAAAAAAGAGGAGAATATCTTGAAAAAAGTGCATATAGTAGATCAGCCAGAGCTACGGATCATGAAAAAAAATTAGAAGCTTTAAGAGAAAAACCTGTTGAGACGGCAAAAAGAGCAGCGGAATATGATATTGCCAATACCACTTTACAAATGCTTGATCTTCCAGGTAGAGTTGGTCCAGGAAGATTATCAAGAATTGAACAAGCTAGAGAATTAGCTCAAAGAGTAATTGATACGGGTAGTGAAAAGTGGCATGGGTTTTGGGCTGAGAGAGATAATCGGGTCGCCGAACGTGATTTGGATACGGCAGTTAAATATGGAGAGGGTGCCAAAGCCACTCATGACTTTGCCGATAAATTTGAGGCGATTATAGGTAATAAAGATGGATTATCTAAATTGAGAGAATCAAAGACAACAATTCAAAGTGAAGTCGATCAAACAGCGGCAGTAAAAGAAAAATTAGCCGGTCAATTTGGTGAGGTACTTACAGTAGGAGCAGATATTGGCAAGGGCGGAGCTGAGCAAATTAAACAACAGGATGTTGTTGAGATTAAAAAACAAGAGCAAATTCTTAAGGATGTTCAGCACGGCGTTACCGCAGCTGGGACTAAATAAATTAAAAATTTAATATAAATATATGAATTTAACTGACACATTAAAAAATATAGCTAGTGTTGTTGAGAATGATTCAAATTTAACCGAGGAATTGAGAGAAGACATTACTAATCTAATAGCCGAGGTTAATGCTGATCCGACTCCAGCCAATTTGAGAGTACTGAGCACAGTGTTGGAAAAATTGAAAGATTCTACTAAATATTTAAGTGCTTTGAAAACATTTAGTAGTCTTGAGTCAACAAACCTTTCCGCGTAATATCTTTAGTCCACTTTATTTTTGTTTTTTATATAAAGACGGTATTCTTTGATCGTTAGAAAAAGCCAGTTTAGTGGTCAAAATTTGGTATATAATACTTCTTAGCGGACTGTTGATAAAAAGTTCTAATTTTGTTAACCAGCCCGCTCATTTTTCCCACCCATTCGGATGGTTTTTATACCAGATCATCAGTGATTTAACTGAATCTTCGATTGTTTTTGTCGGTTTCCAGCCTAATAACTTTTGCGCTTTACTGATATCGGCAATTTTTTTTGCATCATCGCCCTGCCTTGTATTGGCTTTTTCTATTGGAATTTCAACTCCGGTTAATTTTTTAACCTGGCTGACCACTTCCAAAACCGAACTGCCTGTTCCGGTTCCCAGATTAATTATTTCGCTTTTTTTGCTTGATAAAAGATATTCAAGTGCCTTTAAATGGGCTACATTTAAATCAACGACGTCAATATAATCCCTTATAGGGGTTTTATCCGGCGTATCAACTTCGGGGCAGGTCAAATAAAATTTTTCAATACCCAAAGCACCGCGGACTGCGTTTTGAACTAATAAGGTCGAGGGCTTTTTCGAATCACCGATCGATCCATCCTCGGTCGCTCCACAGACATTAAAGTACCGAAGGATCATATAGTTAAAACCTTTTAATTTGCCGTACCAATGGATGACCTCTTCGGCCATTTTTTTGGAAGCCCCATAAGGAGTGGTAGGGTTAAGAGGGTGCTTTTCATCGATCGGATAATATTTTGCCTCGCCATATGTAGCGCAGGTTGAGGAAAAAATAATATTTTTGATATTAAATTTATCCATAGCTGATAAGAGATTTGAGGTGACGGCAACATTATTTAAGAAATATTTTCCAGGATCGCGGACCGATTCGTCAACTAAACACGATGCCGCGTAGTGAATAACCGCGTCAAACGGTGCCTCGCTTTGAAAGATAGGGGAAAGGTCATTTTTTAAATCAACTTCGTGATAATTAAATTTTCCTGAGTACTTATTCTTCAACAATTCCAAAGGTTCTTTATAGCCCGTTTGAAAATTATCCACGCCAACTACCTGATATCCGGATTTTAGAAATAAATCAGCAGCAACGGAACCAATGTAACCGCCAGCACCAGTGATTAAGATCTTAGCCATGTTTTTATTATAACTTTTAATTTTTAATTTTTCACTTTTAACTTATGAAACGGGTGCCAGTGAATTCTTTTTTCTGCAAAATAAATTCCTCCAAAAATTAAAAGACCGCCAAAAATATAAAATATATTTGGGTATTCATGAAGCAGAGGAGCAGCAATAATTATAGCCGCAATCGGATCAATATATGTAAATACTCCAACTTCCTGAGCCGAAAGACGGGAGATTCCATAATAAAACAAGAAATAAGCAATGGCTGAAGAAAAAAATACCCCAAAAACTATTCCTGTCCATCCAGCTGTATTAAGTAAGGAAATATTCCAATTGGAAAATTCTTTCGGAATAAACGGCATAAAGGTCAAACTGCCAAATAAAAAAGTAATAGCGGCGACCTGCATCGGATTTACCTTTTTTAAAACGTCCCGCCCAAAAATAGTTTGGAAAACACTACCAAAGGTTGCAATTAAAATAAACAGGTTTCCCTCAATGGCACCAAGAACGAATTTTTTCCCATCAACTATCATGGGAGATAAGATAATAAATAAAACTCCGGCCAAAGCAATCAGCATTCCGGCTAGAACCCTTAATTTAGGTTTTTCTTTAAGTAATATTATTGATAACAAGTAAACAAATACCGGGCCGGAGGAAGCGATTATTGGAGCGTTTATGCTTTCAGTTTTCTCTATCCCCAAAAAGAAAAAGGAGATGTTGATTGTTATTCCAAAAAAACCGACTAAAATAATTTCCAGCCATTGTCTTACCGTTAATTTTTGCCATTTATTCAATGCCAGGGGTAAAAATATTAGACCCGAAAAAAAGAAACGGATAAAAGCTAAAGTAAATGGGGGAATATTGGTTAAAGCAAATTTAAAAATTGGTGAAGCCATACCCCAAATTATATTGGCAATGATGAGAGCGAGGATAGGATTCATTTTCTCTTATTCTGGTAAACTATCAATTCTCCAATTATTCCCGTCATGATAACCTGTATTCCTATGATAATTAAAAGTATTCCTAACCAAAGTAGCGGCCGAGTCATCAGCAATACTCCGAAAAATAATCTTTCTATCGTTAAATATAAAGAAATTAAAAAACCAATAAAAAATGTAACCCCTCCTATCATCCCAAAAAAGTGAAGGGGTTTTTCTGAAAATTTAAATAAAAAATATGCAGTGAGAGTATCAAGCAGACCGGTAAATAATTTTCCCGGTCCAAACTTTGATCTGCCAAACATCCGCTTATTGTTTTTTACATTTATTTCTGTCACCTTATATCCATTATAGAACACTGCCAGTGGAAAAAAACGGAAATTATTGCCGTAAAAAATAAAATCCTTTAATACTTTACGGTTAAAAACTTTATAACCGCAGTTGATATCAGTATAGGGCGAGCTCAAAAAAGTTTTTAAAAACCAGGCAACAATTTTTGAATAAAACTTCACTATCAAATTATCGTTTCGTTTTTCTCTTATACCGTTTACAAGGTCATTTCCTTCTTGAATTTTCTCAAGAAACCCCGGTAAGTCGTATGGATCATCCTGTAAATCCCCATCCATAAAAACGATTGTCTCTCCGGATGAATTTTCAATCCCTGTTTTCAGTGCTTCTCCTTTTCCTAAGCGTTTTTTATGATTAAATAATTTTACATTATTTAAATTACGGATAACGGATTGCGGATTGTCTGTCGAACCGTCGTTAACTAAAATGATTTCAAACTCCTTTTTCAATTTTTCAAATTGATTATTTAAATGTCCGACTAAGACGGGTATTGACTCGGCTTCGTTATAGAAAGGGATTATTATTGAAATCATATTTTTTTATAAACTTCGATGCTACCTTCACCCTGCTCATCGGTAAAAATCATTTGAAAATTGCTATCATCAAGCAAATTAAAATAAAATTTTACAGGAAGACCTTCTTTGGAAAGATCTCCAATTTCCGATCTGTTAATGATAATATATTCGGCTAAACTATATTTATCAATTTCATTTTTAATAACATCTTCTTTCTTTTGTCCCATTGAAGCGTAAGCGCTGTCATATAAAAAATTATAGTAATACTTTCTATTAGTAAAAAAGGGGGCCAACTTTGGAGTTGTAGAAACCTTAATGTTTTCGTCTTTAAGTTTATTTATCCAATATTCAATTGACTTACTTTTGATTTTGTCCACTTCCAAATAACGGACAGGGTTCTTGACGAAATAGGGGACCGGGTTATACAAATAAATAGAATAGACATTAGCTAATATAAAAATTAGAAAAACAATTCCTCTAATAACCTTATTTTTTATTATTCTGTTAAAATTTTTATAACCTAAAATCAGCGAGTAAAATAAAAAGGCTGCTATTATCGAATTATAATGAAAGAAAATAGAACGCTGATTTGAATTAATACTTATGATATTGATTGCCCATTCAGGTAGAGTAATTAGCAGAGTCAGAGGTGAAAACAGTGCGTAAAATAGAGGGTTTATCAGTAACATTGTATAGATAATTCCATCTTTCATAATGTCCGGCAAGCGTTTATTGATATTACTAAAATATCCTGAAGCAAAATGCTCGTTCCCTCTAAAGTAGGGGATAATGAAATATACGGTTGTAAAGAAAAAGACCAGTCCCAAAACAGCCGTTATAATTCCTATCTTTTTTTCCTTCTTTACAAAATATAAATAAATTCCCAAAAAAAGAACCACTAAACCAATGTGTTCTTTTGTCAGCAAACATAGGAAAATAAAAACAAAGTACCAAAAGTCTTTTTTGATCAAATTAAAATACAATGCAAAAAGGAAAAAAGTGGTTGCCAATGTCACGCTATGAAAATCAAAAAGAACAGCTCTTTGGATTGAAAAATACAAAAGATAAGTCAGAGAAAAAATAAGACTAATCGAATTTTTTTTTAAAATTTTTTGAGAAATCAAATAAACTGCTAAAGCGCCTAAGCCTAAAATAATTGCCTGCCCGATTAATAAAACTTCCGGCCCTTCATATAATTTATAAAACGGTGCAAATGCCGCCAAGATCGGATCAAAATGAATCGCCAATCGGGAAACATTTTTTTTCAAATCCTGATTAGTCATTTCAAGAAACCTTCCTTGTGAAGTATTGTAAACAACCTGATTCATTATTCCCAAATCATAGTAATAAGAGTGAAGAGTACGGTAACGTTTAATACTAAGAAAAGAAAATAAAAAGATAAAAGTAAGAATAGCTAATCCTAATATTATTTTGTAAATATAGTTTTTCATTTATTTCCCGAATGAAATTTTTCATGAATTTGCCTCAATCCAAAGTTTGTGACGTGGGTATAGATCTGGGTTGTGGCGATATTTTTATGACCAAGCATTTCCTGGACCGACCTTAGATCCGCTCCATGAGACAATAAATCCGTTGCATATGAGTGGCGCAGTATATGAGGACCAATTCTGATGGTGATTCCTGCCTTCTTCCGATACTTATCGATCATCCTTTCAATTGAGCGGACAGAAAGCCTTAACTTCTCATCCGTCAATTCATCTTTGCTTTTAGGACCCGAGTAGCGGATAAACAATGCCCGGTACGGATCGGATCTTTTAGTTAGGTATAGGTTTAACCAAGTCTTTGCGTGTTTAGACAAAAATACGACGCGGGCTTTCCTACCCTTCCCAATTACACTGAATTCTCCTGACTGAATATTAATGTCTTCACGGTTCAAACCGACTAGTTCTGAAACCCGGAGACCCGTTGAAAAAAGAACCTCTAAAATCGTTCTGTCTCTAAGCCCAATCTCATCTTTTGTGTCAATAATTTCAAATAATAATTTAAGTTTTTCTGGAGATAAAACCTTTATCATCCTGTCACCGTTTTTTCCGAGTTCGACCATATCAGGAGAGAGCGAAGTGACGCGCTGGCGGACTAGGTAGCGGAGGAAGCTCCTGAGTGCTACCAGGAAGTAAATTTGTGTTTGGCGCTTCAGGACACCCTTAAATGGATTTTTATATTCGTGGCTTAAATATAGCCGGAAGCTTCTGACAATGTTATCGTCGATTTTTTCTACCGGAAAATCTTCTATTTTTTGGCTCAAAAACAACCATTTCTGAAAGAAATTTAAGTAATACCCGTACATCTTAATCGTCTTTAAAGAAAGTTGTTTTTCCAATTCACAGTACTCTAAGAACCGTAAAATCTTTTCCTTAATTCCCATGAACTAATATTAAACGACATTGATAGTTAATTCAAATCCTTACATAGATCATACAAAAACTCGAAGTGCATCGGGTCGATCGTGGAGCCAAAAATTGATTTATACCGTCCGCCCCAGCGGAAGCCATACGATTCAAAAATATCGACGATTTCCATAGGCATGGTATAGCTTGAACAGCCGTTGCAGTTCTCATCCCAGTTAATGTCAACAGAAATCCCAAAAGCATGAGTCGAAAGAACACAGCCTTCACTACAAAGGTCGTTTTTTCCTGAAGTAGAAGCATTTACGTTGCATCTGAAATTATAAGCTCCAATTGTATTAATATCATATGCTTTGGCAACACTATTTTTTGCCAGTTCATCAGCAACTGCTTTGAAATACGGATAAGCTTTTTTATGAACCTGAATTGAATTACCAAGAATAGAAACGGAAGTAATATTTTTTTCAACTTTGGTTTGTACCGATTGGTAACAGTTAGCGCTTGTTACATCGTTAGCGTAAACCTCAATGAATTTTTCCGGAGTATAACATTTATATGCAATGCTAGGATTGTAATAAGGTTGGTCTAAAGGATTGGTGATTTTAACCGGGGTACCACTGCGGAGGTATTGTTGGTGAAGGCTTTTTAACTGTCGGCGTAGGCTTTTTTTTGACTGTTGGAATTGCGGTCGGCGACTTTAATGATAAAGTCGGCGATATATTTACCAGGATTATTTCTGTTGGAGTTGGGATTGATGTTGGTATGGCTGTAGGTTCTACTAACATTTGAGCGACTGCAATCATTTTGTAATCAGTCGGTGATGAACTGTCAAGTATTCGATCATAATTTATTTTATTTGGTGATATTTTATAGGTAAAAGTATTCTTAAAAATAATTAGATTGTCTTTGGTATTTTTCACTACTCTTTTTACTTTTTCCGCATTAATTTTTGGAATACCGGCAAAAAAAATCGCTCGGGTAACAAGCAAAGTGAGTGCTAAAGATATTACCGGTGAGATAATTATTTTATTTCTTTTTGAAGCTTCCATTAATCTATTCTACACAAAAAATTATTTTTCTTTGATATCGATCGTAAGAATTTTTACAGGAGAAACAGGGGCCGACATTTCCCCGGAAAAACTTGGTTCAACCGGTGCTTCAGCAATTTTGTCGACCACTTCTAAACCCGATGTCACTTTTCCAAATATCACATAATTTTTAGGAAGAGGATTATCTGCGTGCATTATAAAAAACTGGCTACCATTAGTATTTGGTCCAGCGTTAGCCATAGCAATTGTTCCTCTTACATATTCTCCAGTAAACGGTTCATCATCAAATTTATATCCTGGCCCTCCGGTTCCGTCGCCCTTTGGATCGCCGCCCTGGATCATGAATCCCTTGATTACTCTGTGAAAAATTGTTTTATTGTAAAATCCTTTTTTAGCCAAGGTAACAAAGTTTGCCACTGTTTTTGCCGTTTGATCAGTATTCAAATCAAGTGTAATATCTCCTTTTTCAGTATGTAGTACTGCAGTAATTTTTTTTAATTTATTTGCCTTATTTTTTTTCATATTTAGAAAAATGAATGTTCCTGCTATTATAACTCCGATAATCGTTATTAACAGTAGTTTTTTATTCATAACTGAGAGTATAATTTAAATCTTTTTCTATGTCAAAACATAACTGTCCGCAATATTTTGTTTCTACTGATTCTATTGGTATTTTTGGAAGACCTGAGCATTTTTTTTACCTTTGGCAGGAATATTTTGAAAATAAAACTCTTGACGGAGTTGAGGTAATTGCTTTTAAACCAATTAGTAAATTAATAAAGTTGATCTCTATATTTAACAACAACAATATATCTGTTTTATCTTTTCATGGCAAAACTGGGGGAGAAAACAAACTTGATTTTAAATCAAGAGTTATTATGACTTTTCTTAATAATTTTATTGAAGGGGCAACTAGTCTATTAAAATATTTTCCCAAAGTTGAATTTTTATCTCATACTCCTTATTTTGAAAAAAAGTCAGTTCAAACGGCAATTAAAAAATTGCGGCTTAAAAAAATTTGGGTTGAAAATCAATTGCCTGGAAAACAAGGAGTAGAGGACACAATCAAACAAATAAATTTTTATAGAAGAAATGGTATTAATACCTGCGGAATGCTTGATGTTTATCATTACGTTTCTCATTCAAAGAAAACTTATCCAGAGAATTGGACGAACACGGTGGATGAATTAAAGTCATATTTTATTTTGAAAGATGATCAAAAAAAACCTTTTTTTTGTGGAATTCATTTTCCTATCGGAACAAGACGCGACGACTCACTCCCAATTGACGATATGACCGACAAAATGCTTGAAGTATTTGCGAAAGAAATTATTCCCCATGTCGAAAGGGTTGTTTTTGAGAATCAACAAAAAAATCTTGGATTATTTTTTTCGACAAATAAAATGCTTTTGAAACAAAAGAAAAGAAATATGAGACTTATTGAACGTTTAAAAAAAACCGGAATTATTTGTTAATTTTATAATTTAAAAGTAGAGTTCCGCCCTTATTTAACTTCTTAGCGCTTATTAAGCGTAGCGATTTATCAAAAGATTGCCCTTCAATAATATTTTTTCCGTTTCCAAAAATTTTTGGCTCTATTGTTAAACATAATTCATTAACTAAATTTTGTTTTAAAAATAAACCGTTAATTATTGATCCACCAACTAGCAGAGCTTTTTTATATCCAAGTGAAGATAGTCTTTTAATCAATTTTTCCGGAGTTTCTTCAGAAAATTCCAACTGACCTACAACTGTTTGAGTAATATATTTTTTTGGATTACGTGTTAATACTATCCTTAATTTTCCTTTTTCTAATTTGATTACAGGTTTTGAAGCATTATATGTTTCACTTCCCATGATAATCAGATTATTTTTTTTAATTAGGGAAAAGAAATATTTTTGATCTTCGGTAGAAGTCCAAGTATAGATATTGTTATCGTTTCCTTTAGTAGTTTTTCCATCAGCGCTTGATAGCATGACCATCGTCACTTTCATTTTTTTGTTTCACCCCTTAACCAGCGGACTGCTAAATAGACGAAAGGAGTTTCGATGATCGACATAAAACATTTAAGCAGCCAATATGGAATGATCAAGCTAAATAAAAACGAAAAGTTGGCGCCGACACCTTTGTTAAAAGCATAAAAAGCCAAAAACATAAATATGACAGTATCGATAAACTGGGAGATAAAATTTGAAAGATTACTTCTTAACCATAAAGCTTTGCTTCCCAAGTTTTTTTTAAGTCTTTGGAAAATAATAATATCAAGAAAATCAGCGATAGCAAAAGCGCTAAGACTGGCAAAAGCTATTCGAACCGATTGACCAAAAATTAAATCATAAGCCGCTTCGCTGTCTTTAAATCTGACTGAAGGGGGCAATTTGATCGCCAAAAAAGCAAATGACATAAACATAACTATAGTTACTAAACTTGACCGATAAACACTTTTTGCCCTGGCTACTCCAAATACTTCAATTATTGCGTCGTTGATTGAAAAAATTATTGGGATTACAAAAATAGCCACACTGGCGTTCCATGTAAATTTACCTATATGAAGAAGTGGGAATGTTTTTCCTCCCATTAACTCTGAAATAGCAACACAAGCTATATATACGGCAATTACTAAATCTAGTTTAACAATCTTTAAATCGATTTTTTTAAACATAGTAGAGAATACTTTATCAGATTATTTTTTCCATTTCAACCATTTTTCTTCAACCTCTTTTTCCAAATCAATTTTATAAAATTTTGCCAATAATAGAATATGACAAAAGACATCGGCAACTTCTTTCCGGAAATTATCTTTAATTTCTTCCTCGGTTTTACCTTTATGCCGTCCTTGTTTTATCATCATCAAATAAGATTGGATAAGTTCACCCATTTCTTCTTGAAGTTTTAAAACAAACCAATTTCCGTCACGATCAATGTCAAATCTTTTTGAATAAATCTTGGAAACCTCTTCTACTTCATGGGTAAGATCCTTGATGTTCATGGAAAGATTATAGCATTTTTTAGCGCCAGTCAATATCTTTTATACTGTGTTCCTTAAGGTATTTATTGCATTGGTTGAAATGATGATTGCCAAAAAATAAATGAGCCGAGTAGGGAGAAGGGTGGCCTGAGTTTAGAGCAAGATTATTTTTCCGGTCAATGACTTCTCCTTTAACCTGAGCATATTTTCCCCATAATAAATAAACAATATTTTTACGGTTATCGTTGAGAGTTTTTATAACGGAATCAGTAAATTTCTCCCAGCCTTTGTCTTTATGTGATGCAGGGTTTCCGGCTGCGACCGTTAAAACGCTGTTTAACATTAAAACTCCCTGTTTAGCCCAACGGGTTAGATCTCCTGAAGGTAAGGGAGTAATTCCAAGATCGCTTTTTATTTCTTTATAAATATTTTTTAGGGAAGGGGGAAGCGTTACTCCGTCATTAACAGCAAAAGATAAACCATTTGCCTGATGCTCGCCATGATAAGGATCTTGTCCGACGATGACAACTTTAACTTTGTTGAGAGGACAAAGATCAAAAGCCCGGAAAATATTTTTTGCGGGAGGATAAACTTTTCCGGATAAATATTGACTTCGGACAAATTTTATCAGATCTTCCCAATATAATTTCTGAAATTCTGTCTCCAAAACTTTCTTCCAACTTTTGTCAATCTTCACATCTTTCATAGTTTTTATTATAAACCATTTATCTAAGGTCCGTCCTAATAAGGACGGACCTTATAAAGAGAGTCCTTAATCCAACCGCAACTCTTTATAAACGTCGAATTCCTCCTTAAACTGCTCTTTATTGTTTTCAACAAATTCTCTATATAAATTAATTGAAAATTGATTATTTTTTAAAAAATTTGAAATTATTAACTTTTTATTCAACCAACTAATTTCAATATTATTCAGATACGATGGGTAACTACTCCAAGGATAAGACTCTAAAGACTGTTCTTTAACTAAAAGTTCTTGCGGATTTCGATGAATATATCTACTTAAATACAGCAAATATTCAGTACTGTGAATTAATACTGCTTTATATCTTCCTTGAAACAAAGGCCCAACTCGTCCATATTTTTTGTTAAAATATTTTGCATATTTAGTTACTAAACTTCTCATAAATGATTCTATCTCTTTCTTATTTTTTTGCCTTAATTCAAGATGAAAATGGTTCGGCATTAAGACAAAACTCATCAGCTCTATTTTGTTAAAGAAATTATTTAATACATATATTTCTGAAATTTTTTTTTCCTTATTGCCAATAATAGATTCATCATTTTTTATTTCATTTATAGTTTTTTCCTTTGGCGAAAGATAAACTTTTAAATATGAAAGAAAAACACGATAATCTTGATCGTCTAGAAATATCTTTCTTTTTTCGACTCCACGATTGTAGATGTGATAATAACCATTTTCTAAATATGTTTTTATTATATTTTTAGATGGCATATTTAAGGACGGACCATATAAGGTCCGTCCTTATTTTATACACCTCTAAGAAAATGTCTACCGTTTATAACCTACAAAAGTATGTTTTCAGGTTGTTGCAAAAACTTATTTTTTACAATAGACCATTAATCTTACTGAAGAGGATAAATATTATGTAAAAGACAAAATTAGAAAAGAGGTTATAGCTAAAACGATTCCAACATATTGTCCTGGAGTTAATATTTCCTTTAAAACTAGTAGCCCTAATAAATTTGAAAGAACTAATGATGTTGCGCCGAAAAGACCCATCGTCCTTCCAAGATTAATTGCCGTAAAAACATATAACTGACCAAACATGGCAATAATTCTTATTATAAAATAAATTAAAAACCAACTACTAAAAAAGGTGGCCAAAGTAAAACCATGCTTTGGCATGTTTCCTCTTGCTAATAAATCGCTCGTTGTAAAAAGAAGTTGTGTTCCAACAACTGCAATAATTGGCCAGTTCATAAGTTGATTATATCTAATAAATTATTTTTTATACGCAGGAAAACCGTCAATACTTTTTGCATTAAGGACGCTATTTTTGATTGCTTTCATCAATGCATCAGCCGCTCCCAGCCCGATCATATCAACCTGAGTCAATGGATTCATATAAGAGATATCTTTTCTTTCGCCATTGTGGGAGGAAACCGCAAAGACAATATCTCCATCCATCATTGTGTGAACCGGCATAATCGCCCGAGCCATTCCGTCATGGGCCAGTTCAGCTACTTTCATAAGTTGGAAATTATTTATAGCTGCGTTTGTCGCGATCACTGCTAAAGTGGTATTCATTTGAGCCATATCAACCAATCCATATAGTGTATCTTTTCTCTTATCAATAATTTTTTGGTCCAAATCAAAGTCACCGCTATCTGAATAAAATTTATTATTATTGGGATTGACGACATCTCCAACGGAATTTGTAACAACAAATGCACCCACTAAAATATCATCGGGTAGTTTTGTCACTGCCATGCCAAAACCGCCCTTGATAAATTTTCCTTTAAACCATTTACCGGTCGTGGCTCCGGTGCCAACACCAATATTTCCCTGATCGACATTTGAGTAACTAGCATTCTTAGCGGCTTCATACCCGTCTTTTTTGTTCGCCTTCTTTTTACCCATCAATACTGCCAAGTCATAAATGACTGAAGCGGTGATGTAGGGAATAGAGCCGGATCGGGAAGCAATTCCTACTCCTTTTTCTTCAAGATATTGAAACACTCCAGAGACTGACTCTAACATCCCGTGAGTGCTTCCACCCGATAAAACAATTGAGTTAGTTGAAGTTGAGGACGACTTAGGACCGAAATATGGAGCGCTGATAAAACCCGGCCATGAACCTCTGATCTCGATTCCGATTTCAGCACCTTTTTCGGCGATAAAAACTGTTGACCCGGTAAGATTTTCAAGGTCGGTAAAATGACCAATCTTTAATCCAAGCTTTTCTAAAGTTTTTTTATCCATTAGAAAAACATTATATCAAATAAAAATTTGATTTATTTTTCATCAACTTTGGTTTCTTTTTTAACGTCGTAGAGTAAATGGAGATATGAATCTTTTAAAACTTCAAATTTAATTAATTTCAAGGATTTTATTTTTTCTAGATCCTTTTCGTTATGTAATGATTCACCACCAATCAGCGACTGGGTATCTTTTCCACCAATCAAACAAGGAGCAATGACAATTGATACATGATCGATTAAACCTTGCCTTATCCAAGCAGAGTTTATCGTGCCACCCGATTGAATGGTAATTTTATCGGCTCCATACTCTGATTTCATTTTATAAAGTAAATCGTAAAGATCGACTTTTTTATCATAAAAAATAATTACGATATTATCGTGTTTTGATTTTAATTTAAACGCCGGATGATCTTTATTAGTAGTTACAAGATAAAGAACTTTAACCCACTTAGCCAAATATTCAACACCTTTCTTATTTAGGTGAGGTTTATTATCAATAATTATAAAGCTACAACCCATTTTGATCGGTTCTTTTTCTCTGACGTTTACGCCAATTTTGACCATTACTCTTCCGGTATTAAACGAGAAAGGGTCTGTAGTTTTTTCTATTTCGTAGTACTGATGAAGACCTTCTTTTACACCGGAAATTCTTTTGAAGTCGAGGTCAACATCAAGCAAATCACTATCGCCAGTTGAAATTTTACCATCCAATGATTCAATCAAAAATAACGTTGTCTCCGCCCTCTTTTTTTGGTTTTTCACATTTCAAGTATATCAAATGAGGTCCGTCCTCATTTAGGACGGACCTCATATAAGAGAGTCCCTTTAATCTATAAATAGATCTCTATAGGTTTTCGGAATTTTCTTTTCTTTTTCCATACTATTTTCAACAAATTTTTTATACAAATTAGCAGAAAATGTTTTATTTTCAATAAAGATGCTCGTTAAAAAATTTATTTTTAACCAACTGATTGTCACTTTTTTTAAATATGCCGGATAGCTACTCCAGGGATATGCATCCAGCGATTGTCCGGTAACTAACAGTTCCTTAGGATTAAGATGAATATACCTACTTAAATCCAATAAATATTCTGTATTTTGGATTAGTACTGCTTTATATCTCCCTTGAAATAAAGGGCCAACTCTTTTATATTTTTTATTAAAATATTTTGAATATTTAGTAATTAAACTACGCATAAAAAATTCTATTTCTTTTTTATTTTTTTGTTTCAGCTCAAGATGAAAATGATTTGGCATTAGCACATAGCTTATAAGGTCAATTTTATTGTAAAAATTGTTTAATTTAAATATTTCTGAAATAAATTTATTTTGATCTTCGTAGCTACCTTTTTTGTTTTTCTGAATGTCCTTAGCTGAATCAATTTTTGGCGATAAATAAATTTTTAGGTATGAAAGGAAAACTCGATAATCCTGTTCGTCAATAAAAATTTTTCTTTTTTCAACTCCACGATTATAGATGTGATAAAACCCGTTTTCAATATAAGTTTTTATTATATTTTTTGAGGGCATATTTAAGGACGGACCTGATTTAGGTCCGTCCTTATTTTATACACCTCTAAAATTAAGTCTACCGCTTATAACCTACAAAAGTAGTTGATTAAACCGTCAGGAGAATATATTTTTGAGGATAGACTATTTGATTTGATACTAGTGGAAAAAATAATTTATTATTCCTAGTAAAATAACTATTGTCACCATGATCGTTGTAACCAAAAGACCTACTTGTCCAGCCTTTTTATATGCTTTCCAAGACGAATAAATCCAAAATGGCTGAGAAATTAAATTGATTACCAACCCCCATTGAGGATATTTTAAGGCAATGGCAATTTGCGTACCGACCGTTAAAACCGGAATAGCTATCTGAGTAATTGTATTGAATAAATTTTTATCTTTTTTCATATTTAGCCAACTTCAAAAGTGGTTATTCCAAAAACTTTACTTAGATTAATTTCCGGTGATTTCTTAGTGTACATTCTAGCAGTTTCAAACATCGGACTCATTTTATATTTATAAACCAATTCAAGAGCTTCTTTATTTACTTCAGGAATATCCAAAAATATTGGGGAACCTGTGGCATAATTATTTAGTTTCTTAAAAAGTTTTTCTGCAATTAATTTGCTATCAGCGAATAGAGGACCAATTTTATAACCGGTCACACATTTACGAATCATTCCGTATCCCATTAATTTATTATTTTTTATATAAACTAACGTTAAACTTTCCGGTTCAGCAATCCAGTATTTAAGAAACTGTGAACGGGAAACTGGAAAATATTGATCGTCATATTTAACTAAATCTGTAAAAGGAATTAAGTTCGCTTTTATAATATTGTCGTCATTAATTTGATATTTTTTTCCCGTTCCCTGATAACGAATATTCCTGTGAGCAAGTTTAAATCCTGATTTTTTATAATTTTCTTGTTGAGCCAGTACACCATCTAAGCCAATATTTTGATTTTTTAGATAATCAATAGCTTTATTCCAAATTTTAATTCCGTATCCTTTACTTCGGTGTTTAGAATGGACAATATAAAAGCCAATGAATCCAAAGTCTTTTCCATATGATACAGCTGAGATACATGAAATTGGTTTACCATCGAGAAAACCCATAAAAAATCCCTGAGGGTCAGTGTTAAAAAAAGCATCTCTATCATAAAGTCCTGGGTTCCATCCCTCGGATGCCGCCCAAGAAATAGCAAGATCTAGATCCGATTTTGTCATTTGACGAACAACATATTTGTTTTTCACGTCAGGAATAGTATAACAAGAAAATTAATTACTTATCAATCAAGTAGCCTAAAGAAGATCCGAGAATTAACGTCATTATAAAAATAGGGATTAATGCAACTGGTTGTTTCCAGCCAATAAGAAATAAAGAGGGTAATAAGATTAGAAAAGAAATTAATATTCCCTTCTTTATTCCTTTTATTTTAATATTTGTCGTTGCGATGAAAAATCCAGAAATAATCCAAAAAGAAAAAGCGGAAAAGTTTGCATCCCAAGTTAATTTTTGAATTATCATTGGAATAACATCAATGACACCCGCGACTACTCCTAGTAAAATTCCAAGCTTAGTTTTTTTCATACAAACAATAACATTCTATTTATTTTTTTTCTTTAAAGTTGGATATAATACCAAAATCGAAATAGTTAAAAGCATTATTGCTCCAACAATATAAAATACTTTTAACCAAGACAGGTCATTTATATTCATTTAAGTAAAAATAAATTTATAAATATTGAAAGAAATGATAGTGATAAACCAACTATCACTATAGAATAGTTTATCATGTTTCCAGTAAAAAAAGGCGTTACAATTGTGGTAAAAAATACAACTCCAATATTACTAATAAATTCTGATAGCCTGTTTAATAGACGTTTATTAAACTCTAGATTCATAAATAAAGAATAAGTAAGAAGTTTTTTAATGTCCACCGCTTATAACCTACAAAAGTATGTTTTTAGGTTATTAAAAGAATATAATTTTGACGATAGACCACAGAAACTGTTGAGGCTAAAAAAATTTAAAAACTTAACTTATTTTTTTTAGGAGATTCTCTCTGTGATATTTAACATTCCTCGAATTTGTTGCGAAATCTAAAAAGATATTTACTCCATCTAGAATTCCAAGCTTAAGTCTAACAATATAAGTTATGCCATTTATAATAGCAATACGATATGACTTAATCTCTCCTCCAAAATATTTTTTAATTAAATTTTCAATTTCGGAAGCATTTAATTTTGTATCAACGTCAATTTGAATGTGAGGTAAAAATTCATCATAATTTTCTTTACTTTTTTCAACTGGAACAAATTCAACTAGAGAATTTTGCCAATTATTTGTATTTCCCATAAACAACCATAATCCAAAATCGTTTGATTCTTCTTCATATAAATGAAAGTTTGTTTTCTGAACTAATTTTATCAACCTTTGCCTTTCATCATTTTTAGAAGCAACCAGATAACCAAATCCAAAATGATTAAGTCTAACAATCGATCCATTATCATTTAAGTAACCTAAAAAAAAATTTAATAAATTAAAATCAATTATTTTATCTTCTAACTTGCTTTTTTGATCAATAAATGTCAGGGGATTACCAATTGTGGTGAATATTTCTTTTTCCGAAAAATTGAAAAGGTCTAGTTTATTAAAATCTAGGTTTTTATTTGAAGATAAAATATCAATTATCAACTTCAAGGTTTTAAGAAGTTTTTGATTAGCCATGATTCATATTATAACAAGTAAGGACGAACCCATTTAAAGAGAGTCCTTTTTTTACTCTTCCACAAACGTCAAGGCGGTCCCG
>CAZMBH010000019.1:0-18247 GCA_964564535.1 uncultured Gammaproteobacteria bacterium
GAGGGTATGACATTTTCACGTTGGTAACTATGACATTATCATATTGGTGTAATAAATGTTTTGCATCAATTGACAAAAGCCATATTGAAGCATTAAAATATGGTTTCCAATTATTCAATTAATATAATTTAAATATGCGCGTGAATGCCGGTAATTTAAAAAAAGGTGAATTTGTTTTCTTTCAGGGAGCGATCTGTCAGGTTCAAAAAGCCGATTTTTATTCACCGGGAAAAGGATCAGCCTTAATGAAAGCAAGACTAAAAAACTTAATTTCTGCAAAAAATGTTGAATATGCTTATAAATCAAATGAGCAAGTTGAGGTGTTGGATGTATCTTCAATAGAAATGCAGTATCTTTATAAAGATAATGAAAATCTTTATTTTATGGATGAGAGAACCTTCAATCAGTCGTCACTGCCTATTTCTGTTATCGGTGATGTGACGAGATTTTTTAAGGATGGAGAAAAAATGTTTGTTTACATGTATGAAGATAAGCCGCTGACGATCCGTCCGCCAAGTAGCGTGAGACTAAAGATTGTTGAAGCCGAGGACGCTGCGAAAGGTGATACTGTTTCAGGAGCAAAAAAACCTGTTAAGGTTGAAACAGGTGCAATCGTAATGGTCCCTATATTTGTAAAAATCGGAGAAACGATCAGTATCAATCCGGAAACGGGAGAATATACAGGGAGAGTATAATAAAGATATGCTATCCGTCGGTTCAATTCTTAAAAACGAAAGAGAAAAAAAAGATCTACTCCTTTCAGACGTAGAAAAACAGATTAAGGTGAGGGAGAAGTACTTAAAAGCGATTGAGGACGAGAATTGGAACTATTTTTCCTCAAAGATTTATATAACCGGAATTCTTAAAAATTATTCGCGAGTGTTGAATCTAGATCACAAAAAAGTATTGGCGTTTTTTCGGCGGGACTATGAAAAAAAAGAAGAAGTAAAATTTAAGAGAAAAGTAGAAAATTCTTATTTAACTTCAGAAACAAAAAAATTTCTAAGAATAGGTTTGGTAATTGTAACTTTATTTTTTGTCGGATATTTTGTCTTACAATTAAAAACATATTTTTCACCTCCAACTTTTACTCTTTTGTCTCCGACAGCTAATAACTTTACTATCGAAAAAAAAGTAAAAATTGTAGGAAAAGTTGAAAAAGATACCAGTGTCACCATCTCCGGCGAGAGGATTTATCAGAACAAAGAAGGAATTTTTAATTATGAACTTTCATTGAACGAAGGATCGAATAAAATAACAATAATTTTATTGGGCGCCAACGGAAAAAAAACTACATTTGAAAAGATTTTTTACAAAAAAACTCCGTAATTGTCATCCCCTCGAAGGAGGGGATCCAGTTTATTTTGTTTGGATTCCCGCCTACGCGGGAATGACCTTACTTAGTTCTTTTACAGTCTTAATTAATTTTGAAGAATAAATTTTCTTAAATCCCAACCTCTTTGATTCTTCAATGATCTTTTCTTCCATAAATGAAGAACGGATTTCCCCAAGGAGTCCGACCTCACCAACAAAAAGGGAATTTGCCGGTAGTGAAATATTTTTAAAAGAAGAAATCAAAGAGGCAATAAAGCCAAGATCGGCACCGGTTGACTTGATTGAAACCCCGCCAACGACATTGACAAAGACATCAAAACGGTCAAGAGGAAGGTTAAGATTTTTTCTTATAACCGCAAGTAATAGTTGGACTTTGTTGAAATCTAATCCTTTAACGACTCGACGTGGATTCATTAATGAAGTTGGGACACAAAGTGTTTGGATTTCAAAAAAGAACGGTCTTTTTCCTTCGGCTACTCCAACAATGGCTTTTCCCGGTTCAAGTTTTTTGTCTGTTTCAAGAAAAACAAGAGGATTCTTTACTTCATTCAAGCCTTTTTGTTTCATTTCAAATATTCCAATTTCATCAGTTGAGCCGAAACGATTTTTCGAAGCTCTAAGCAACCGGAAGTTAGAAATTTTCTCTCCTTCTATCTCAAGTACACAGTCAACAAAATGTTCAAGCGTCTTAGGTCCGGCCACATCGCCGACTTTGTTAATATGGCCGATTAATAGAATTGGAAGATTTGATTGCTTTGCAAAATTAACAATCTTTTTTGTCACTTCTTTAAGTTGAGACACACCCGCTACCGGCCCTTCAACGTCTTTTGAATAGATTGTCTGGACTGAATCGATAATGACAATTTCTATTTCATCTTTTAATTCTTCAAGACTTTGGATAATACTTTCAATTTGTAAATCTGCCGAGAAAGATAAATTGCTGAGATTTACAGAAAGACGTTCAGCCCGGTTTTTGACTTGTTCGGCGGATTCTTCACCGGAAATATATAAAACTTTAAGTTTTTGAAAAGCTTGAAGAACTAAAGTCGACTTACCGATTCCCGGTTGGCCGGTAAGCAAAATTACTTCTCCCGGAACGACACCACCGCCTAAAACCCGGTCAAATTCAAAGATCCCGGTTGAAAGTCGAGATTTAACTGAAGATTTAACTTTTGATAGGGAAGTGATCGTTATCTTTTTGACAGCCTCACCCTTTTTATTTGACGAAGACTTGGCAAATTCGGGCTTTTCCTTTAACGTATTCCACTTGCCGCAATCAGGGCATTTGCCGATCCAAGAACCGGAGCCAAAACCGCACTCGGAACATATATAAAAACTCATAAGTAGTTTATCAAGTTATAAAGTTCATCAAGTTCATCAAGTAGCATATTTTTTACTTGATAAACTTGAAAAACTTGACAAACTTGGAACTTTTTTACATTCTCTCAACCGTCTTAATTCCCAGCAAATATAGTCCTTCTTTAATAACTTTGCCTACTGCTTGGGTTAACATTAATCTAAATTTTTTTGTTTCTTCTTCTGATTCTAGAATTTTATTCTTCTGATAGAAATAGTTATATTTTTGCGCCAGGTCATAAAGATAATTGGCTATTAAATTAGGAGCTAGTTGAACAGCTGCCTGCCGAACAATTTCTGGGAATTTGTTTATTAAACGCAAAACGTTGGATTCATCGTTGTTGGGTTCATCCACCTCCGCTAAAGCTACGGCGGACAGGCGGGTTAACGGGTTATAATTCGCCTTGTTCAAAACAGATTGACAGCGAACATAAGTGTAAATTAAATAGGGGGCAGAATTTCCGTCTACCGCAATCGATTCATCAATATCAAAATGAATAATTGTTTGAGTTCCATTTTTTAGAAAAGAATATTTGACTGAAGCAATAGACAATATTTCCGTAGTCTCCTGATCACATTTAAATTTTTCAGAAATTTTTTGTCTTACTTCATCTATAAGCCAGTTGGCTTCAATAACATTTCCTTCGCGGGAAGACATTTTTCCAGCTTTTAGTTTTACCCATTCATACGCCAGATGATATTGTTTATTTTTATATTTTTTTTCATCAATTAATTCCTCGACTTTAAAAGTAACTTTAAAAAAACTGGTTTGTTCCGGAGTGACAGTGTGAATGATTTTATCGAGCTCTCCAAAATCGGAAAATTCTTTTTCGGCTAAAGCTAATTCTTTTCCTTCATAGGTAGGAAAACCGAGAGAATTAACAAAGACTCTTGTATCCAAACCGTATTTTTTTCCGTTAAAAACAATGGCGCCTTGGCTTTTTTCTAAAATTCCTTTTTTCTGAAGTTCTTTTACAATTTCAAGGCTACGTTCCGGCAGCTCGCTTTCAAAATAAAGACGGTCAAAATGGCTATAAAATCTTTTGTAATTTTCCTGAAAATAATCAAGGCTCCATTTTACGGTCTCTTTCCATAAAGGCAAAATTTTTGGATTATGTTCATAAATCATTCGGTTGATTTTAATTATTTCTTCTTTGGCTTTTTTATCATCCTCATAAGCCTTAGTTCCAAGAGTGTACATCTTACCGATAAAATTAATTTTTTCCTGAAGCGTTTTCAGTTTTTTAGTATCAATTTTTGAATTATTTATTCCGAATATACATTTAGCGATATGAAGCCCGACATCGCCTTGATAATTTCCTCTGATGACTTTATTGCCAACTGCTTCAAAAATTCTTACTAAAGATTCTCCTGTAGATATATTTCTTAGATGACCGATATGAAAAAGTTTATGAGTATTTGGATGAGCAAACTCTATCATTAACTTTTTATTTTTCCCAAGATGATATTCTGGAAAGGAAAAACTTTTTTCAACAATTTCTGTCAATCGATTAATCAATTGAACATCCGCAATCCAGAAATTAATAAAACCCGGTTTAATAATTTCAATCTTTTTAACATTCTCGTTTTTCGGTAGGTTCTTAACGATCTCTTCAGCAATAATAAAAGGATTTTTCTTTAACTGTTTAGTGAGTTTAAGGGCTACTGAAGTTGAGTAGTCACCAAAATCGGGATTAGCTGGTTTTTCTAAGGCAATGTCGACTTCTTTTATGTTAAGTTTTTTCAAAACCAACTGCAAATTTTTTAGTATTTCTTCTTTAATCATTGTTTTATATGATAGCAGAATTTAAGTTAGTTTGGAATTATTTAATAGGTAAATTAATAAAGATTTTTGCACGTGAAGGCGGTTTTCTGCCTGATGAAAAACCACCGACTGTTTTCCGTCAATTACTTCAGGACTTACTTCATAATTTCGGTAAGCGGGTAAATCATGCATAAAAATAGCATCTTTTTTAGCTTCGTTCATTGTTTTTGAAGTTACTTGATATTTAGGAAAAATATTTAACCGTTTTTCTTTTTCCTTTTCATCACCCATGCTAATCCAAGTATCAGTGTAAATGATATCGGCATTTGAGGAAGCTTCCTGCGGATCATCAGTCTCAATAATTTTACCATTATTTTTTTCAGCAATTTTTTTTGCCTGTTTAACTACTTTTCTATTCATCCAATAATCTTTGGGACAAACTGCCGTAAAGTTCATACCTAAAATACTTGAAGCAAATAGCAATGAGTGGGGAATGTTATTTTCACCATCACCAAAATAAACAATTTTTAACCCTTTAAATTTATTTTTAATTTCATATATCGTCAATAGATCAGCCAAAATTTGACATGGATGTTCTAAGTCCGAAAGACCGTTTATTACAGGTATGGAAGAATATTTTGCCAATTCTTCAACTAATGAGTGTTTAAAAACACGAGCCATGACAATATCAGACATAGACGATACTACTCTGGAAACATCCATTACGGATTCCCGCTTTCCCATACCAATATCAGCTTGCGTGAGATTTATAGCGTGACCCCCAAGCTGTGTCATTGCAGTTTCAAAAGAAATGCGGGTTCTGAGAGACGGTTTTTCAAAAATCATTGTTAAGGTTTTATTTTTTAAGTATTGGGTATTATTACCGTTACGAATCATTTCTTCCTTAAGACCAATGGAAAAATTAATCAAGCTAATGATTTCATTTTTTGTCAGATCGGTTATGGATAGAAAGTCATTTTTCATAAATTTCGCAAAATTTTAATAATAATCATTTTTAATTTAATTAAATCATCAATTTTAATTTGTTCATTTACTGTATGGGCATTTTCAACGCCGTCGCCAAGATTAACTACTTCAATTCCTTTAGAATTTAATATATTAGCGTCGCTGACGGCAGAATATGAATAATAAAGTGACTTAACATTTAACAAATCGTAAATTTTGTTAATTTTATTAATCAAGATTGATGTTTTTTTGTGACTATATCCGGGAGAAAAACCGCTGATTTTTAATTTAGCATCTTTAAATATTGATTTAATTTTATTGACATGATGATAAAAAAGTTTTTTTTGATAACTTCGTATTTCTCCTTTGATAAAGACTTTTTCCGGAACAGTATTAGTCCCTGTTCCGCCATTGATTAAACCAATATTGATAGTTGTTTCATCTTTATCCAAACTTCCTACTTTTATTTTATTTAGTGCTTTAATTGCCGGTATTAAAGCATTTATTCCATTTTCAGGAATAGAGGAATGACTGGCTATTCCATCAAATTCTGCCTCAAATAAATGGTAATATGGAGATCTCAAAATAACCGAGCCAATCGGTCTTATACTGTCAAAAGCAAAACCTATTTTTGATTTAATCCAATTAAAAGGAAATTTATTTAGACCATTACCGTTTTCCTCATCAACGGTAAATAGTAACTCGAATGACTTTAGACTTAAAGTCTCTTCAACCGCAACCATAAGTGACGCAACCGCCGCTTTATTATCTGCTCCTAAAATTGTTTTTCCTAAACTTCTAATTGTTTTTTTATTTATCACAATAGGTTTTATTCCTCTTCCCGGTTCAACGGTATCTAAATGAACACAAAATAGAATTGGCGGGCCAATTCCTGGTTTTTTGGCAAGGATGTTTCCTTTTGGGTCAACTTGATAATTCAAATTAATCTTGTTTAGCCAATTTTTCACATATTTAATCATTCCCTGTTCTTGTCCAGAAGGGCTATTGATAGTTACTAATTTAAAAAAAATATCAATAACTTTATTCATATTGATCCGTAATAAATTTATTAACTTCATCTAATAATTCCTGCTCGGCTTTAATAGATTTATCTTTTAAATCTTTAGTCCAAGAACTTAAAATCTTTAATTCTTTATTCAATTTATCATTGACTAAAGATACATACTTTGGTCCTGCCGAACCCTCATATTCATATTGATCTAAAGCATTGTCGATGTTGAATACTTTTTGAATTAACTCGATCTTCACAGGATAATCTTTCCCCGTAATTTCCTTTATAGCTTTTTTTAGCGTATCGACGGTAACGTCTTGAATTTTTCCGTTAATTAAGCCAACAGTTTTTCCAACAATTTTATGTGCGACCCGGAAAGGCATTTCAAACTTTTTGACTAATTCGTCAGCTAATTTTGTCGGTAAACTTGGAATGACACCTTTCTTCATTGCTTCAGGATTGGCAATTATCTTTGATAACATACCATTAGTAATTGAAATAGTACTTAAAGCTTCCTCAAGAGACGCCATAATAGCTATTTTTATTTCGGCTGAGTCACGATTATATCCCGATGGTGTTCCTTTTATTGCAATTAGATCATGATTAAAATTGGCAATTAATTTAGCACTTTTGCTTTTTATCTTTTCGCAAATATCCGGATTCATTTTTTGCGGCATAATTGAGGAACCGGTCGTAAATTCTTCAGAAATAGCGATATAATTTAGTTCCGGCAAACTCCAAATAATCAAGTCTTCCATCATTCTAGAAAGGACAGTCAACAAAATAGATAGCTGACCGATTATGTTTGCATCTTCGATTCCCCGGTTGTCGATTGCACTCAACCCGTTAGTTAATGGTTTTGAAAAACCCAAAGCTTTTGCTGTAAATTTTGGGTCGATTTTCCAATTTACTCCATATGAAGCGCCTGCACCAAGCGGACATTTGTCATATGTTTCAAATACAATTTTTAATATTTTGTTCAAGTCAATTATCTGATCAAGATATGATTGCCACCAGAAACCAAAACTTGAGGGCATAGCGGAACGCATATGAGTAAAGCCGGGCATAACGGTATTTTTGTAAACTTCCGCTTTTTTCAATAAAGTGTATTCAAGTTTATTTATTTCGTTAAAAATATCTATTAAAGATTTTTTTGTAAATAATTTTTGATCGATAATAGTCTGATCGTTTCGACTTCTGGCTACATGAAACCATCCGGCGTCTTCGCCGATAGAATCAGTTAATAACTTTTCGACGTTTTCATGGACATCACCGACTATCGGATCAACTAATTGCTTATTTTGAGTAATTTCTAGAAGGTTTAATAGCTCTTGTAATATCTTTTTAGCACTTTTTTTTTGGACAATTCCGCATTTTGCCGTCATTAGGTTATGGGCAATTGTTTCCAATAAATAGTATGGTGCCAATTTATTTTCAAGAACAGTCATCGTTGGGTCCATAATAAATTGATCAGTAATTTTTGCCGGTCCTTTCGTATATATTCCCCCATAAATTTTTGTGTTTTTCATAGATTTTTTATTGCAATTTATAATAGTTTTTAAATTAATACAGGTTTCGGGTTTTCCTTTTAATAAGTTTTTTACATAAAAAGGTGCATCTACTTTGGTTGCGCCAAGTTTTTTTAAAGTTAATATCGGAACATCATTATCTGCGGAAATCATTGCAAATAAGTCGGAACTGGGATCAAGTTGAGAATGTAAGTCACAAATTAGCTCAACTATTTTTTTCCCGATACCGTTTTTTGGATATTTTGAAATCCAAGATGAAAATTCATAACCAATCGGTTTATTTTTTATAATCCAGGGATAAAGTTTTCCAAAGCCAAGCAATTCAAATTTTTGATTTGTCAATAAAACGGTTAATCCTTTATCCATATAATCAACAAGTTCTTTTAAGGTAAACTGAACCATATGTTCTTTATTTTTTTTCAAAAACACAATTACTTGTTTTGATATATGTTTCTTATTTTCAAAAGAAATATTATTTAATTGTTTTCCTATGTAAGATATTTTATTCATGATAATTACCTCCCTTTTGTTTTTTTGAAGCGATATAAGACTGTAATCCATATAGTTTTATAAATCCATCCGCGTCCTTTTTGGACCAGGTTTTTGATTGAGCGTAAAGGGCAATTTTTTTGTCAATAAGCGAATATTTGCTTTTTACGGAGACTGGCTGAGGAACTCCGTGTTCCATTTTTATTAATACGATCCCGTTGACTAATTTCTGCAAAGAATTAATTGCAACTTTAAATTGCTTGATTGACGGATCAAAAAATTTTCCATTATAAATATGCTCAGTCATTTGATGGGAAAGATAAGATGAAAATTCCAGCTGTTGTTTTGTAAAAATATATTGTTCAAGAGCAAGATGGGCTTTAATTAAAAATAGTATTCCTGGTGCTTCAAAAGCGATGTGGCCTTTAATACCAATAATGACATCACCGGTATAATAACCTTTTCCAAATCCGAAAGATCCAATTTCTGAATTTAAAGCGGATAACAATTCACTGCCGATTATTTTTTGACCATCCAATTTTATTGGCAATCCGCTTTTGAATTCAATTTTATAATATTTATTTTTGTTGATATTTTTTCCGGTAACCCACTCAAAAATGTTTTCCGGAGGCTCCTTATCTTCATCTATTTCCGATCCTGAATAAGTAATCCCCATAAGGCTCTTATTGACAGAATATTTTTTATGAGTTCCAATCTGATCAAAACCCTTAGATTTAAGATATTTGACCTCTTTTTTTCTATTTCCTCCCATTTCTTTAATTGGTTCAATAACTGAAATCTCAGGAGCCAGTAATTTAGCAGTTAAATTAAATCTGACCTGATCGCTACCCATACCTGAGTTGCCATTAGCAATATATTTTGCTTTTTCTTCTTTTGCTATCTCAACAATTTTTTCTACTAAATGATAACGTTGTGATGATACGCAGTTCGGATATGAACCTTCATAGAGTCCGTTTGTTTTTATAATCCACTGGATCGTAGAATCATAAAAATATTGCTTTGCATCCAAAGAATAATGTTTGATTGCACCAAGTATTTTAGACTTATCTTCTATGTTCTTTAATTCTTCATCGGAAAATCCACCTGAATTGATAATCGCAGTAATTACCTCAAATCCTTTATCAATAAGATAGGGGACACAGAAAGAGGTATCCAGACCCCCAGAAAATGCGAGCACTACCTTTTTGTTATTATTTTGTTTTTTCATATTTATTTTTTAAATTAATAATTTTGGCCAAAAAAAATCCCCGGGTCTTATCCGGGGTTGGTAATAACTTTTTACTCTTTAGGCCATAAAAATACTACCCTCCCCAAAGAGTCGCCTTGAAGACGAATTGGTTACGAATAGTACTTTTAACATAAAAACATTATATCATGCTTTTTTGAAAAGTCAAAAATGATAAAATAAAACCCATATGTGGTTTTGGTATGCAATAGGGTCAGCCGTGATTTCGGCAGTATCAATAACTCTCAACAAAAAAGCGCTAAAAAACGTTAATGCTTCGTTATTAGCTTGGTCATTATTTGCCTTTTCTATCCCTATCTTGATATATCCTGCATTTAAGGATGGTTGGCCGGAATTTAATTTAACTTTTGCGGCAGCTACTTTAATATCGGTGATAATTTTTTCTTATATAAAAACTTTGAGCCTTCGTTCTTTAAAAAACAGCAACTTTATTTCAGAAATAATTCCCTTGGCATTTTTTAGTGTTTTTATTCAATACATTTTGGGACTGATTTTTTTGAATGAAAAAATAAAACTTTTACCATTTTTTGGGTTGATATTGATCGTATTTGGCGGTTATTATTTAAAAATACAGGAGGCAAAAGAAGATCTATTAAAGCCTTTTAAAATAATTCTGACCGATAAAAATTCGTTATATTACCTTATTGCGATGTTGATTATGCCGGTATCATCTCTTTTCGATAAGGTTGGATTATTAAATATGAAACCGGTAAATCAATCATTTTTGTTGTTGTGGGAAAATGTATTGACAACTCTGCTTTTAGCAGGATATATGACTAACAAAGATAGATTTTGGTTTAAGGATTTGAAAACTAATTTTTTTATTTTACTTTTTAATGGAGTAACCTACACTTCGATGGTTATTTTATATTTTTACGCCATTACTACCGGCTCTTTAGCGTTGGTAACAGGAATAAAACGGGCAGAAATATTTTTTGCTCTTTTAATTGGGTGGTTTTTGTTTAATGATAAACCGAAAAAAGAAGTTTGGATAGGTAGCTTAATAATGCTTATTGGAGTTGTCTTAATTAAGTTAGGTTGAAATGTTTTATAAACTCGCCTAAAATGATTACATGACAAACATGAAGAATAAGTTATCATTGCTATTAATTTTAGTCCTGTTGTTTATAGTTTTTGTTGCGGTGCGTTTTTTTATTTTTGATAAACAAAACGAATACGGAAAAATGAAGATTATTTCTTCACCAACCGCCAGTGTTTTTCTCAACAGCACCTTTATCGGCAAAACACCTTTTGAAGATAAATATAAGGTCGGTGAATATTTACTAAAATTAATTCCGGAATCAACCGCCAGCGATACGGCCTCATGGAACGGAAAAATAAATATTTATAAAAATGCCTTAACCTATGTTAACCGGGAACTGGGTTCTTCAGATATCGCATCAGCCGGTGAAATATTTACAACTGTTAAGATGACTAAAAAACCTGCAAATTCTGAATCTGGAGAGATTTATGTTGAAACAGAACCTCAAGGGGCAATCGTTACTTTGGATAGTGACGAAAAGGGAGTGGCTCCGGCAGTTATGGAAAACGTAACACGCGGTGATCATGAACTTTCAGTTTTTATGCCAGGCTTTTTCAGAAGAACTCAGAAGGTTAACGTTGACCCAGGATTTCGAGTTAATGCTCATTTTAAACTAGCGATTGACCAAAGCTCTTCATTTGCAAAAGAATCAGTTGATAAAACAAAGACGGCGAGTACCAGTGCAACGGTCGATAAAACCTATGTCAAGATAAGAGATAATCCCCAAGGCTGGCTGAGGGTAAGGGTTGACGGATCAATAAATGCATCGGAATCGGCAAAGGTTAAGCCGGGAGAGAAATACGAATTACTTGATGAAAAAACGGGGTGGTTTAAGATTAAGTTTAACGGCAGTCAGATTGGATTGGTAGAGGGAAGCTTTGATGAAGGATGGGTATCAAGCGAATATTCTTCCAAGGAGTAAAGCTTGATAGGTATCTGCGCTTTACTTTTTTTTCCAAATAAATTTATTATAAAGCACGTAAGAATAGGGAATTATCAGGAAAGCAATAATCAAAACTTTATACAAAATCCAGGAACTTAAAGAAAATAGTCCAAACATATTTATATTTTTATCTCCTAAAAACCTTAAGGCTAAACTTAATCCAACCCACTGAATGATAATTGAACCGGAAGAAACAAAGTTAAAGGTAATAAATTTCATTAAGTAAGCGAGAAAGCCTCCAATAATTTTTTTATCTTTAAAACTCCAAAAGTTATTAAGTAAGAAGTTAAAAAATATTGCCAGTTCGGCGCTATAAATATTTGCCGTAACTTTAGCTGTATGCAATTTATTTATAAATAAATATGCGGAAGAAAAATCAACCGCAAAACCGATAAAACCGACAATAACGAATTTAACAAATGATGAGTTTAAAAAAATATAAGCCAAAATCTGAAATATATATTGTGAGAAAATGATTTTTGATTTTCCGTATTTTCTGTCTATAAAGTTAATAGGAACCTCCGAAACTTTTGCATTTTTTTTAAGTGATTGATCAAGAAGCGCAATTTGAAAAACATAGCCTGAGTATTTTTCGACAAATGAAAGATTGTCTTTGATAATCCATGTTTTTACAGCCCTAAACCCGGAGGTCCAATCATGGATGTTAAGTTTCATGAAACCAAATCGTACTATTAAATTTCCACAAATAGACAATATCTTCCGGTACCATCCCCAATTTTTAGGAATTGAGCCGCCTTTGATATATCTCGCACCTATAACAAAATCAGCTCCTTTGGCAATTTGATCCAGGAATGCAGGAATATTTTCTGGGTTATGGGAAAAGTCTGCATCCATTTGAAATATTACAAATGGATGAATATTTTCAATTGCATAGGTAAAAGCTTGGTGATAAGCTTTGCCTAGCCCTTCTTTTTTTGTTTTCAAAAGATAAACTTTTTCAGGAAATTTTTTACATAATCCTTGAACGATTTTTGCCGTATCATCAGTTGAGTCACTATCATTAATTAGAATTTCTATGTCCCAGTTAGGCAGGTTTTGATTTTGTTTTAAAATATCTTCAATCAATTTTTCAATCGTTCCACCCTCATTGTGCGTTGGAAGAACGATCAATGCTTTCTTCATATATTTTTAAAATACTCAATAGTTTTTTTTAATCCTTCTTCAAAATTTATTTTCGGCTGCCAGTTTAAAAGTTTTTTTGCTTTATCGATATCCGGACAGCGTTTTTTTGGATCATCTTTTCCAATGGTTTTAAAAACAACTTCAGATTTCGATAAGGTTATTTTTTTTATTATATCAGCAATTTCTAAAATAGTTTTTTCATCTTGATTCCCGATATTAATTATTTCTCCGGCTAAATTTGACGTTTTAGCTAATAGAAAAAGTCCCTGCACCATGTCATCAACATAACACAAGGAACGCGTTTGAGATCCATCCCCGTAGACAGTTAGAGGCTGATTGTTAATTGCCTGATTGACAAAATTAGAAACAACCCGGCCGTCGTCACGCTTCATAAAGGGTCCATAAGTATTGAAAATCCTAGCGATCCTTATATCTTTTTTATATTTTCTAAAATAGGCCATCATTAATGCTTCGGCAAATCTTTTTCCTTCGTCATAACAGGATCGGGGGCCGACGCAACTAACATTGCCGAAATAGCTTTCTTTTTGCGGATGCTCCAGTGGGTCGCCGTAAACTTCAGAAGTGGAGGAAAAAATAAAAGTTCCGCCATTGCTTTTTACAAAAAAATCCAAAAGATTAATCAGTCCCACACTATTGGTTTTAAGAATTTCCAAAGATAAGTTTTGAAAATCTTTAGGAGAAGCGGGGGAGGCAAGATCATAAATAATGTCAAAACTTAGCAATTGTGAAAAATTATATTCGGTGATATCAGCTTCTATAATCTTCAGGTTTTTATTACTTATTTCCGATTCCAGATTTTTTTTACTTCCGGTGACAAAATTATCGATGACAGTAACATTATCACTTTTGGAAAGATGAAATTTAGATAGGTGTGAGCCGATAAATCCAGCCCCACCAGTTATTAATATTTTCATGAGGGTCTTCCTATAGAATAATATTTAAAACCTAATTTTTTTAGTTCCGAAGGATCATAAATATTTCTTCCGTCAAATATCGTTGGACTGGACATAAGCTTTTTCACTTTATTCAAATCAATCTGTCTGAATTCATTCCATTCAGTAATGATTATCAGTGCGTCAACACCGTTGACTGCTTGATAGGGATCTTTACTGTAGGAAATTTTGTTAGCAAATATTTTTTTAATGTTATCTACTGCCTCTTGATCATATGCGCTTATCTGAAAACCCTTTTCCAATAATTTTTCCAGAATAAATACTGACGGGGCAAACCTAATATCATCAGTATTAGGTTTAAAACTCAACCCCCAGACTGCCACTTTTTTACCGGGAGAGAATTTAACAATATTGTCCAAAAAGTTTTCCTGAGCCTTCAAATTAATATTTTCAATTGCTGATAATAGCTGTGTATCGAGCGACAAACTTTTTCCAATATTTAAGAAAGCTTTAACATCTTTTGGCAGACAAGATCCTCCATATCCAAGGCCGGGATTTAAAAATTGTTTACCTATCCGTTCATCAATACCGACTCCGCTTAGTACTTCATTTACGTCGGCTCCGGTTTTTTCACAATAAAAAGAAATTAAATTGGCAAAAGATATTTTATTAGCTAGAAAAACGTTTGAAGCATATTTGATCATCTCAGCGGAAGCTAGATTGGTAATGACCCTTTTACCATTGATCGGCTCATGAAGTTTGATTAATTTTTGAATTGCCAGTTTATCATTTGATCCGATAACAACCCGGTCGGCATTAATGGTATCGGATATTCCTGTACCCTCACGTAAAAATTCCGGGCAGGAGGCAACGGCAAAATCAACCTGTTTCGGCTTGTGTTTACTAATTATCACTTCTAATTTGTGGTTGGTACCGACAGGAACGGTGCTTTTACAGGAAACAACCGTAAACCTACTTTTAAGATTTTTACCAATATTCCGGGCAACATCGATCACGGCAGTTAGATCAGCCTCTCCGCTTTCTTTTGGCGGGGTTCCAACGGTGATAAAAACAATTTCTGACTCAGGGATAGCTTTTTCATAGTCTAAGGTAAAAGAAATTCTTTTAGCCTGAATATTTTTTTGAAGAAGTTCTCCCAAACCCGGTTCATAAATGATCGGGTCACCATTTTTTAAACGGTCAATCTTTTCTTTTGTATGACCAATGACCCATACGTGATTTCCGAAGTCGGCAAAAACGCAGGCAGTGACAAGACCAACATAACCATGACCAACGACAGTGATTGTCATAAGGTTTTATTTTACAACTGTTTTTTTATTTCTTCCAGCCCATCTTTGAATGATCTCATCTTATAAAAGTTATTATTAGTACTTTTGATTGATGCAAACTGAGGTAATCGAGCTTTCCCTTTGACGTATTCTTCATAGGTTGTTTTACCGATTAAAGACTTATCTAGATTAAAAGTTTCCGCAACAGTTAAAGCTGCATTATAAGGAGATATTGACTCACTTCCAACAAGATGAAAAATTTTCGGACTGTAGTTATTGAACAAATATTTTAGTCCGTACGCAATATCATCGATAAAAGTCGGTGTCATAAGCGAATCGGTGATCATGGATAAAGTTTTTCCATTTTCCAGATATGATTTAAATGTCTTGAAGAAATCTTTTTTTAGTTCAAAGCTAGCCCGGTAAGGATAAGCTATTCTTACGATCATTCCGTGATTTCCAATAACTTTCTCTCCTTCAAATTTTGACTGGGCATAAACTCCGACGGGGTTTGGGGTAGAGTATTCATCATAGGGTGGGTTTATTCCATCAAAAACGAAATCGGTTGAAATATAAATAAATTTTTTTTGTTTTTGACTGACCGCTTCAAATACATTTTTTGTTCCATCGCGGTTAATTTTAAAACAAAGCTCTTTGTTTGATTCAGCTCCGGGGACGTTTGTATATGCTGCTAAATGAAAAAAAATGTCAAAATCTAAATTTTTTAGAGCACTGCTTACTTGCTCTTTATTTGTAATGTCCATCAAATTTTGAGGAAGGGGGATAAATTCAAAATCATTTTTGAGTAGTTCTACGATCCGTGAACCGACCAAACCATCTGCACCTGTTAGAGCAATTTTTAGCATTTTATCCTCCTCCACCAACTCTCATTATTTTTATACCAGTTTATTGTTAATTCAAGATATTCTTCAAAATTATGTTCAGGTTTCCATCCTAGCTCTTTATTTATTCTTGACCAGTCGATCGCATATCTTCGGTCGTGTCCGGGCCGGTCTTTGACAAACTCAATTTGAGTTTCATCTTTACCCATTATTTTTAAGATCTTTTTAACGATATCAATATTGGCAATATCTTCAGTTAATCCGCCGACTAAATAGGTTTCACCAATCTTTCCTTTTTGCAAGATCAGGTCAATCGCTTTAACATGGTCTTCGACATAAAGCCAGTCACGGACATAAAGACCGTCTCCATAGACAGGCACCTTTTTCCCTTCAATAATATTAGTAACAGCTAACGGGATCAGTTTTTCCAGAAATTGGTATGGACCGAAATTATTTGAGCAGTTGGAAATTGTTACCGGAAGGTTATAAGTATCAAAATATGCCCGCACTAAATGGTCAGATGACGCTTTTGAAGCGGAGTAGGGACTATGGGGGTTATATGGCGTATTATCATTGAACTTTTCTTTAGATCCTAATTCTAAGGCGCCAAAAACTTCATCAGTAGAAACATGGTGGAATTTTTTAATCTTATTTTTCAATGCGGCCTCAAGCAAAACATAGGTTCCTTCGATATTAGTTTTTATAAATGGGGCAGGATCAGTAATTGACCGGTCGACGTGAGATTCGGCTGCGAAGTGAACTATCACATCAGTTTTTTCGGTTAACGCGTTAACGAGTTGCGGGTTACAGATATCGCCTTTTACAAATTCGTAGTTGGGATTTTTTTCAACTGATTTTAAATTTTCCAAGTTTCCTGCATAAGTAAGCTTATCTAAATTAACGATTTTATCCTGTGGGTATTTTTTCAACCAATACAGAATAAAGTTGCTTCCTATAAACCCGGCGCCGCCGGTTACGAGTAGTTTCATTACTAAAATTATATAATATATTCATGTTTTTAGATGTAATAAAAAAACTGGTAGGAAAATCCTATTACCCTTTGAACATAATCGAAATCTCTAAAAAGAGATTGATCAGCAACTATAAATATCTTTCTTCAATCAACAAAAATATTAAAGTGGCGCCGGTTCTAAAGAGCAACGCTTATGGGCATGGGATAATTGAAGTAGGAACAATCTTAGATAAATTAAATCCGATCTTTTTTTGTGTTGATAGTATTTATGAGGCATATCAACTGCTTAACGCAAAAATAAAAACCCCGATATTAATCACCGGTTTTGTTGACCCAAATAATTTAAAAATCAAAAAACTTTCTTTTTCATACGCCGTTTTTGATTTGGAGCAGTTCCGTGGAATATTGAAAAATCAGCCACAGGCAAAGGTGCAGCTGTTTATTGACACAGGCATGCATAGGGAGGGATTAAGAGTTGATGAATTGGAAATGTTTGTCAAACAACTGAATAATGAAGAGAGGAGCAGGGTTGAGGGAATAATGTCACATTTGGCATTTTCAGAGGAGCCGGAAAATATTAATACTAAAAAACAAATAATTCAATTTAAATTGGCTGTAAAGATATTGAAAAAATATTCCATTTTTCCAAAATTTATTCATTTTGGAAATTCTTCAGGCTTATTAAATAGCAGGAAGTTAGGATTATCATTTACCAATGTTGCCAGAACCGGATTGGCGTTGTATGGAATCAGTTCGATAAAAAATAGCGGACTTAAACCGGTTTTGCAGTTAAAAACTCATGTAATTCAATTAAAAAAAATAAAAAAAGGAGAAAAGGTTGGCTACGACTTTACTTATGAAGCAAAAGAAAATGGGCTAATTGCCGTTTTACCGATAGGCTATAACGACGGTGTGGATAGAAAGTTATCCGATAAGGGAATTGTTTTGATCAAGAATAAGCCCTGTCCTATAATCGGACGGGTAAGCATGAATTTATGTGCAGTTGATGTCACTGAGGTCAAGAATATTAAAATAAGAGATGAGGTGATAGTATTTTCAAATAATGAGAATGAAAATAACGTTGTTAATTCGGCTAAAAAAGCAGACATGATTCCTTACGGAATTTTAATTCATCTGGAAAGAAGTACGAAAAGAAAAACCGTATAATTGATTTTATATTAAATATATCCTATAATACGAGGATATGAGGACGGAAATACATCCAGAAACAACACAAAATAGATTTGATCAACTTGCGTCTGATGGAATTAAAGAATATGGAAATTTTGTTAGGACTCTAGAAAACGCAGGAGTTCGAATGGCAAGGGCAACGAAATTTAAACATGCAGAACAATTTATTAATAGTGTTATTGGCGTTGATA
>CAZMBH010000020.1:0-17546 GCA_964564535.1 uncultured Gammaproteobacteria bacterium
GACCTATGGACGAGAATGCTGACCTCAGAGAACCGTCACAACACAGCGGCGGCAAGCCGGAATCACCCTCCGCGTCACCCGGTTTTGCATCGCTTTTGACGGATAGGGCACAGAGTTATGGCCTGCTACGGAATGGAGTAATTTTTGTCGTCTTTCTTGCGGTTTTTTTCCTCAGCATCATCGGGGCGGGGGAAAAGATTGTCGGAAAGCTCATCATGGTCGAAAGGGTCTCGCAGGAGAACCACAAATTCCTCAAGAGCTCTCTCGGGTCAGCCGTAGGGCACTTTGCTGTTCTAAGCTTGGCAAAGGGGGGTGTGGAGGTTCTTTCCAATATAGAAGCGGATGTCAAGCCCGTCGGAGTGGGAGTTGGGATCCCCCTCGGGAAGATCTTTTCCGGGCTTTCAGAGACCCTTGACGCTATCTGGCGCTTTTTTGGGTATTCCATAGCCTCTATAACCGCACAAATGGCTATCCTGAAATTCTTCAAACTTGTCTCCTTCAAGATACTTATCCCCATAGGCGCCCTTCTCATTGCCGTCAGCGCGATCGGGTTCTTGGTATTGCGGAAATTTGGTGTGGCCCTGATGATTGTCGGGTTCATTTTGTATGTATTGATGCCTTACACGGTATACGTGGGCAAATTCCTCTTCGAAGAGAGCAACATGGAATCGAGCATCGCCCTCTCCGAAGACTTGGGAGTCTTGCAGGAAAAGGTAAGCGACATTGATATCCTGTCCCCAAAAAACCTGACGGCTTCCGGAATCAAAGACACGTTAGGCGACATAAGCGCTTCATTGTCCCAGTCTGTGGACGTGGTTCTGTCCGGAGTGGTGAAATATTTCAGCAACATCATCATCATGTTTATCATAACGCCCCTTTTTTTCTACGGGGTCCTTTACGTCAGCACGAAAAAGATCCTGGCCTACGTGGGCATGGAACAGACGTCGAAACGCCTCGACTCCAGCATCATGGGCGCGTGGGGCAACATGTGGAAAACAAAGAAGCAACCCTTGGCCCATAAGCGAACCGCCAGGCGTGCCGACAGAGAAGGAGGGAACAGCCGATGAAAGGAAAACTCCTTCTCCTCTCACTGACTCTTTTGTCGCAACTCATTTTTTCCTCATGCTCAAGGGAGCCTGCCGACTACCTGAACAATGGCATCAAGGAGTTTGAGTCGGGAGATTACGATTCAGCCATCGCCAACCTGAGACGGGCGAAATATTTGATGCCTGACAGCTTCGAGGCCAATCTATACCTGGGTAAAGCCTTTCTCAAAAACCCCGCAGAAACAGACGCCTATTATAAGGCCCGGTACTACTTGAATACCGCAAAGGAACTGGCCAAAACTGCCCAGAATCGCTTTGATGTCGGCATGACTCTCCTTGGCATCTATCTGAAACGAAAAGATTATCCCAAAATAATAAAAGAGGGTAACGCCCTTGTTAAAGGGCATAAAGCCCTGCTCAACCGAAACAAGGCCTATGAAATCGAAACAGTTCTTGCGGACGCGTATTTCCACAATAAGGACTATGAGGAGGCTGCGAAAACCCTTGAATATGTCATAAAAAGTTATGAGGCCGAGTTGTCGGCGAACGAAGAGGCCAAGGCGAGGGCATACATTCAGCTCGCGGCCGCGACGATAAAAGCCGACAAAGCACGTGCAGGAGATGCGCTAACCTGCCTCACTACTGTGAAGGAAATCGAAAAAGATGGTTTTTCAGAAAATTATAAGCAAGTTGCTGCAGAATGCTATGAGATGATCGGGGATCATTTTCAATCCGAGGAAAAGTATAAGATTTCGAAATGGTTGTATGAAAAAGCCGGATTTTTATATAGTCACCTTGGTAATGCCCAGAAGTTAGAGGATATTTCCCGTAAAATCGATATCGCAAGCTGTGAATTCGACAAACGCTCTGATGAGCATCCCTCCCTGATGCGCAACGGCGAAAGGGCACTGGCGAGAAAGGATTACGATGAAGCGGCCGCCTATTTTCAAGAAGCCAAAGAGAAGGGATTAACAGACGCTGAAAAAGCCCAGGCCATATCTAAATTGGGGATTTCATATTTTCTTGATGGTAACGAAAAAAGCGCCCTAGCCACATTCTCATACTTAAAGGATATTGATGTTTTCGAAAAGGAATACGAAAAATTCGAGGATAAAGACCGCGTTGACCTCTTCATGGGGGCAGCCGTAATTTTGACATCTGCAAAGCCTGCTGACACCATGATGAGAAAATTAAAAGACAAAGCGTTTAACCTTCTACCTGGCCACCAACAAGTAGAGGCTTCCGAGTTTCTATCTAAAATTGATCAGGGGAAGGCATTAATGTCGTCCTCTTTGGAGCGGATAGAAGACAGGAAATCTACGCACCAGTACAGAGAGGCTGCTCAAATTTGCGAGAAGGTAGGTGACAGATTCGCCATCTGGGAAATGAAGACCGATGCCAAAGATTTTTATGAAAAGGCTAAGGGCTTTCACGAGACGCTTTTTGATAAAGACAAAGTCATTGAATTGAACAAGAGAATAGAGAAGTTGGGCTGATTGACCCCCTTTTATATGGCATAAGGGACCATCTTTCCTTCAACGAGAACTGAGACTGATCCTTTGAAATTCAAAATGAGGAGATCCAGATGAAACTGAGGTCTGTTCGTGTCTTTTTAGCAGCCGCCAGCTTGTTTGGAATCGTGGCCTGTTCCGGGGATTCGGGTAAGGCCAAGGAGCTTTTCGAGACGGCCCAGTTCGAAGAGTTGCAGAAGAATATAGACCATGCCCGCAAACTGTACGAGGACATTTTGAAGTCGTATCCCAAGACCGAATACGCCAAGAAGGCAGAAGCCAGGTTGGCAGCGATTCGGAAATGACGGCGCACATGCCCATAGAAATCATTGCAAAGTTACAAATGCCTCAATCTAACATACCAGCCAAGAGGGCGAAAACATGATCAAGACTGTCCGAAAAACAAGGCGGGCTTTCTGGAATTTTCAGAGGATACTTGGCACGTTCACAATGATCCTGGAGTTTTTTACAGGGGAGTGGAAACGCGCCTCGAAGAAGGCAGCCAATAAGGTTATTGGCCGCAGCATCGTCCGACGGCTCTTCCTGAAGTAGGGGCCTTCGACCTGTTTAAAGGCTTCAACAGTCTATCGATAGGTATCGGGCATGGCAAAAAAGGATAATGGACCTGGCTGCCTCATGTATTTTTTCTTTATCGCCCTCCTGGCGAGTCTGGCTGCCTATATCTTTGCCTCAAACGCATTCAACTTCAAGACCATTCTCACCTACGGCCCTTCCCAGTATTTCGCGAATATCGTTCATTTCCACAAAGATTGTTACTGCCGAGCAGCCTCTCCCCTCAAGATTTATGGCGACATACTGCCCATGGATTCCTTGGAGGGCGGTAAAGACAAAAACGTTATAGCAACACTTCGAGAAGGGAGCGTCTTCAAACTAAAGGGATACCGGTCGAAGGGGTACGTTACATGGATGGCCGTCAAAGTCGCCCAAGGACCCAAAATCGTGTACGGCTACTTTATGGCGCCTGAGAAGATTGATATCCCCACATTCTGGGCGGCCGTCAACAGACTTCAGGAAAAATTTCTGGAATCCCCCGCTGAGCCGTTCAGCAACAAATACTTCAGTGAGATCCCGGGCTCAGCGACAGAGCAATACCGAAGTGGCCTTTATACTGCCCTTAAGACAGAATTGACTCGGACCGTCAAACTGAGAAGCGCGAGCGATCCGGCTGAAATGCAGAAAATCAAAGAATCCAACGAGTTCAAGATCATCGATGGGATTTCATCAGACGCGACTATCTATTATTGCCCCAAGAGCAAATTCAAAAAGGCTAAGGCGCTGTACGAGGCCTATCTGGGTAATGGCTTCGATACGCATTACCTTCAGGTTTTGGGCGGTTATAGTCCTGGTGATAATCCAGGCCGTCAAGAGGGCCTGATTTTGCGCATCGTTGACACTTGGTATTTCAAACTCTTTGTGGCCGTTCTCATACTTTGGTTATTTAAACGTTTGAGAAAGAAATCGAAACCCGACGCAGAAATGGATGCCAATCCGACGGGGAATCAAAATGTCGAGGCCTTAAATCATGAGCCACAGAGGCAGCCCGATCCCGTTACTTTGATTCTATCAGACGATATGTCCGTAGGGGAACTCAAGAGCGCCTTCCAAGAACGTTTCGGCGCCTCCATCCGTGTGTACACAACAATTCATACCAAGCGGCTGGCGGACGACGAGGCCCGTCTCATAGACTTGAGGGACGTCAAGGCTTCTCTCGGTCCGGTTTGTATCGATTCCCTTTGTACCGTTTCAGAAATTGAAGCACTATTCAGGGAATTGGGTATAGGAATCCAGGTCATGGACCCAGATGGCGGGTTGGCTCCAAATGATTTAGAGATAGGCATGTTGGGACAGACGGCAGGGGGTATTACGACATTAAGACATCGATGAGAACAGATTCAGAAGGAGGACAAGATGAAGATTAGCGGGGATGGTCTGGCAAAAATCGTCGCAATGGTGTTATGGGCTGATGAAAAGGTAACCACAGACGAGTGGGCGGGAGCGAGGAGAATTTTCAAAAAATACGGTATTCCTTGGGCTGATGCCAAGAGGGACCTTGAACGCTACATAGAAGATCTCTTAAAGCCTGGAGAACCTGGTGAAGAATTCGAAGAAAAAGATGAGGATTTCGAAATAGAAGACATTTCCCTCGGAGAGGTGGACGATTTTGAGGTCCTATGTGACGCGGCTCTACTGATTGTAGCCGACAAGAAGGTGACCTACACCGAGATCGACATCCTTCACCGAATAGCCCGGGCGATCGGCATTCAGCCTGAGCTTGCGACAGCAGCTATAGTTAAGGCGGTCTCAAAAAAGAAATCCGGCGTAAGGCTCAATTAGGAAATATTTTGCGAAAAGGAGGATAGATTATGCCCAACAGACCTTTTTTGATGAATTTTAGGCAGGAAATTCCCTGCATCGGTGCCGATAATGGTCTCGATGACGCAAGCTATAGCGATGAACTGCAAATGAGTGTCTACCCCTCAGGTGAACTCCTGTGGAGAGCCAGGTCAAAAAGGCGTCCTACAAGCTGCCACACCGCTGCTCACCTCATAAAGGCAGGTTATACGCCAAGTGGAAAATTCAAAGCGTCCCGAATGGCTCCATCGAAGACGGACAGGCGAGTCGGAAGATAGCTCGTGGGGATATTGAACATTGCCCTAAGAGAACTGGTTCCCCTGCCTGTGGCCTCGGCATGGGTGGTTTCTTCCCCGGGTGAGAGGGATATCCCCATCCCTCTTCACCCGGGCTACCGCATTAAGGACGCACTGTCGGAGCTCGACCTGTCGGACTTGGAGCTTTCCGGGGCTTTTGGGCCAAACTGGATAAGTGTTGAAAAGGGTTCAGCCTCGTGTGCCCCATGTAACGGGACACATCTCTTCTCGTGGCATTACCACCCGGATGGGGACATAAGACTCTCCGTTGATGATTGGATAACATTTCTGATGTCGAACGCTCACATAACACTTCTAATGACAGCGAGCCACGTCAGCCTTTACACCAAGCTCCAGAGAGGGAGATGGACCAACATACGAAGTTCTGTTGCTGGACCAAATCCGGCCGCAACCAATATGCCAAATCTGTGGTTTGTCCGGTTCATGAAATTGATGCGCAAGGAAATGAAGACTGAGAATTGGTTCGAGTGTGACGAAAACCAAATCGCAGCGGCTTTGGGAATCCTGCACCAGGGAGCTTGGCTCGAATGACCCTGGATTCGGATATCGTACTGGTTCTTGCATCCAATATAGACACCCATGCGGACGCAATCGTAAGCCACTTCCATGACCGTGGCGTGCCGATTGTGAGGCTGGATGTGGAGGAGTTTTGGCCCCCTCTTGGTGAAATCACCTGGCGTATCACCGATTCTGAACATGTTTCGCGGCTCAAGTGGAAGGGGCGGGAGATTGACGCGGGTTCCGTTAGGTCAATCTATTGCAGGGACTTCACCTTTGCAAAGTGCGACCCAGCCGCGGACGTCGAGACACAGTTGGTCTATGCAGAGGCCCGAGCCTCCCTATTCGGCTTCCTCCGCAATTTGGAACACCGTTACTGGATGAATCCCCCCTGGTACGATCAAATGGCCGACAATAAGCCATACCAGATGGCATGTGCATCCCGCCTGGGTCTTAAAGTGCCAAAGACTCTTGTCACCAATGATATTGTAGCTTTTAAGGCCTTTTATCAAGAGTGTAATCAAGGGGTTATCATAAAGCAACTCAGCGAAATCTGCCTTATTGATGATTCGGAACTGAAAAATCAGGAGCATGGGCTTGACAATGAAGCCACAGCATACGGCTTCTACACAAACAAGGTCTCACCGGCGTATCTGGAAAAAGCGCATGAGATCGCATTGACTCCTTGCCTTTTCCAGGATCACCTTCGAAAGAAGGCCGATGTGCGGGTGACTGTTGTGGGCGACACGGTATTTTCAGCCTTGATCGATTCTCAAACTGACAATTCAAGCAAGGTTGATTTTCGCCTCAAAAGCGACCTGCCAATACGTCCTTTTGAATTGCCGGCACCGATCACCCAGAAACTCCTGAAACTTATCCGGTCATGGGGACTGGAATTTGCCGCATGCGATTTCGTTCTAACGCCGGAGGATGAACTGGTCTTTCTAGAGGCGAATGTTCAAGGAAACTGGCTTTGGATCGAGCATGAACTCGATCTGCCGATCAGTGTCGCAATAGCTGACAAACTACTGGGGGATAGCTGATTTCGATTGTCGGCCAAGACAGTTCTGAATGCGTAAGAGGCCGCTTGGTCGCTATTTTGGCGCGGGACTTTTGTGAAAGGAGAGAAATTCACATGGTATTCAAAAGAGTTAAAGACAAGGTATCAAAAGTGGCTTCTGAAACAGCCACGCAGGCAAGTAGTTTTTTTTCTGAAGGAGTCCAAAAGGCGGGCAAATTGGCTTCAGGTGGAGCGCAAAAGGCAAGTGAGCTCGCTCAGTCAGGAACGAAAATAGTTGGGGACTTGGCCGAAAGAGTCAAACGATGCGATATTAATCTTCCTTCTGAAATGCCTGACAAGGAAAAATTAAGTAAGTATGATCATGAACCGGACAGGCTGTTTAGCAATCCCAAAGAGATATTTGAGTATTATGCGGACCTTTTCCCAGGCTTTAAGTTGCACACAAAAGAGACCAAGACCTCATGGTATATTGCAGGAGATATCCCCGATGATAAATTGCAGAATGCCGTGGCCTCATTTCTTGGGGATGTGGATGATAATGAACTGGTAATTCTTTATTACGATTCAACTCAATTTGGAGAGGGTGATGATGGGGCGGCAATTACCAACAAGAGGATCATCATCAAGCCCGCCATGAAAGAGCCAGTTTCAATCCCTTTTTCGGAGCCATACGAGATCGGCTACACATACGAAGACAAAGTCGGAGATAGATCCGTCGTAATGCAGGATAGCGACTTTGATAAGTCTTTGATTAGAAAGAAGATTGAATTTTTTCTGCGTAAAGGCAAAGAAACAACGATTTTCCTGAATTTTGGCGAAATAAATACATTTCCAGTTGTCTATTTCCTGACATGCTTAAAGGAAAAAGGCCTGGCAGATCAATTCTGTAGGCTTTCACACCACAGGGGTAGGTTCTACACCGGTCACCTTCCAAGAACCTTAAAAGATTATCCAGAGGAATTGAAAGAGGCCTACCTGAAAACTCTCACTCCCATCATAAATGCAGATGGTGAAGTCGACGGAAGTGAAAGCGCGGAGCTTTATAATGAGTTCATCGCTTTAGAATGCGGAAGAGAAACACGAATGAGCGTCATGGAGGCGTTGGCTTCTACAGAGGATCCAGTTCACAATAGCAGAATGTATCTCGCTGGACTGCAAACGCAACTCGCCAAGCTAGATGACAAAAGTGCTCTCACCGTCAAACAGGGTTTGTATAAGGATTTGATAGGCATGGCAAAAGCGGATTTTATGGAACTCGACGAACTGGAAACGACTATCATTAAGAGTTTGGCCTTAGAATTGGGAATTGGCGACGATATCATGTCGAAGCTAGATCAGTTGGTTGAATATGACATTAGATTAGCGAAAGGTGAGATTACAGAGGATCAATACATAAAGAGCGCCAAGAAACTGGTAGCAGGCCTGGGCGGGTTAGGGGTTCCGTTGGCCGCATTGTCTTTCACCGGCACTGTTGCTGGCCTTGGGATGACTGGAATAACAAGCGGTTTGGCAGCGTTAGGCGGTGGAGCGGGTTCGGCAGGCTGGCTGGGACTTGCCGCTGTTCCAGGGCTCAATACTGCGGTGATAGGATTAGGCCTCCTTGTATTAGCTGGGGTTGGCACATATAAAGGCGTTGAATACATTTCAGGAGCCAAAGAAAGGGAGATCCAAAATAAAAGAGAGAAGATGATTCAGAAGATCTTAGAAAACCACCAAAAAGCCCTATCGATACTTCAATCTGACATGAATGCCTTAACTGAAAACCTGAATCTCGCGATGAAAGACACGGCAAAGAACTCTACACTCATCGAAAAGCTGAATAAACAAATGGCGCTCTTCAAGCAGGCTCTGATTGCCAGTAAGAAACAGCAAGTTGAAATGGAAAAGGGCGCAAAGGCCTTGGCTTGATTTGTCATGCAATAATAGGGAGAATTGTTTTGATGAAAACCGAAGAGGAGTTGCTGTTTTCCCAGCATCTTCAAATAAACAAACTTGAAGAGCGATCAAAAATCATCAAGGACGAGACTAAAAAAATTCAAGCGACCAGTGCCGAACACGAATCCCAATTGATCGGCATGGAGGCCGAACTGTCCGATATGTTTACCTCATTGGGGATAGATATTGAAAACTCGGACCTCTCCAACGCCCACGGAATAGTTGAGCTGACAGAAGCAGAAATGGAGGCAATTGACAGGACGTTCGTCATCCCTCCATTGGAGGCGATCAAGTACAAAGACTGGGCTTCCTTTGTATCGGATTCCTACGCTTTCCTGAGGAATGAAGGCATCGACCCTAAAAAAGACCCTGTTTTTGCGATGCTTTCTATTACAGATATGGCCGAAGTATTGCAGAAATATCGGAATGACTACGGGGAGATATTTCTTGATTGGAAAGATTATGCGGTGGTCTTGCTTGCCGCGGTGACGGGAGGACTGGTCAACCAGTTTGCGCCGGATCGACTGAAACAATGCAAGGTAATTTCAGGAGAAGACGGAAAAGACATTTTGGACAAGGCGTTGGTTGACTGGAAAGCTTTTGCGACAGAACAGATTTCCACCCAGGTCGGCTTCAACATAGAGGAATTGACGGACCTGAAAGGTTTTGTTCTGACAAGGATTTCGTCCAGAATAGGTCTTGAAAACGATACCCTTGAAGAGATAACGGTCCATTTTTCCAAGAAACTTGAAAGGGGCGACAAATTTTCGGCGATAGTCGATACAATGTATGTGTATCAGAGACTGCCAAAGGAATGGCAGATCGTGGCGGATGATTGGCTTGCACAGAGAACAGGATGGGCCATTGGTGAGGTCTTTTCACTTCAGGAATTCATAGCAACGAAAGTAAAATCCGGGAACTTTCGGTTCACAAAGGACCTGATCAACCTATACACGATGCTGCCCAAGACCTGGCAAAAATTCGCCAATGAGAAAATACTCAGCAGGATCGGGCTCAGCGTTAGTGATATAAGAAAGATCACAGACTTTCTGGTGAAAAAAATTAAAGGCCGAAAGATCAGACCATTTCAGGACCTCATCACACTGATGAAGGTATTACCAAGGGAGTGGAAGCAATTTCTTTCTTCCAAGCTATCCGAGAAGATCGGTTTCGACATCTCTATTACAGAGGACATTCAGAAGTACCTTTATGAGAGAGTCAGGAAAAATGACTTCGTTTTGTCAAGGGATGCCGTCGAGATTCTGAAAAGATTTCCTGAGGACTGGAAGACTGCAATAGAGCACACCATATCTGAAAAGGCCGATTTTGATGTTTCCATCGCTGCTGATTTGCAGCAATACATCGCTCAACGAATCACTGAGGGGGAATTCGACCTGGTCATAGACGGGACCGAGCTATTGCGCCGGCTGCCCAATGAATGGCTCACGCCTATATCTAGGTTGATTTCAGATAGAGTCGGTTTCGACATCACGGCATTTCACGGCATTCAAGACCACATCTTGGAACGGATTGAGGAGAACGAAGTAGACTATCTTCGTGACGGTATAGAGGTATTCAATCGGTTGCCTGAAGGGTGGAAGGATTTTATCAATCGGGCCATTTCGGAAAAAATTGGGTTTGATATTGCAGCCACGTCTGAAATTCAGAAATATATCTTGAAAAAAATCCAGATGCCGGAGTTCGATTTATTGGACGACATCCCAAACTTATTCAGCCGACTTCCGAATGAATGGCAGGACTTTTTGAAGGATGAAGTCTCTTTGAAGATTGGCTTTGACATAACGATTCTAAAGGATATTCAATCTTTCCTGATTACAAAAATCCGAAAACGCCATGTCGACATACTGCAGGATTCCATTGAGCTGATACAGAGGCTGCCTGAAAAATGGAAGGGATCTATCAATCAGAAGCTCTCTGAAAAGACAGGGCTTGACACCAAACTCATCGCCTACAGCATGGGTCCGGAGCTATCGAATCTGAATAAACTCAGGTCGAACCCTGCCGAATTTATCGCAGAACAAGTGAAAACGTATATTGGAGGGAATGAACAGCTGCGAGTCCTGGAAAAATATGTTGACATGGACAGCTTGGCCGAAACAATCGTCCTGGTGATAAACATATTGAGGGAAATTTTTTGCGCGGACTCGGAAAAAAACCCCAACCGATTGGGCGAGCATTTCCAGAAACTATTGTTTGCGATTATCAAGATGCTTGAGCCATCAAGGGAGCAGCTTTTCCAAATAGGCGGCGAAGCGATACTAAACAGAATCGGACCTTCTGTAAAGTTTTCAGAGATATATTCAATCGATGATTGGATTGAAAACAGCGGCATGACATTGACGATAGATGAACTCCTGGAAAAGCTTTACACAGAAGACGCTGACCTATTCAGCGACGAGGATGTCCGCAACTTTGGCCAATTGTATTCAACGATCATGAAAAAGTCCCTGGAAACCAGGTCGCTATCAGAAGACATGGAAAGGATGTTTTCTTCAACGCCTGTGGTAAGGAGTCTACTGCAAAATAAGGCGTCAATGCGGAAGTTGGCTTCTTTCGTGGAATATGCAAAGACCTCCACCCATGCCACAGATTCACGTGAACTGAGAACGCACGGCATGGTAAGCGAAATCATAAACGATATCCAAAAGAAGTTGGATATTCTCCCAAAAATGATGTTTCAGTCAGGCTCGGAGATTCTATGTGATCCTTCCCTTTTGGGTAATTGGCTGTACGAAAATGGATTGTCTGCTCAACATCTCAAGAATATGGGCCTAACCTCTGCGGTTATCGAGATAATCATCAGAGGCTGGTACTTGGCGTCCCTCTACAGGGACACGGGGTCATTCAAGAAAGAACCCTACGCTTTCAAGGTTTCTACGATGTTGGCTTCCGCACATATGCTTTCGAACCTGCCGGCTCTGGCGCAGATAGCCAGTGGAATGCCATCAACAAAACTGAATTTCGTTTCACTCGGCCTTGGCGCCAAGTATGGTCTTTCGTCTATTATGGAGTATGCGAAAAGAGAGGAGCAAATCCAGAAAGATTTGAATGAGAAGTGGACAAGCATATACAATTACTCACTTTCACTGCTCCAGCCCTAATGGTTTGAGGGTAAGGATGGCAGGCCTAAAAAGCGGTAGCCGAGGTTATATTCAGAAACCGGCGGTTTGTCAGGCTCATGATTCCCGTGGTGGAAGTTGCTCGAAGGAGTGTAATCTACCAAGAGGGGGTTCCTTATGGATGGGGACGTGAATCAGGTCCTTAGTCCGAGCGATAAGCGATTCTACCTTAAGGCGGTGGCCGGGCTGATCCTTTGCGATGGGAGAATTACGGAGGAGGAGAAGGCCTTTCTCGGTTCAATTGGCGGCCAGTTGGATCTACCCAACCAAGAACTGGAGGATATCCTCCTGAGACCGCCTGGATTGTCAGATTTGGAGCAAGCCGCCCAGTCGGTGACGTCCCCCTGGGTCAAGAGAATCCTGGCCGAGCAACTCTTTGCCGCTGCGTTTTGCGACAAGAAATATCGTAAGAGGGAAAGGAAATACATATTCGACTTGGGCAGGATGTTGGGACTTGGCGACAACTATCTTTGCAGACTTGAATCGTTTTGCCAGGGTTCCGATTGGAAAAACGTTACCTTAAAGACCATTGCAGCCATTATTGGCACAGGCCTTGGCGTCGCCCTTGGGTGGTGGGCAGCGCCAGCCATAGGCGGCATAATTGGAGACAAGGTCTTCCATCTTTCCGGGGCCTCGGCCGCGAAACGGGGGTTGGCGGCGGTAGGCGGCGGGTCAAAAGCGTCTGGTGGTGTTGGGATGGTGGGGGGCAAGGTGGCTATTTCGTCGATATTGGGTCTCTTTACAGGAAGAAAGGCCCTCAAGACCACAGCCAAATTCGTGGACCCGCCAAAGGATTTTTACATCAATGTGAGGGTGAATAGGGCGTCGGCAGACGTGGTGCTCGTGGTCAATGGCTTCTTGTCCGAGAAGGGAGATCATTTCCATAAGTGGTCGAATATACTGGTCCCTTTCGGCGATGTGACGATATATGAGGTAATATGGGAATCTGAAAACCTGAAGAAGGTATACAAATATCTTTCTGGCCTGGCCGCTGGCAATGTGGTCAGTTTAGTTGGCGCGGGCCTTGCCAAAGGGGCCTCAAGAACTGCCGCCAAAGCCCTGGGGGCCATATCGGCGCCCTCTTCCTTGATGGATATCACAGCCAATCCATGGCAAATCGCCATGAGAAAATCAACAGATACAGGGGTGAAGGTCGCCGAGTGGATAGAAGCTAACGGCAAGAATGATATCACACTGATCGGGTTCTCTTTGGGGGTACGGGTGATCCTAAATGCCCTCACTGCCCTGTCGCCGACCAGTAGCGTCAGAAACGTCTTTCTGTTTGGAGGCGCAGCGGAGTGTGACCCAGACGGTTGGTGCATCGCGCGCCACCGTGTCAAGGGAACGATTGTAAATCATTATTCCGAAAACGATTCTGTATTGAAATATCTTTATAAATTGGGCACGTTTGGCAGGGGCGACCCTATCGGCCTTCGCCCGATAGAGGGCATTGCAGGAGTCGTGAATGTCGATTTGTCGGATTCGGTCAAAGGGCACATGGGATATTATGCTGTGAAGCAACACGAGACAATTGGTAAGGTCCTCCGGAACGTGCATGGATGAACCTGCGCATGAATCTGGATGGAAAGCCAAGCCATCGGAGACAAGACAGTTCAGGAGTATTGGGCTGGAAAAGGAGAAGTCGAGCCCCCTGTTTACAGATATGTCAGGGATGCCTCAAGAAGTGGGAAGTGTCTCCTGAAAGGAGGACCGCACTGAAATTGTGAGACGCCACATGGGGCGATATGTTCTAAATACAGAAAGTGGGCCGTACTACATTAGCCGATCACACATCACAATGACCGGATTTTTATAAGAAATTATAATCGCGAGGACCTATTCAAGAGGCAAACCCTGATGGTCAACAGCTGTAATCCCCCCTAATTTGCAGGCAGTTTGGATACAATAGGGCTCTTTCATCGCATTATTGGGCCGTCAACCTTTAGCACTGCTTTGCTAATCCCTATCCCGACTTCTTTGTATCGAGCAAAAGGATCGCCGCCTATTTTCCAACCGCTTGGCATCCTCCTCTGCAACTTGGCATGTGACAGGTTTGCGTTTTCAGTTCTCAGTAATACGGCTACGTGTCCCGTTTGCTGAAGAATGTTTTCTACACTTGCCGGGGCACGATCGCTCTTGAGTAACTCAGCTCGGATAATGCTTGAAGGAATTGAGTGCTCATAGATATATAAGCTGTTCTTACCGTAAAATTCGCTTCTTTTGTGAATTTTTTCAATATCCACCCCTTCCCTTTGCAATTGACGCAGAGCTGCTTCCGAGATCAAATAGTAATCCGCAGAAAGGGTGTACTTAGCGATCATGTTGTTAAGGAGATATCCAGCATCTCCTTTCAAATTGATAACCTCGGGAATTGAAAGACCCGCCGTTATCCATAATCTCAAGGCTCGCTGATGTTCGTTTTCTGCTTTCATTTTTGCACTCTTTTGTCACAGATTTCTTTGCCGGGCGGAAAATGTCTAATTTCTCTACACTATAAACAATCGATTATCAGGATACTACAGTGGAGTTCGATAGCTGCGGGAAAAGGGAACCTCACGCCATATTCAAACCATCATCGCGACATACTGACACATCTTCTTGAAATGTCACAGATTTCGCCCAACCAAAAACCTGGTATATGCCTACGGTTCCTTTCTGAGAACATTGCATCAAAAGCTAAAGATGCCTTCCTCAATCCATCCCATCCTATATCTCAAAATCCAAAATATGGTCAAGCTCGTAAAACCTGTGATATCCATGAACCTGGAGGCTTGACCCGCTCTTGCGATGCGGTTCCTATAACAACTGGGTTGAATGGCATGTATGTTTTGGAAGTCTCGAAGATTTTGAGACATCGAAAACCTGAGACATGCCTTACGTCGTCCCGGCCCTACGAGTTTATTCGACCTTTCTGACGAGATATTGGGTATCCTGATTTCACAAGATCGTGTTGATATCTACGACACAAAATCTTTACGCTCAACCAAAATAGGCGATGTTTTCCAAAGAAATTCTCTATCCAAAGGAAAAGGTATCGATTGAATCAAGATTTATGATCTTTTCTTAAGCTGCTTAAGCGACTAAAGGGGCCATGATCAGGAGGTATACATGGACAGGGTCACGGGGCTTAGCATCTGGATATCTCACAAGTTCAACGCCACCGATTTTGACATATACCTGGCAACATAACTGCCATTCGGATCAGGCTTCAATCACATTAAAATCCTTTTATATCAACTGTATACATAGCAGTCTGGCAATGGCTCCTAACGGCTAACTTGCCAGGATTTTCATTTTCGTTCCCAATGGAAGATGTGTTTTGAAAGCACCGGAAAAAGGCAAGACGTCCAGAATAATGATATTCCGTTCAATGAAGAAGGCCGGATTCAGTCGCCAAGTGTCTGCCTAATCTTTTCCCTAAAGCGATGAGTGTCAGCGTGGGCGGCAATCCCCAGGACTCTGGAATAACAGAGCAGTCACAGACATAGAGGTTATTCAGCTCAGTTTTGAGGTCGCGATCGACCAAATCTCCAATTTTTACAGTACCGCCTGGATGTGTAGCCAAGAACCAGGTCTTAAAGATATGGTGAGCACCTGCGTGTTGCAGGATATGTTTGGCGCGTTCATATCCCCGAAGCAGCTTTCTTCGGTCGTTTTCAGCTAATCGCTTGCAAACAATGCCACGGGATGTTAGATGCCCACTTAACCCATCCTTGGCTTTGATCATAATCGGCAAGGTTCGGCGGTGAGAGGCCAATCGGTCAAAGCGCAGCACCTCAGCTGCAAAGATTGAGAAAATCCACCTGGGCCATACAAGATCAGTCATGACATAACCTTCATCTACATCCCAATAGCCTGCAGCCATGGGGAACTCCTTCCCACAGCTAACATTGTCCGCCTCGCCCATCGCAACGATTAGGGGGTCAAAAAAGAAATCGTAACCGGCCGCTCCGATACCGGAATTCCGGAGAATAAGCGGGGTTCCTATGCCTCCCGCTGCCAGTACGATTACGGGTGCACTGACGTGATGAGTCCTTCCCGCCTTGGTGAACTCTACGGCATTTGCAGAACCGGTATCCGCTACGATACGCTTCACATGGGAACCGGTTATTAAATGTGACCCTCTACCAAGAGCCTCATCAATATACATGCGTGATGTCCATTTTGCGTCGTACGGGCAGCCCATCGTACACTTATCGCAGTTGAGACGGCATCTTTCCTGGTAGACGATTTTGGGGATTTTGTGCCAGGGATGACCGAGAGCCTGCGCACTTTCCATGATCCTCTTCGCTGCGGGACCAACTAAATCGTCCGACAAGGGTGCGATCGGCAGCTCCTTCTTGGCCTGCTCAACCTCCGGTCGAAGATCGATTCCGCGGGAATCAAAAATCTCATAAGGGGGATCAAAAGCACAGGCGTAATACAAGATGGAGCTTCCACCATAGACAATTCCGCGAACCAGTGCCAGCAGCTCTTGAGTGAACAGGAGGCTTTTCCCTGGTATCAAGGCAAGCGATGCGCCTTGAAGGAGGGTGCCTTTGATCTTATCTTCAGACCCCATCTCTAATACCAAGACTCGTTTTCCGAACCTGCTCAGCTCATGAGTTACCGACGCAGCCCCGGGCCCGGAGCCAACGATGATCACGTCAAATGGGGCGTTCTTTAGCCCATTCATAGGGGTCCTCTATCAGATACTGATCCAGACATCAGTTATGAGTGAAGGGTTCGTCCCGAACTCCCAAGATAAACCGGTGCTTAAACTATCCCATCTGAAGAGTCTGAAAAACCTGTATATCATAAAGGCACCAATCAGATATGGATTGGCTTCTGTGAACAATTTACCATAGGCCGCAGGCAACTGCAAACCGTTTGAGTCGGGATAGGTAGAGGACTTTGTTTGATTAATATGAGCGCTTGGCTGAGGTCATGGTAAGGTGGGTCAAACATTGTGTACCTCAGGAGGCACAATCATACGAGATACGGGAAGATACCCTACTTATGTTGCGGGTATGGTTATGTTTTGAGAATCTAATTCCATTGCATTTGAAACGATTCAGTCCCACATCTTATTCCACCAAAAGCCAAAATCATCAATTAGCTGGCTTGTGCGACATTGGAATAGACGACCGGCATTCAGATGAAATTGACCCGAAAGGGATAGCCTCCGTTTTTATTTCCTGGGCGCCAACTGGCGGAACCGGGTGGAGCATGTGGGCACCAAGAAACCCGATGATCCGGACGGGCCGCTGATTGTCTAAAAGCCTTGCGCGAACCTGATGCTCGCGACGGGGCTTCGAAGAGTAACTTGCTGAAATAAATAATCTTTAGGCCCATTTTTGATCAAGCGTTTCGCACGGATGATTTTAGAGGCAATTTCAATTGGTTATAAATTCAAAGGTTATAAGATCAAAGAAAAGGAGGATTGAAATTCGGCGGTTCGCAAAACGGGCCTCGAATTATTATTAAAAACAGCGCATTACAGCGCTGGAGTCGCCCCCCATGCGGGGGCGTGGATTGAAACAGATAGACGCATAATAGCATCATTGAACTTTGACGTCGCCCCCCATGCGGGGGCGTGGATTGAAACTTGGCACGTTCCCCGCATTGACTACATCTGATGGGTCGCCCCCCATGCGGGGGCGTGGATTGAAACTATAGCGTGTACCGGAAATCTTGATACCAAATATTTTACTTGACAGGATTTT
>CAZMBH010000021.1:0-9095 GCA_964564535.1 uncultured Gammaproteobacteria bacterium
GTTGTATTTGAAACCGTATCTACTTTCGGGCTCATCTTGTATTGTACAAGACTAAGTGTCGCAATCTGAAAAGAATTTGTCTATAATATTCTCATTACAGGTTGTTAATGAAATAGGTTCGAGTGGTTTGGTATAATCGCTCCAAGTCCCGACTTGTCGGGCGGCGCGATAGCGCCGCCCACTGATCCGGAAGGTCACAATCCACTATTCTTGCACAGTCTTTTTTAGTTTTTTTCAAAAAGATTTAAATTGTCTATCATTCTAATGCTTATTCTTTTCTCCCGCTTAAGGCAGGAGGATGCGATTTTATCTCTTTTCCACCGCCAAGCGGTTGGTTTGACCAAAAGCAATAAAATAGGAAATTTTTTTTTAAAAAAATGTCTAATAACGAGCTATCCCTTACTCAATCCGTACTTAGTCCGTACTATTGTAGAAATTAAATCAATATTGATATTGAAAATTATTATTAAAGGCGTACTATTATTTTGCAATTAGACATTTTTTTAATTTGATAACATGAAAAGTCCTGCTCTAGCTTCAAAATATTTTCTTTATGCCAGAAAGTCGACAGATGATGAAGAGCGTCAACTGCTATCTATCCCTGCCCAGATTGATGAGCTTCGCGAATTTGCTGTAAAAGAGGGTTTAACTGTAGTTGATACTATTATTGAGAGTAAAACAGCTAAAGTCCCTGGTCGGGAACTATTTAACCAAATGTTGGATCGGGTAGAAAAGGGCGAAGCTCAAGGTATATTAGCTTGGCACCCGGATAGACTAGCCCGTAATGCAGTTGACGCTGGTCGGGTCGTCTACCTTCTTGATCGTAATATTTTAGACGACCTCAAGTTCCCGACTTTCTGGTTTCAAAACACTCCGCAGGGACTTTTCATGTTATCAATTGCTTTTGGTCAAAGTAAATACTATGTGGATTCCTTGAGCGAAAATACTAAAAGGGGTTTGAGGCAAAAGGTAAGAAGAGGAGAATGCCCTGGCCCCGCTCCTTTGGGATATGTAAATGATAGACTCAACAAAAAGATTCTTTTGGATCCCAAAGTCGCTCCAATAGTCATTGAGTTATTTGAGTTATTTTCCAGCGGTCAGTATACCTATGACCAGATGCGTATATTTCTCAAGGAGAAAGGATTGACAACCCGAGGTAATAAATTAATTACTAGAGATCGTGTAAAGTTTATCCTCTCAAACCCCTTTTACTTTGGGTATTTTCGCTTTAACAAAGAAATTTATCAAGGAATCCACGAGCCACTTATTACAAAGAAACTTTTTGATAAAGTTCAAGAGGTTATCTGTGAGAGAACCCATATCTTCCCATTAAAATCTCTTGACTTCCCGTTCACCGGATTAATCAAATGTGGAGAATGTGGGATGATGGTTACGGCTGAGCATCATATTAGGCGTTATGAAACGGTTAACCATACAGTTGATTTTATCTATTACCGTTGTACCCGTAAGAGCAAGATTTCCTCATGCTCCCAACCATTCATCCGTCAAGAGATTTTAATGAATCAATTGAACCAACATATTCAAAAAGTTTCTTTGTCCACTTCTGACCACCAATGGTTTATAGATCGCCTGTCCAAAGACGAACATCAACAGCGGTCAGAAGTGCGGAGAAAAGTTCAAGAGTTTAAAGAGAGCTTACTGAATACTAGTGTAAAGCTCAGTAAACTTTTAGATTCCTATTTGGACAATGTTGTCAGTCGGGAAGATTACCTTACAAAAAAGGATAAGTTTATGGGAGATAAAAAGACCTTAGAGGAAAGAATTAAAACTCTTGAACTTTTCCCCAATAAGTGGCTCGAACCTATGAGAGAATTCTTCAATACAGCATTGACTGCTGATAAAATCGCATCGGACAATATAAATCTTTTTCAAAAAAGAGAGTTCCTAAAAAAGACTGGCTCGAACCTAACCCTAAAAGCAAGAATAGTCGATTGTGACCTTCCGGATCAGTGGGCGGCGCTATCGCGCCGCCCGACAAGTCGGGACTTGGAGCGGGCGACGGGAATTGGACCCGTTGTCTCCTCCTTGGCAAGGAGGCATTTTACCGGTAAACTACGCCCGCAATGTCAATATTCTACCAGAGCGCGACGTAATATCTCAATCGCTTTTTCCAAATCACGGGTATTCAAGACGTAAGCGATTCTGACTTCATTCTTTCCCCTTCCCTTTGTACCGTAGAAACCGGCGGCAGGAGCGATCATCACCGTTGTTTTTTCATAGACAAATTTACTCAATAACCATTGACAAAAATCTTCCGAGTCTGTCACTGGAAGTTTTACGATTGTATAAAAAGCGCCCTCAGGCTTTTCAAGAAAAACTCCCGGAATTGATTTTAAACCGTTATATAAAACGTCCCGGCGAGTTTGATATTCTTTATGGACCTCTTTGAAATAACTTTGATCTACTTCCGTCAATTTTGAAGCCATTTCCTGATCTATAAGACCAGAGGATAATCTTCCTTGAGCGATTCTTAAAACTCCGCTTATCAAATCCTCATTTAAAGAAACAAACATTCCCAGTCGTGCACCGCAAAGACTATACCGTTTAGAAAGACTGTCGAGGAGGATCATTTTATCCGGATATTTTTTCATATATTCCAAAATCGATATATGTTTTTTTCCATCATAGACAAATTCCCTGTAAACTTCATCCGAAATTAAAAATAAATTATTTTTTACGCATATTGAAACAAGCATTTCCATTTCATCTTTTGTATAGACTGTTCCTGTAGGATTGTTGGGATTGCAGATAATAATCGCTTTTGTTTTTTTGGTTATTTTTCCTTCAATCACCTGTCTTTCCGGCAGATGAAAACCTGTCTCTCCGGTTGTCAAAACCGGAACTATCTTAACCCCGTTTATGGTGGCATAAGAATTATAGTTTGCATAATATGGTTCAAAAGTGATCACTTCTTCACCCGGTTGGCAGACTGCAAAAAATGCCATTGAAATTGCCTCGGATCCGCCCGTGGTTACCTGAATATTTTTTCCGTCAATAAATCCAAATCCTAACTGGTTAAAGTAACTAACTAAGGAATTGATAAATTTTCCCTCTCCTTGTGACTGCCCATAACGGATTGGGTTTTCGGTCCATTTGTTCAACACGTCAATCATTACCTTCGGTGTTTTAATATCAGGGTCTCCAATATTTAAATGGAGCACCTTGATACCCTGTATCTTCGCCTCCATTGCATACGGTACTAATTTTCTAATTGGGGAAGCTGGAACCGATTTGAGCCTCTTTGATATGGTTGTATTTTTCATATTGTGTTAATAATAAAGTTTTCAAAAAAAATTGCAAGGGGATTTTTTAACCTAAACTTTTTCGTAAAATTGCAAGACGATTCAGGTACTTTTGATATTTTTTTCCTGTATCAATTGCCCTATGAAGACAACCGACAATTTCAAAATGTTCTTTCTCTGATTCAGTAGCTGGGCCTAGCTTATAACCTAAATATTTTTCAATTTCGAAAACATCTGTTTGAATGTCTTTCCAAACTTGAAAATTTTTTGCTAATTCCATTAATTCATTTTTTTGAAGATATCTGCCAGCCCGTCTTAAATCATCTTTAATATTTAAATAGTATTTTTCTAATAATTTTATTTGATGATTTTCTATGGCGTATTTTATTCCTCTTCCCGTCCCGATAATTTCCGGTGGTATTCCTAAAGAATATAAGGTTCCGGTAAAGCCGATTGCTCTTGGTAGTTTTACTTTTCCTACACCCCTTGAATAGCCAAAAAGACCAATATGTTGAACTCTTTCCCGCCTTTTAGGGAGTTCTGAAGCAATAATATTAATTAGAGGCGCAAGGTGTTCTACTGTATTGCGGTAATAATTTTCAAATACGGGTATTAATTTTTTTAATTTTTTTTCGTCTGACGTTGGAATCAAAGTTGCTTTTCCCAAAGGAAGAATTTTTTCCAGTTTTCTGATTCCTTTGATAACTAATTTTTTTTCATAATCGTATCTGAAAGCACTCTGTATCAAAACTGTTCTTATTCCTTTATATTCATGACAAAACTGATCAATAGTACTTGGTGTTAACCCTCCTCGAAAAGGCAGTGAAGCAGAACCAATAATCGGATAAAGTTTAACATGATGTTTTTTTTCAAATTCCAAGTAATGTGAAAGGCTAATTTTAATAGCTAAAACCGTTGGCACTAAACCTGAATTCAAAGCTGGATCGGAACGAGCCAAATATGGACGAAGATAGTACGGTTTGAAGCGAAATATTTTTTCATGTAACTTAAAATATTTTTCCAAAAGTTTATTAGACTTTATAATTGTATTAACTTGTTCAAATAATGGAATTATTTCTATGTGTTTTAGACTATCTTCTCCAAAATCATAAAGAGTGTGTTTTAGCGACGCAATTTCTTTAAAAGCTTCCTGAATCGCAATCATTTCTTCAGCACTTTCTGTCATTGGAAGTATTACCTCAAACATAGGCGGACTATGAAAACCTATTTTTTTTGCTAAACCTGCTGCTCCTAAAATTCCCATAAAGGCCCTACCTAGTCGAAACTCTGTCTCAACTTTAGGATTTGGAAGCCGAAAGGTTAAAAATTTTTCCTTGCCTAATGGATTTTTTTTAAAGTATTTATGGTATTCGCTGAGAAGTTTTTCTATAACTGACTCATCAACATATTTACCTTCCCAATCCCATTTATATTCAGAAGTACCCAGCTCAGAAAAAGACAAGAAGCTTTCCTTTATTTCTTCACCTGTTTTTATGAAAGTATTTTTTTTCCAATACGGCCGGTTTCCATTATCGGGATGTTGAGAAATCATTGTCCCTGGAATTTTTCGCATAAAAAAAGTGCCGAGAGTCGGAGTCGAGCCGACATCTGAGGTTTTTCAGACCCCCGCCGTGACCACCTTGGCTATCTCGGCAATAAAAAATTATTTTAATTATAACAAAATAAACTGTGGAACCGGAAGGAGTCGGACCTTCTACATCGACTTTATAAGAGTCGCGTTCTAACCGATGAACTACGGTTCCAATACCTTCAAAGTATATCAAATACTTCTTATTTTTCCTCCAAAAAAATCTGAAATTGCTTTTATTGACATTAACAATGTTTCTTTAAGTTGCGTGTTATTAAAAACAACCGTGCAAGTTCCATGCCCAAATCCTTTTTGATCTAAAGATATTTTTTTTGTTTTTTTAATATATGGTTTAGAAAAATGCCTTGAATTAATATTTAGTTGGTGACTCCAATAATTTATTTCTTCTTTAATATTCATATCACTATATAAATGTAAATATATTTTTATTTTTTCTTTTTTGATACTTAACGATTTGATCATCCAAAAAATTGTAAATTTTAATACTTCAGGATCAGTATTACTCACACTTATGCTGCTTCTAGAAGTTTTATTCCCTTCTCCCCAATACAAAAATATTCCAGACAAATATAATTCTTTTATTGATAGTGGTAATATTTTTAACTTTTCATTTTGATAATATTGATTAAGTCTTTTTTCCCTCTTTAACCTCATCGTTAGGATAAATTTTTCAATGCGATTTTGATTTTTATCTTTTAAATTTCTTAACTGAATTTTTGTTAATGGAATTTTCCCTAACCATCTGCTTAAAGTACTTTTACTTATTCTAAGTTCTTCTTTGATTTGTGAATAACTCTTCCCTTTTTTTCTTAAAGAAAGAGCTTTTTTTAGTTCATGTATTTTTGTCATAATAGAACAGGTCTGTAACTATTTTAGAATACGATTCTATAGTACTAAAATTATAAATTGAAGTCAATGATTTATTTGGTAAAATTATTTTATGAATTAGTTTATCTTGTCAATATTATCAGCGCTATTTTGGGGTTTTGAAAATTTTCTATACAAAGTATCTGCACAAAAAGGATATAGCAGCACAAAAATTACTACAATTTTTGGGGTTACGGTGACTATACTGAGTCTATTCTTGTTCCTTATATCTCATGAAAAAATAATTGATATCTATTTTCTATTATTTATAGCCTTTCTAAATGCTGTTACCTTTTTTTCTTCGATAATAACCAGGTTTGAAGCTTTAAAAAGAATAGGATTGAATATTTTTTACCCAATTAACAGGACAGGTACATTATTTTTAATGGTTATTATTTCTTATTTATTCCTAAACCAACATTTGACCACTTTACAGATCGTTGGATTACTCATTACTGTGCTAGCTATCTACCTATTAACGATCAATAAAGAAAAAAATATTAAGCAATATTTCAAAATCGGGTTAATATTAACTTTTGCCAGTACTTTATTTGCCGCTCTTGGAAATTTTACCCTAGAATTTGTAAAAGGTACTTTCTCATTCACATTTTTAAGTTATGGATTAGGGTTTATTTTTTCTTACTTGTTGGGAAAATTTAAAAGAATGAATAAAGAGCAGAACAAAATAATCGTTAAGAATAATGAGTTTATTAATATCTACTCCTTAGGAACATTGATTGGAATTTTGAATTTTACCGGCCTAGTCTTTTTTATAAATGCTCTAAAAACAGGCTCTTTTTCTATAGTCGGGGCAGTTTCAAATTTCTCATTATTAATAACGCTTTCTCTAGGATTTATTTTCTATAAAGAAAAAATGACAAAAAATCAAATTTTTGGAATGATGTTATCTATAATAGCACTAATTATATTCAAGCTTTAAAGCTCTTAAACCTTTCGAGAACTTGGTGGACTTAGCCAGAATCGAACTGGCGATTGGTCAATGCGAATGACCCGGTATACCACTTACCTATAAGCCCTTCGACTTCGCTCAGGGTAAACCCAGTGTTCTCGGGCAGAATTGAACTGCCATCAAAGCCTTCGGAGGGCCTTATTCTATCCGTTGAAATACGAGAACATAATCTTTTATATTATATCAATCGGGAGTACTAAAGGGCAAAGTAAGTAAAAATTGCCAGTGCGATTCTATAAACTCCAAAATAAGATAGTGAATTCTTCTGTAGGAATTTTATAAACCATTTAATTGCCAGTAGCGCACTGAAAAAAGAAGTTGTTAGGCCGACCAGTAAAAACAGCGGGTTGCTGCCTGAAAAAATCAATTGAGGATCTGTCTTAATAAAATCAAAGGCAGAGGCGGCAAAAAGAGTCGGCACCGCCAAAACAAAAGAATATAAAGCTGATTCTTCCCGGTTAAATCCCATCACCATCATTGTCAAAATTACTGCTCCGGCCCTTGAAACACCGGGAATAACCGCTAAAGATTGACCTGTTCCTATTAACAAAGCTTGCAAGATCGTCATCTGAATGATCTTTTTGTCGGCTTTGACAATTTTCTTTTTTAATAAAAATTCGTAAACAATAAAAAATAAACCAATAACCAATAAGCTTACGGCAATTAGGGTAAAACTTTCAAAAAAAACATTTTTAATTACTTTATGAAGTAATAAACCAACAACTGCAGTAGGAATAAAAGATAAAACAATATTGACCATTAAATTTTTGTTTTTAAGAATAATTCTCCAATACACAAAAACAACCGCCAAAATTGCTCCTGATTGAATAAAAACTTCAAAGAATTTCTGAAATTCAGTACTTTGAATTCCTAATAATTTTGAGGAAATAATCAAATGAGCCGTTGAAGATATTGGTAAAAATTCGGTGACTCCTTCGATTATTCCCAAAAAAAATGCATTTAGTATATTCATGATTTATGTTTGTCATCCCCTCGTAGGAGGGGATCCAGTCTATAATTATTTAGTCTGGATTCCCGCCTTCGCGGGAATGACATTCGACTTAAATTAATTAAATATATTCTTAGTATAATATACTTTATGAAAGTCGCATTAGTACACGATCAACTACGGGAATTTGGCGGTGCTGAACGCGTCCTTGTCTCTCTCAAAAAAATTTTCCCGACTGCCGATGTTTATACAACCACTTTTGATTTAAACTCATTAGGATCCCATAAGCAGTTAATTAAAGATTGGAAAATTAATGTCAGCTGGTTTGGTAGAATTCCATTTTTAAACAGATTCTACTCCCCTTTTCGATTTTTAACTCCTTTGATTTGGGAAAGTTTTGATTTTTCCAAATACGATCTAGTTATCTCTTCCTCTGGCAGTTGGATGTCTAAAGGAATAAAAACAAAAAAACCGACGATCCATATTTCCTATATTCATCACCCGCCCCGTTATCTTTACGGATACGAAACGGCGATCGAGTGGCAGAAATATTTTTTCATAAAAATCTACGGTTATATCGTTAATCATTTTTTGCGGATCTGGGATTTTACCTCAACGCAGCGGGCGGATTTTTTGGTTGCCAACAGTCAGGAAACGAAAAAACGGATCGAAAAATTCTACCGCCGCGATTCAACAGTGATCTATCCTCCAGTTAGCATTCCAGAAAAACCCGTTAACCCGTTAACCCGTGAACCAAATAACTATTTCTTAACAGTTTCTCGGTTAGCCCGTGCAAAACACATTGATGTTTTAATTAAAGCTGCCAATAAATCAAAATTTAAACTTAAAATAGTCGGAAGCGGCCGTGACGAAGAAAGATTAAAACAATTAGCCGGTCCGACGGTTGAGTTTTTAGGAAATCTTACTGACAAAGAACTAAAAAAAACCTGTTTAAATGCCAAAGGATTTTTATTTGCTTCCCGTGATGAAGAATTTGGGATTGCCGTGGTTGAAGCGATGGGTTACGGACTACCGGTCATCGCCTACCGTTCGGGTGGCCTGCCGGAATATGTCATCAATGGAAAAAACGGTTATCTTTTTGATAAATTAGAAGAAAGTTCGTTGAATGAAAAAGTTAGCGAGTTAACAAGTTTAACGAAAGAAGAGTATTTAGAAATGAGAAAAGAAGCGAGAAAGACGGCAGAAAGGTTTAGTGAAGAAAGATTTAAAGAGAGTATATTAAATTTTGTTAATTTGAAATTGTCATCCCCTCGTAGGAGGGGATCCAGTTTATAATTATTTAGTCTGGATTCCCGCCTTCGCGGGAATGACTCTTTGTTTTATTTTTGATCTTTGATATTTAATATTTGATATTTCTTACTATGCCCGAACTTCCTGAGGTTGAAACAATTAAACGGAAACTTAAACCAAATGTTA